>JADHWD010000022.1 GCA_016783645.1 bacterium
TCAATGTGGTGTCGACTCTCCGTAGTCGACACCATACATAATAATAACAATGTCTTAGTGTCATGCGGGGACGCATGACACCACCAGGAACTGTGCTGGCAGGCGTCCCCGCCTGCCAGTAATCCGATTTTCATGCTTCAGGGTGCGCCGCAGGCGCATGAGGGTTTATCCTGAAAATAGTTGTCAGCTGTTAGTAGTGTGGGTTTTTAACCCACCCAAAATACTCCGTTCCCGCCGGGTTTCAAGCCCATTTTCGGGCGTAACCCGGCTGATTTAACCGTTCATAACATTACTCTACCCGTCAGGTTACTCTGCGTTTGAAACCTGACGGGAACAAAACCGATAATGTAGGGGCGACCCTCGCGGTCGCCCTTGAAACTATTTTCATGCTAAGTTGTGCGCCGCCGGCGCATGAGGGTTTATCTTGAAAATAGGGTTTAGGGGCTAGGGTTTAGGGTCCAGGGTCTAGTACCTTGTTCTGGCAGGTCTTGCGCGCTATAAGCGGGTGTGACCTGCCAGAATTCCCACATGTTCTTGTAGGGGCGAAGCATTTTCACCAATGCAATCGTATAATTCACTATATCTCGTAAAATGCTTCGCCCCTACACTTATTAACCACTTAACCGCTTAACCACTTAACCATTTAACCATTTCAAGCCAGCGGCACAATCCAGGTGCCGGCTTTACCCTTCAGTGCTTCCAGCACATTGTTGAGATGAGTGATGATGACCTTTTCCCCGCCGCCTTCGATGAATTTGACCGCGGCTTCAATTTTAGGACCCATACTGCCGGGCGGGAAATGCCCTTCCGCAAAATACCGCTTGGCTTCAGCGGCTGTCATCCGGTCGATTTCAAGCTGGTCAGGTTTGCCGTAATTCAAAGCGACGCGGTCGACATTGGTGAGTATTATCAGCTCTTCCGCGCCGATATTCAGTCCGAGGATAGCTGACGCGCGATCCTTATCGATGACCGCGTCCACACCTTCCAGCTTGCCGTCGGGTTCGAGGTATACCGGTATACCGCCGCCGCCGGCGGCGATCACGATGAATCCCGCCTCTACCAAATTCCGTATTGCGGAACTATTGATAATACGGAGGGGTATGGGAGAACCCACCACCCTTCGCCATCCCTTCTTACCGGCGTCCTTTACTATCCAGTTGTACATATCCGCCAATTCCCTCGCCTTCCCCTCCGGGAAAAAGGGTCCCACATATTTAGTGGGATTCAAGAGTGAAGGGTCATTTTTATCCACCAGCACCTGCGATATAATCGTCAGCACTTCCCGCTTGATACCAGCGAGATGCAGGGCGTTCTGCAGGCTCTGCTCGATCATGTATCCCATCGAACCTTCAGTGTCCGCCACCAGCACTCCTAAAGGCACCATCGGCACCTGCGGGTAAGCCAGTTCCACCCGCCTGAGAGCATTCCCTACCTGAGGACCATTCCCATGCGTGATTACCAAACGGTATCCCGCTTTTATCAATTCCAAAACCGCGATCAGGCTCTTGCGGGTGTGGGCGAATTGATTAGTTATGGTGTCTTCTTTATCCGGATCGGATATAGCGTTTCCGCCCAACGCCACAACCGCAGTGCGGGGTTCTTTATCACCGCTTCTAACCACTGAATTTCTTCCTGATGATATCAGCCAAATCAGGTTTGCCGATTATCTGCAGGTCATAAGTGACCCTGGTGCTGGGCTTGTCGATATGAATTACACGGCGCAGATCGATGGGAGTTCCGATGATTACCGAATCACATTCAGTGAGGCGGATAGTCTCCTCCAAATCTTTCATCTGCTGTTCACCGTATCCCATAGCGGGGAGTAAAGCGCCGATATCGGGATATTTTTCAAAGGTTTCGGTGATGGTGCCGACGGTGTATGGTCTGGGATCGATAATTTCGACCGCGCCGAATTTCCCCGCCGCCACTACTCCCGCCCCGAATTCCATCCCGCCGTGTGTCAAGGTGGGGCCGTCCTCTATCACTAACACGCTTTTACCCTCGATCACCGAAGGATCTTCGACCGATATGGGAGAAGCGGCTTCGACTATCACCGCTTGAGGATTCATAACCCGGATATTATTGCGCACTTCTTCGACATCTATAGGATCCGCGCTGCCGACTTTATTAATCACCACCACATCGCTCATCAACACATTAGACTCGCCTGGATAATAAGTCAATTCATGACCGGGGCGCAGAGGATCCGCCACTGTGATCATTAAATCGGGCTTATAGAACGACATGTCGTTATTGCCGCCGTCCCAGACTATCACATCCGCCTCTTTCTCCGCTTCGCGGAGAATAGCTTCGTAATCTACTCCGGCATAAACAATAGTGCCGGTGTGGATATGTGGTTCGTATTCTTCCATCTCTTCGATGGTGCAGTCATATTTTTTAAGGTCTTCGAGTTCAGCGAATCTTTGCACCTTCTGCGCCACTAAGTCGCCGTAGGGCATAGGATGTCTGATCACCGCCACTTGGAAACCGATCTCTTTCAAAACCTTGCAGACGAAACGGGTGGTCTGGCTTTTACCGCTGCCGGTGCGGACCGCGCAGACAGCCACTACGGGTTTGGTGGATTTGACCATTGTTTCAGCGCCGCCCATGATGCGGAAACTGACCCCGGCGGCGATCACGCGGGAAGCTATATGCATCACATATTCATGAGAGACATCTGAATATGAGAAAACTACCTGATTTATATTGAGTTCTTTTATCAGATTGATTAATTCGCTTTCCGGATAAATAGGGATCCCTTCGGGATAAAGGCTCCCCGCTAATTCGGCGGGATACTGACGGCCTTCAATATTGGGGATTTGGGTAGCGGTGAAAGCTCTTACCCGGCAGCGTTCATTACCGCGGAAAAATACATTGAAATTGTGAAAATCGCGCCCGGCGGCGCCCATGATTAATACATTCACTGGTTTCATTTATGTTCCTCTGAATATTGACTCCGATTGTGTTACGAAATTCACAAAACTATACTAACACACATGCCCAAGGGCGTGTGAAATTCCAAAGGACTTCCCGTTCCTTGGGCTTAGTAAATTGTGCGTCTAAAGTATCTCGATTATAGGAATCACTTAGCTAAATAGAAAGAAATATACTGATTTCATTCAGAATTGTCAAATTTAAATGGTGTAACATTTTAGTTCTTAATAATACAATAACAATCCTCGCCATTCCGGTAATCAATACATGTCCGGAATCGGTACACAAGCAGTTGTTCCAGCCGATTTCGGACAAGCCGGAATGACCGTGTTTTTATTGTTCTGCCAGGTCACACTTGCGTTTCCGCAAGCAAGACCTGACGCAACGATAAATATTTATTTGTAGGATAGAACAATGTTCTGTCCCTGCTGGATTCCCGCCTGCGCGGGAATGACATATTGGCATCAAGCTCTTCATTATTCATTATTCGATATTCCTTGTTCGATATTCAGATGGCAGCCCGGTTTCTCCGAAACCGGAGCATCCTTGTTTCCCCCTTTTTTAAAGGAGGACTAAGAGCATAAGCGCTTAATTATGACATATATTCACGGAATGTAGGGGCGAAGCATTTTTTTAAAGTGATTAATATTTTTATTGTTAACTAAAAATGCTTCGCCCCTACTCACTACAATTTTCCTCCCAGGACGACAGAAGCTTTTTTCTTCATTAAACTTCTGCTTAATTCCTCCAAAGCTTCCAGATACACGATATAATAACCGATTCGACAGAGGCCTCCGTCATCATCTTTTCCATCCCAAATAATTGTTTTCTGCGGACTTGATGATTCGCCAGACATCAAAGTTCTGACAACTCTGCCCCTGACATCGAATATTTTTATGGTAACCCGGGCGGTTTGCATCGGCAGATTATAGCTTATCATAACTATTTCATTCGCACCATCCCCATCAGGTGTGAATACTTCGGGTTCGATATTCAATACAGTTTCAGCGGGTATATTTTCTGTGTGAACTGAGTTTGCCCTTCCTGGAGTGCTCCCTTCGATAGCGGT
The DNA here is from genome assembly GCA_016783645.1 of bacterium. Lineage (GTDB taxonomy): Bacteria > Electryoneota > Tariuqbacteria > Tariuqbacterales > JADHWD01 > JADHWD01. Next base: position 4,004 of record JADHWD010000022.1, read on the forward strand.
ACATCCATACCAGTTGTTTAAATCGGAAGCGGCGCTATATAGGCTTATCCGTTCCATAGATATTCCGGTTTCTATACCGCCCCAGCCGGCGGGATATTCCACTTTATCGATGATATTTCCGGCTAAATCTATAAGATTCACCGCATCCCCGTTATCATTCAGCGTCCGCCATCCGGGAAGAATAATCACCGGCGAAACCGCCGGAATATCCCATTCGAAAATCGTGGAATCCTGCGCTAAAACCGCGAATTCTCCGTTGAGCATAATTATACTGTCTTCGACAACGGCAGCGTTTAGAGTATCTGAATCAGATAATTTCCAGCCGCTAAGTTCCAGCGGGTAACCGCTGACATTTACGATTTCCACCCATTCGCATTCTCCCGCCTGCGGATAATACATCACTTCGTTAATCAGCATCGCACCTGAAATGGAACCCACAATAATATCCACGCTGATAGTGTCATCCGTAAGATCATCATCGGGAAAATCACTGAAAGCGCCAATAAGCCATACACCTTCAACAAGTTCCGCCGTTTCACACTGCACAATCTCGGAATCGTTGACATTAAGCGGGGAGATAAGATATTGAAAGAAAACCTCTTCGCCGCTAAATAGTTGATTACCATCGATATCTACGGCGAAATTCAGGGGTACAGCCGCCGCATCGGTTAAACCGGTGTTTTTCACTGCGACGGAGAGAACAGCGGTATCACCCCGCCGGAGTGATGCAGGTTCCACCGATATAGATAATAAAGAGATATCCAAACTGTCCGGCGCGATAGAATTTATCATTCCCGGACTGCCGTTCACATTCTCACTTTCGCCCCAATTAGCCGGATTGTCGCCGCCGCTAAGATCAATCTTCTCTTGAGAGTGCCCAGGTGTAATTTCGATGGAATATGTGAATTGAGCGATGATATTGCCGGTGGAATCGGTGATGGAAATAGTTTCAGGCGTGGAATTAGACAATCCGCCGCCGCCGAGGGTGGCGCTTTCCACTGTAAGAGTCAAACACTCATCGGGAATATCGTAATAAGGGGGATTTTCAAAATATTGGGGATCTATGATGAGTCCGTATTGCCGGGGAGCTATAATAAGTCCCTCATCATGAGGGATGATCAAATCATCGCCGCTGTTATCTCCCAAACGCCATCCTATAAGATTGACCGAATCCGCCGATATGTTGTAGATCTCCACAAATTCGTAAAAATTATCATTATAAGCGGGATTGAACATGATTTCCGAAAGGACAATCTGAGGAGAAGCGGGTTTCGCTAAAGTGAGCCAGAAAATAGTCGAAAATACCAGCGGCGAGGGGATATATTCGAGGCGGATTTTCATTCCGGTCTGAAGGCGTCTTGGATATGATTGATAATCCATTCGCCCATTTGGCGGCGGAGAGCAATAAGGTCGAACCTGCAGTCTAAATCCAGAATCTCATTTTCCGATAAGAATGAATGTGCGGCGCGGATTATATGCACCTTCTTAATATCGGTCACCTGGGACTCAGGTTCAAATTGTGAACGGGAAGCTTTAACTTCCGCAAATACAATGATATTATCGGTGCGGGCGATGATGTCTATTTCACAGCGGTCTCCCCGGTAGTTGCGCGCTATTATGGTATAACCCTTGTTCTTGAGGTATTTTACCGCGATAGTTTCTCCGGCTCTTCCTAAATCCAGCCTTTTTGACAATATTTATTCCTTGAATTTTTTATCAGGAGAGTTACTTGCAAAAATCCTCAAAGGGTAAACCTATATCTGTAGGGGCGAAGCATTTTCAGGAAAATGATGAAATAATTTGAATATGATGGTGAAAATGCTTCGCCCTTGCCAGATGTGTTTTCATACTTTTGCAAGAGGCTAAGGAGTATATTAAATTGGCTGGCAGGTTACATCCGCTGTACAGCGGACAAGACCTGCCAGAACAACTTCTTGAGACATGAGACACGAAACTTGAGACTTTGACTCGAAACTCGCAGCTCGCTACTCGAATCTATCTTCAAATCAAATGAGGTTATTAACAATCTCAATCAACCGGCAGTAACCGAAAACTTTTCCGGTGAAATTCACAGGGTCCATATTTTAAAATCGCTTCCCGGTGAGATATTGTCGGATATCCTTTATGCCGGTCGAAGCCGTAATAGGGAAAGCGGTAATGCAGTTCCAGCATGTAATTATCTCTATACACTTTAGCTAAAATCGAAGCGGCGGCGATGGTGAAACAGCGCTGGTCGCCCTTGACGACACCAATATGCCTTATATGCCATCCCGGATGACTATAACCGTCCACTAAACATAAACCGGGTCGAATGTTGAGCTTCTCAATCGCGCGGGTCATCGCCAGCCGAGTTGCGCCAAGAATATTCAACCGGTCGATCTCTTCAACAGAAGCCTGCCCCACTGCCCAGGATATGGCTTTTAACTTAATTTCTTTCGCCAGATGTTCCCGCACAACCGCCTTCAATTTTTTGGAATCGTCGATGTCTTTAATGACAATATCAGCGGGAAAAATCACCGCGGCGGCGGTCACCGGACCCGCTAAAGGACCCCGCCCCGCTTCATCGACTCCGGCGATAATATATTCCGCCGCAAATTCTCTCTCATATTCAGTCAATGTATTCAAAATAACAGCGATGTTAGATACTTACTCTTTCGATGTAAGAGTTCATCTCTTACAGTGACATTTCCAATTATTAAAATTTACAGGGATGAAAGGGATGAAGGAGATGAAAACATTGAATTTATTCAATCTTCGATGAAATCCTGTTATCAAACCGCCGATATTCTAATTTAGTTTTTCCAAAATATTGCATTTTTTATCCCTTTTATCCCCTTTATCCCTGTTAATTATCCTGAGTCTTTGCCCTTTGGCCTTGTGTATCTCTGTGTTCTCTGCGGCAAATATCAAATTTCAAATATCTTTGGCTAGGTTTTCCAAATTAGTAGTTTCGAGATGCGGGATACGAATCATTATCTCAAGTCTCGTCAGTCTGTCCGAGAATATAAAAATGTCATTCAGGAATCCGCTGTACAGTGGTTTCAGGATGAAACCTTGTCGGACAGACTGTTATATCTCAATAAGATGTTCTTTAACTTGTCAACTTGTAAACTTGCGGACTTGAAAACTGTTTTTTGTGATAATTCCTCACAAACTATCATTGTGATGCAGAACACAGCAAAGTTAAAATATACTTAAAGATTTAGTCGAAGTAATCATTCAAATTTATTGTGACCGTTGAGATCAGTCCCGGCGCCGCGATTATCATAGTCAAATCCGAGGGTCTGATCACATAACTTTCCACCGTATTATTCATCACACCGCCTTGATATTCGGATACTAACAACACCGAATCGATCAGTGTTGACATAGTGAACATCCCTTTATAAGTTTCCGCTAAATTCAGGAGGTTAGCCCGCCTGATGAAGGTCGACGAAGTCGTGTCTGATCCATAGAACATTTGGGTATGGAGCAGTAAATCAGGATGCACGAAGTGATTAGTTTCGCAGATCAAACCGGTGGAATCCGGTTCTCTTTCTCGGATGAGGTCGGTGGCGGTTTCATAACAAATTCCCGTTCCGGTATCCGCCGCTAAGTAATTGCATCCGACTGATGCGGGAGTGTTAAGATAAACAGTTTCTAAATCTCCCAAGGTTTCATAATCCCTCAGCCATTCAAAGGATTTAATACTCCTCCAGGGCTGGGTCAGATTCGGTGTATTAAATACATCCGCCATAGGCGCGCCATTCTGAGCAGTGCACAAACCCTCATCATTGACTCCGGAATAAACGGGAAACACTCCGGGAAAGCCGATGGAGGCAAACTGATGACCTCCATCATCGGGTTTATATACCGTTACGCACACCATACCGGAGAAGGAAACCGCGGTGGAATCATCGAGGTTCCGGCCGAACAGTAATCCTCCGTCAAGCGTGTATTCCCCCCATAATATGATGACGCTGCAATTGACATCATATTCGATTATGACGGGGTAAGCCTGCAGTACCTTTATCTGCTCCAAAGTGAGTCCGGAAGTTACAGATAATCCTGCGCACAATTCCTGCAGCCAGACTGGGAAAACCGTGTCCCATAAAATTTCAGCTTCCGCTGACAGAGATTCAAAATCCAAACCCAGCTCAGCGGCGCCTTCCGTTACCATAGCTTGATACAGCTGAGAAATATCATCGCCCATCAATGTGCCCAATTGCTGGCCCATATTGTTGTAACTGCCGGCAAGCACCGGGATTTTGATTTCACCCGCCATGAACAATTCTCCGCCAATAGTTACCACATTGGAACTCTTGTCATTATCGCAGGAAGTCACCAGCAGAGAAGTCACGATTAAGAAGAGAATTAGCTTTTTCATCTTAGCGCCCCAAAATATTTGAATTATTTTTTGAAAATACTTGACAATCAGAGTGAAATTATGTATATTAGTGAACAATATATCATCTAAAAGAGTCTTATTCGCAATCGATGATACAATATAATAAAATGTGATAAAAACAGCAACTGTTTTTTGGATTTTTTGAATTAATTTGTTAATATTTTTATAAAAGACACGAGTGTTCTTTTTGTCGGACAGACTGCTTAGCCCGTAACCTATCGGGAAAGCAATATCTTTTAAAAAATATTATGCGTGAAATTATAAATTTGTGAAAGTAAAATGGACAGCAAAGGCATTCCACCGCCGTTTCAGATTACGGCATTTATGACACTTCCACCGATGAAAAAGATATCATGACGGTAGTAAAAGCCGCTTTCACCATTGAATAAAAGATTCTTGATTCTCGATTCTTGATTCTCGATTCTTGATTCTGCATTCTATTCACCGTTTTCTGTTCTCTGTTCTCTGTTCTCGGAAAATATCATTCGGAGTATATTTTGAAAGAATTTTATCGCTGCGCCTGGGCGCAGGGCAATCCTTTATTGGAACGCTACCATGACACCGAATGGGGCGTTCCCAATCATGATGATGCGGTGCATTTTGAACATCTGGTGCTTGAGACATTTCAGGCGGGATTGAACTGGCTGACAATGCTGAAAAAGCGGGAGAATTTCCGAAGAGCTTTGGATAACCTCGACCCCGTCAAGATAGCGGATTATGGCGAGGCGGATTTCAAGCGTCTGATGAACGATTCAGGGATCATCCGCAACCGCCAAAAAATCAAAGCCATCATCAATAATGCGCAGAAATTTCTGGAAGTAGTCGAGAATGAAGGCGGTTATGACAATTTCGTATGGCGTTTCCAACCGGAGAAAACTATAGTCTATCATCGTGATGATGATATCCCCGCCATCACATCGGAAGCTGAAGAGATGTCGAAAGAATTGAAATCACGCGGTTTCAGTTTCGCCGGTCCCACTATCTGTTACGCTTTCATGCAGGGAGTGGGTATTGTCAATGACCATACGGCGGAATGCTTCAGGTTTCAGGAAATCGAAGCGGGGAAATGAAATAGTGAATAGTGAATTAAAAATAGTGAATTTCAAACATTTCACCATAGAACTTTGAAAGGATTAACTTAAATGAATTCAAACGACAACGGTTTCAGCCGCCGGAAATTTATCAAAGCCGCCTGCATGACATGCGCAGGAGCGGCTTTGATTTCCACTACCGGCTGTTCATTTAAACTATTCGGTGGAAAATCAAACAAAGAAAGGGAAAAAGAGATGTTAGGAACATTAGTGGGCAAGTGCGGCATCGACTGCGCCGTATGTCCGGCTTATATCGCCACTCAAGAAAATAATGAAGAGAAAATTAAAGAGATTGCGGGACAATGGTCCGAAGCGTTCCAGTATGATGTCAAACCCGAAGATGTCTGGTGCGACGGCTGTCCGCAGACTGAAGGCAGGTTGTCCGGTTTCGCCCGTCAACTGTGCGAAGCCCGCAAATGCGCCTTCGAACTGAAATACGACAATTGCGCATACTGTCCCGATTTCGCCTGCGCCAAACTGGAAATGATATACGGCTTCGATCCTAATATCAAAACTAAAATGGAAGAGTTTCGTAAATCGTTGAAGCTTTAATTTAACAAGGATACACAGGATTATAAGGATTTAAAAATTAAAAATTTAGAATTTAAAATGCAAAATTTTATGTTTTAATTTATCCTTTTTATCCTTTTTATCCTTGTAAATTTTAATACGATTCCGAAGCCAATAAAATAGCTCCGATAATCCCGGCGTCATTACCGGTTTCCGCCGGCAGAATGGGCGCTTTGCCTTTTAAGGAATCAATGACTTTATCACAAACCTGCTGTTCCAGTTCCTCCCAATAGTCAAGGTAACCCGGCATCACTCCGCCGCCGATAACTACGCATCCGGGATCGAAAGCGATGAGCAGATTGGCGATTCCTGATGATAGTGCGTTCAAAGCGTCATTAACCGCTTTTACAGCTGAATTGACACCTTCTTTCGCAGAAGAAAAGACTTCTTGGGGAGTATCAAAGCTAATCCGTCCATGATTCGCCGCTTTGAGCAGGGCGGAACCTGAAGCGTAGGCTTCGATACAGCCTCTTCTCCCGCAGCCGCATAACCTGCCGTCATAGTCTATGGAAGTATGTCCGATTTCCAAGGCGCTGCCATGTCCGCCCCTGAATATTTTACCGTTTGATACAAATCCCCCGCCGATGCCGGTGCCGATAGTTAACGCTAACACTGAATTATGACCTTTGCCCGCGCCGGCAGCCGCTTCCGCTAAAGCCGCCAGATTACCATCATTATCCATCGCCGTACGCAATTGGAATTCCTCCGATAAACGGGCGCGCAACGGATAATTCTTCATCGTTAGTATATTGGGAGTGGAACCGAATACAATCCCCTTCTCCTGATCGATAGCGCCCGGCGTTCCAATTCCCGCCGAGGAAATTTCACATTTCATCCTATCCGCTTGAACTTTTAGATCATTATATGCGGTTTTGAAGGCTTCGATTATATCTTCAATCGATCCCGACGCCTTTGAATCCAAGCGGTTTTTATATAATATACCGCCCTCTCCGGTGCCCAGGCAGTATTTTAGGTATGTTCCGCCTAAATCGAAGCCGGCGAAGATTTTATTCATAATCCCACCGTCAATTCCGCATAATAATTCCGCGGCGCGCCGGGATAATAGTAACTGCCTTCATAATAGTATCCGCTTGTTTCATGTTTATCGTCTAAAATATTATTAACATTAACCTTAAACCTGAGCTGAGGCAGTTCGCCATATTTGGGAGTTTGGATAATCAGACCCGCATCGACAGTACCGTACGGATCAATCACCGCTTCCTCTATATTAGCCGCTTCCAAATACTGTTCGCCGATATACCGTAATTTCAGCCAAGGTCTTACAGTCCACCCGGAATTTGAACGGATAGAATAGCTCAAACCTCCGTTCAATATTAATTCCGGGAATAATGGAATCTTGTTGCCTTTTATCTCAGCGGTGAGGGTATCGGTGACAAAATCTGATTCGAAGGTGTTCAGCGAATAACTGCCGCTGCCGAATAGTTCTAAACCCCTCAGATATATTATATCCGCCAATCCGGAGAAAGGTTTCCATACGGCTTCCGCTTCGATGCCGCGATGAAGAGCTTTATCCACATTGATGGTGACCTGATAGCCCAAGTTCATCCCCCAGGCGGGCACCACTTCATTGCGGAAATCCATCAGATAAAGATTCACCGCTCCTTTGAATGATTTTGTCCGGCAGCGTATTCCGATCTCATAATTGAATAATTCTTCCGGTTCTACCGCCGGAGCCGTCCATTTGGTGTACAGCGTGTCATCACCAATAGTCATAATTTCCGAATTATTGAAAAACGGATCCATTCCGTAGGCATAAGGACCCGCCCAGGGATCCCAATATTCGTTAGGCGAAGGTTCCCGTTGAGCGTATCCGGCGGTTATATAAGCGGTGGCGCTGTCGAATAATTTATAGCTGGCGCCGAGGCGGGGATTTAGGAAATCGCGGGTTAAATGATATCGGTTGAGCTCAGCCCCCTGAAATGCGCCCGCCGGATTCTGCCGGAAATCGACATCGATATGCCGGTATTGCAGATCCGCAATGAAATTCCATTTTGCAATACCTTTGTACACTACATGACCAAATCCCGCCGTTTCCCAAATGTCATAGTTATAATCGTGGTCTTTATGTTCCGGTTCGATGCTGACTCCCTCTGGCGGATCTTGAATCCAGATGATTTTGCCGTACTGATGGCTGTCGAAAGTATATAAGTTAGCTCCGAAATTCCATTCCCATTTTTTACCGTCGTACATCAATGTGGGAATAAATCCCCATTGATTTTTCTCGGTCCAATACTGCTGGACAAGGTTGGACACTGCCGACGGGTTGTCAGATAAACCATAAGCATAGAGCGGTTCGCCGTATCCCTTGAACACTTCCCAATAACCTTTGCCGCGGATGTAATACAATGTATTCATTAATGTTAATTTTTCCGATAACCGCAGATTATGGTGCATTTCGTAGTGCGGCTGATTGAAATTGTCGATAGTGTTTTTGTATTCTATGGGATTGTATTTCCGGTCATAAGCTAATATCTCCTCCGGGATGGCGTACCAAGCCACATGGGTCAATTGCGGTCCCCCGTAGACATTGAGAGTCAAAGTATTATCGAGACCGTAGCGGCTGGCGGACAAATAATAAGACCAGCCTTCATAACCGGCGTTATCCCGGAATCCGTCGGTGGTGATGCGGGAGAATCTTCCGAAAAACTGATAGGAATTGTCCACGATGCCGCTGTTGAACAGGGCGGAGAATTTGCGGGTGTTGAAATCGCCGTATCCGTAGGAAGTTTCCAGCCGGCGGTTCTGCGGATCAGGATTGGTCATGATGTTGATCGAACCGCCGAAGGATGAAGGCCCATAAGGCGAATATCCCAGCCCTCTTTGAATTTGAATATCATTCACATTTGCGGCGAAATCCGGCATGTTCACCCAATAAACCGCATGGTCGAGGGGGTCGTTATGCGGGATACCGTTGATCATCACCGCAATCCGCCTGGGGTCGAAGCCCCGGATTTTCAGATAGGAATAACCTTGGGGATTGCCCGCCTCTGCATAGCTGTAGACGCCGGGCGATGACTCTAACAATATGGGAAATTCCTGAACGCTGTAAGCTTCTCCGATTTGGTCAACAGTGATATTGCTGAAAGAGGCGGCCGCTTTTTCCATATCAGCCCGCGTGGCGGTGACTATCACATCCTCGCCGGACAGAAACACCGGTTCCAGAGCGATGCGGATATTATTCTGCCACAGCGGATTGATCTTGATTTTAAAGATTTTATAGCCGATATGCCCGGCGGATAAAATGAATGTTTCAACCGGAACATCTTTCAATTGAAACTTCCCGTTTTCATCGGTATTCGTTCCAATAGTAGTTCCGTCGATTAGTACATTCACATCGCGCAGGGTTTCACCTGTCTGATTATCTATCATTACCCCTTTAATATCGTAACTTAGGGCAATTTGGATGGACAGCAATGAAAAGACGAGGATAAAAATAACTTTTTTCATTATACACCTCAAAAAAATAAAAAACCGCCAGCACTGTAGGGGAGGTGAGGCGGTTTGATACCGTTAATTAGCTTTGTCGAGCCGTTCCCTACGCCGGTATTATCCGGATCAGGTACTCAAGGGTATGCTCTCAGGCTCCGTCTTACGGAACCACCCCTACGGTATATCTTTAAATATACAAAAAAAAGAGGACAATGTCAAGTATATTTGGAAGGGGTAAAGGGAAAGGAATATCGAACAAGGAATATCGAACAAGGAATATCGAACAAGGAATATCGAATAAGGAATATCGAACAAGGAATATCGAACAAGGAATATCGAACAAGGAATATCGAATAAGGAATATCGAACAAGGAATATCGAACAAGGAATATCGAACAAGGAATATCGAACAAGGAATATCGAACAAGGAATATCGAACAAGGAATATCGAATAAGGAATATCGAACAAGGAATATCGAACAAGGAATATCGAAAAAGGAATATCGAATTTTTACCTTGCCAACTTGTAAACTTATATACTTTTTTTTCTTTAAAAACTTGACATTGTTAGCAATCTTCATTAACATAAATATCTAAACCCACATAATCTCACTCTTTCAGGAGGTTAAAATGCGTTCTGCGATTATCTCTCTGTTGTTTTTAATCCCCTCGTTTCTTTCCGCTTTTACACTCAATGAATGGGAAAAAAATCACATATCATGGAATGCAGGTAAAACCGGCGGCATTGATGAACAATGGGATATTCAGTTCATCTTGTATGACACCATGGGTGAAATCCCCTGTTTTGCCTTAGCTTTCTATGGCGATTATTTATGGACCACCAGCGCTAATCAGGGAAATAAATATATTCATATTTGGGACCGGAATGGAAACTTGATCACATCTTTCGATCAACATGCCACATCTTATTGGGGCATCCGGGATTTCTGCACCGATGAAGATTATGTCTATGGCGGCTGGGAAAACGGATTGGATTATTACGATCCGCAGACATACACCTATGTCGGCACTATTCCTCATCCAGTAAATATGATCTTCCCCCGGGGCGTGGCTTATGATCCGGAAGGGGATAAAGGCAACGGTAGTTTCTATTGCGGGAATTGGTCGAATCCTATGTATGAAATGGATAGAAGCGGCAATTTGATCAGGATTCTGGGCCCTCCCGGGGTTATGGTTCATGGTCTTGCCTGGGATGACGACGATCCCAATGGACCCTGGCTGTGGATTCATGCGGATCAAAATGGCAACCCCTATATGCTTCAGATGGACCCAATTTCAGGAACATATACCGGAGTATCATTTTGCACCGGCTCTCTGACCCATAACGCCACAGCTCAAGGCTGTGATTATACCGATGAATATGATCCGCTGTTCTCAACTATGCTGGTTAGTGTCCATGGATTGCCCGCTTATATCGCCGGATTTGAAATGTATCCATTGGGACCGCCGCCGCAGGTGGCTGTCAATCTCACCCCCTTATCTCCACCGATACAGATTCCGGCTTCCGGCGGAACTTTCGATTATAATATCGAATTGACCAATATCGATACATCAGCGATATCTTTCGACGCCTGGATAAAAGTGGTTTTACCCGGCGGCAGTTACCTTGAACCTCTGATTGGGCTCGTGGATGTGTCTATAGCGCTGGGCGGCAGTATAACGAGGACGAAAACGCAGATTGTGCCCGCTAACGCTCCTCCCGGAGATTACACATATATAGTAAACGCGGGATATTATCCTGAGGTATGCGCCGGCGATAGCTTCAATTTTGAAAAATTACTGTCAGACGACGGCTTCATCTCAAGCGGAGGATTTTCCGATGAAAGTATTGTCGGTGATAATCCCGGAATAATCACTGTTAGCCCTAACCCCTTCAACGCCAAGACAGTTATCAGTTATCAGCTGACAGCTGACAGCTATGTTGAGTTGATGGTGTATGATGTTCAAGGCAGAGAGGTTCAGTCACTCGTCACTGGTCATTTGTCACTCGGACAGAATGAAGTGATATGGGATGCGGAGGATTTCGCCAGCGGGATATATTTTGTGAGGTTTCAGGCGGGGGATTTAGTGGAGTCGAGGAAATTGCTGCTAATAAAATGAGTAGTATAAAAGTGTGAAGGAGATTCACAAGCTATTAAAGCAATTAAAGCTATCATTTCTATTATTAATACAATAAATCAATATTCATCCACTTTTTCAGGAGAATTTAAAATGAAGAACGCAGTAATCACCCTGATCGTCATGCTGGGACTGGCGGTATCAGTCTCAGCCATCACCGTATCACTGCCGGACACCACCGCTGCCCCCGGCGATACAATTTTAATACCATTAATGACTACTTATGTCAATTCTTCATCACAGATTATGAGTTATAATATGGATATAACTTATAATCCCAGCGTTGCACAATGCAATTCCTTAATATTTACTGGAACAATAACTCCTACAAGTTGGACATATACCTATAATATTTCTACTCCTGGATTAATCCAAGGCGGAGCATTCACAATGTTCTGGTATTATTTGAGTGGTGAAGGAGTGTTAGTTTTCCTTAAATTTGTGATTCCAGCGAATTCCTCCGGCACTACGGAATTAAATATTAACGACTTTTATTACTCTGCTTTAGGTTCACAAATCTTCCCTACATTGGTGAACGGTTCAATCACCGTCCAATCCGCTAATCCGCCCGTTATCACCTATTCGCCCGCCAGTTTCTCCATAACAGTTCCTGCTGGAGGAACAGAAGAAGATATCTTAACTCTGGGAAATTCCGGCGGCGGAACATTAGAATATGAAATACCAGATCCTACTGCCAATTGGCTTTCGGTCGATCCATCCTCCGGTATCATTCCCAGCGGCGGCTCGGAAGAAGTCACCCTTTTCATCGACGCTTCAGGATTACAGGTTGGTACTTACAGCACTAATCTGATAGTGGAATCGAATGATCCGGCGAATCCTTCGGTTACCATACCGGTCGAATTACAGGCATTGAATGCTGAACCCACTGTAACTATCCTCACCCCGCCGGACAGCGGCGCGGTTGCAATCGCATCTTACAACATCACCTGGGAAGATGAAGATTTAAATGATGACGCTTTCATTGACTTCTTCTACTGCCAAACACCTGATCCCAATTTCACCACCATCATCGATTACCTGTTCTCCATCAATGAAGATGATCCGGCCGATGCCTGGGAGTGGAATTTAAGCGGTATTCCCGACGGCGAATACTATGTATTAGCGATGATGTACGATATTTGGGGTGGATTCTGTTACGATTATAGCGGTATGCTGACGGTGACCAGTGTATCTGTGACCCTCACTCCGGTCAATCCTCCGATTCAGATTCCCGCTAACGGCGGTTCCTTCGATTTCAATATCGCAGTGGGAAATCCGGGAACTATCGCCGTCACCGCCGATATCTGGACTATGATAACACTACCCAACGGTAATGAATATGGCCCTGTCATCGGACCGGTGAATTTGACATTGAATCCCGGTTTTTCCGGTAACCGCGACCGAACGCAGAATGTCCCGGCTAACGCTCCCACCGGCGATTATACTTACGACGCCTATATTGGGATTTACCCTGATACTATCTATACGGAAGACCATTTCGATTTTGAGAAGCTGGCGGCGGCTGATGGCTCTGATTATATTCATGATTGGTACTGCTGGGGCGAAAGCTTCGAGGGCGAGGTTATCGAATCGATTACTCCCGATAAATGTATAAAATTGACAGCTTTCCCTAACCCCTTCAACGCTAAGACAGTTATCAGTTATCAGCTGACAGCTGACAGCTATGTTGAGTTGATGGTGTATGATGTTCAGGGGCGGGAGGTGCAGTCACTCGTCACTGGTCATTTGTCACTCGGACAGCATGAAGTGGTATGGGATGCGGAGGGGATGTCCAGCGGGATATATTTTGTGAGGCTGCAGGCGGGGGATTTAGTCCAGGCGCGGAAGATGCTTTTGATAAAATAGTGAATAGTGAATAGTGAATGAGGAATGCGGAGTGCGGAACGTGGAGTATTAATATTCACTGGCTATTATGGCTATTATCACAATCCACACCATAATTACCAGTGAATCTTTTTCCGAACACCGAGAACAGAGAACAGAATTAAAAATACTAATGACCGGTGACCAGTGACAAATGACTGATTTTTTTCCGCTTAATCCGCTGTGATTTTGAACTTTGAACTTTGAACTTTGAACTTCATTTAAGCCTTTCATTCACTACTTTCCATTCGATATTCTCAAAGAAAGCTTTGATGTAGCTTTTCCGGTCGAGCCCGTAATCGGTGATGAATGCGTGTTCAAACACATCCATCACCAGGATAGGAGCAGCTCCGGCGAGGTGTCCGGTTTCATGTTCGTTAATCCAGGTATTGAACAATCTGCCGGTCTTGGGATCCTGGTAAAGCACTACCCATCCGATTCCTCTCATAGAGCCGACTGAAGTGAAGTCGATTTTCCAGTTTTCGAAAGTGCCGAAATCTTCCGCCGCTTTTCGGTAAAAATCACTCTTATTGTCCAGCACACCCTCACCGCCCAGATTTCCGAAATAATATTCATGCAGCCGCATACCATTGAATTCAAAACCGAATCTGCGTTTTAGTTCAGCATATTCCGGAGAGTCGGTTTTTCCCGCTTCCAGCAAATCCTTAAGTTTAGACGCCAATAGATTGGTATTCTTGACATATCCCTGATACAGTTTGAAATGATTATTGAGAAGAACATCACTGAATCCCCGCATCCCTAAAAGCATTGAGAAATCGCCAGCCTGATACTCGGCTGTTTTCATCATCAATTCCCCTTAGTTAGTTTTTTCCCCGGCGCAGTCTGCGCAGAAATAAATTATTGATACTCTGAAAATAGGGTCAAGGGTCAAGAAAATGCGAATATCGAACAAGGAATATCGATTAACGAATGATGAATGAACAGACACTTCTTAATTCCTTGTTCCTTGTTCGATATTCACTATAGTATGCATCCCGCGCTGGAGCGTGGGAACGAGAAGACACACCGTTCTGGCAGGTCTTGGACGCCGCAGGCGGGTGTGACCTGCCAGCAAACTGAATATCGAACAAGGAATATCGATTAACGAATGATGAATAATCAAACACTTCTTCATTCCTTGTTCCTTGTTCATTATTCGATATTCAATGTCCCCCTTTAGGAAAGGGGGAAACAGGGTTACCTTGAGCCTTGCGTCTTGAGTCCTGAGTCCAGAGCCGTCATTTTCATGCTTGGTGATGCGCCAAAGGCGCATATGGATAAATCATAGGAATTGTTTTGCGTCACATTTTCAGTTGTCCCGCATCACAATATAAATATATAAATTAATTTGTAAAAGTCAAGAAAATATTGGGAGAAATTCGTTAATTTTTCATTAATTGGTTTATTCAAGATAGATATTTGACTATTTAGATAAAGATTATTATATTGTGAATGAGTATTCACATTATGAAGAATTCGCGGGAGAACATATTTTCAGCGGCGCTGGAGCTATTCAGCCGGCAGGGTTTTTACCGCACTACCGTATCACAGATAGCTAAGCGCGCGGGACTGTCCGACGGCGCGATATACCGCCATTTTCCGGGCAAATATGAACTGGCGGCGGAAATCTATTCCGAAGTGATGACCGGGCTTATAGAAACCTTCAAATCCATCAGGTTGAGCGGGGCGGATTTTACCGGTAAAATCGAAGCTGTCATAGAACTGCTGTTCCAAACAGCTGATGAACACCCGCAGAAGATTAACTTCATCTTTTTCCTGAAACATTCGGAATTTCTGTCTTCCCAGCAGATGCGGATGATTCAACAGATCAGCGAAGAGATAGCGGCGGTTATCCGGGAAGGGATCGATAATGATGAAATCATTCCGGTGGATCCCCGGCTCGGCGCCGCCATGATAATCGGCTCCATCAACAAACTCATAGAAATGCGGAATTTCAAGCTGATAGATGAGCCGTTGATTAACCTCAAAGAGGATTGCCTCAACCTTTTCATGACTGGTTTCAGAAAATGTGAAAAAAGTAACGCCGTTTTTTGACTTTTTGCTCAATGGGGATTATTTTAACGATTAGGTGAAATATCGGCTCTTCGCTGTTTTGTATGGGTAATTTAATATAATCCCCCTTAGTCCCCCTTTAAAAAAGGGGGAAATATGACTCCCCCCTTTACTAAAGGGGGGCAGGGGGGATTACTAATTATTTATATTTAAACCGCTTATTATTACAAACTGATCAAATTATACTGAGCGAAATAATTTATTGCATGTTGAATTTAATGTCAGGGTTGAGACAATCCCGACTCCACAATAAGAGCCCCCACTGTGGAGTCAGTCCGCCGTACGGCGGATCGACTCTGACAAGAATATATAGTACAAGAATTAATGTTGCTTATTATGATTATGGTGGCGACATTATACAGCGATAAGAAAGTAATCCTCTTCACCGGTAATTACGGCAGCGGCAAAACCGAAGTCGCGGTGAATTATACCGCCAATTTAGCGAAGCGGGGATTTAAGGTTAAAATAGCCGATCTCGATCTGGTGAATCCCTATTTCCGCTGCCGGGAAGCTCGCCAGCCTTTGGAGGAGATGGGTGTGACAGTGGTCGCTCCGCCGGGCGCGTATCACAGCGCTGATCTGCCTATATTACTGCCGGACCTGCGGGGGATGATAGCCCGTCCGGATGATATCAGCATCCTCGATGTCGGCGGTGATAATGTGGGAGCGACGGTGCTGGCCTCATTATCCGATGTCTTCCGGCGCATCGAATATGAAATGTTTTTCGTAGTCAATATGCACCGCCCTTTCACCGACACTGTTGAAGGCGTCACCCGCATCATGCGCGAAGTGGAAGATGCCTCCAAACTGAAAGTAACGGCTTTGGTGGGAAATACTCACCTCATGGATGAGACGGTGATTGAACATATAGAAAAGGGCGCTGAATTCACCAGAGAAGTATCGGAATCCACCAATCTGCCGCTATCTTTCATCAGCGTCGAAGAGAAGTTCATCGATGAACTGCACAATAGCGGCTTCAATTATCCGTTGATGCCTATTCAAAGGATGCTATTGCCTCCCTGGGCGGTCAAGAAATCCAAGGGAATGACCATCACTCATGCACGGGACAGGTTCGGAAAATTGATAGACGATATCGAAAGGAGATGACGATGTGTAGTTCTTATGATATGTTAGTGGAAGAAATCAAAAAGCTTTCTTTCGAGGAGAAGATGGAAATTAAATTCCTGCTTGAAAAATATCTAATTGAGGAACGGCGGGAAGAGATTTTCAGAAATTATCAAGAAAGTATGCGGGAGGAAAAAAGCGGGAAGTTGAAGTTCTCATCGGATATTGATGAGTTGAAGAGTCAACTCAACCAGATACATCATGTTCGACGCTAAACGAAAGGGATGAACTTGTCTATTATCGTCATGAAGAAGGGCTCAGGGGCGAAAAAGGTTGGAGCGACTCCGGTCACTCAGGAGGTGTACCTTCAAGAGTATATTCACGATAATCCGGGCGTAATCCCGCTCGATGATATTAGAGAAGACATCCGGCTGTTCGTCTTCGCCCGTGAGTTCCCAACGCCAAGCGGCTCAATTGACGCCCTTGCCATAGACGATGAAGGAGCAATCTACATCATCGAGACGAAATTATACAAGAACCCTGATAAAAGGCTTGTAGTCGCACAGGTGCTGGACTATGGAGCAGGACTCTGGAATAGCTTCGGAGATTTTTCTGAGATCGAGCACATCATTGACCAATCAGTCAGTCAAGAGTTCGGAATGTCATTCCGCCAAAAATTAATTGATTTCTTCGGCATCGACGACGAGCAAGTCAGCATTGTCCTAAATCGGTTCAAGTCAGATCTTAGTTCTGGGCAATTTACTTTCATTGTATTGATGGACCATATCCACGACCGACTCAAGGATTTGATCACTTTTATAAACGCAAACAGTAGATTCGTACTGCTCGGATGTGAAACGGAGTTCTACAGGTACGAAGATCTTGAAATCTTGATTCCAAAGCTATACGGAACAGAAATTAAGAAGCCTATACCCTCTTCTTCTAAGCCTGCCTCCAGGAAAAAGTGGGACGAGCGTACATTCTTTGAGGATATCAGAAACAGACTTGAACCACCCATCGAGAAAAAAATAAGAGAACTGTATGAATACGCTCAAAGAACCGCTGACAATATCTCTTGGGGAACCGGAGCTTCACGGGGATCGTTCAATCCAAAATACAAGAAAATCAGTGTACGGTCTCTTTTTACAGTGTTCTCCGACGGTGTACTGCAAGTGAATTTTGAGTGGTTGAATGACAATGAATCAACTCTCGAATTCCGCAAGAAGCTGAAGGATGCGTTAGCAGACAAAGCAGGGCTAATTTTTCCGCCAGATTATGAGGAAAAGCAAATAACTTTTCAAGCGCCTCAATGGTATGAAAGAGTTGCGGACATAATCGAAGTACTCGATGGATTGATTGGGGAAGCGTCGAACAAGGTGGATACAGGCAACGCTTGACAGCGAGCCTGATACACAGCGATATTGTAATTCCGGCTTGTCCGGAATTAGCTGTATTACCGGCAGATCACACCCGCCTTCAGCGTGCAAGACCTGCCGGAACAAGGAACTAAACCCTAGCCAAAGATATTTGAAATTTGATATTCACCACAGAGAACACAGAGATACACAATGCAAAAGGTTAAAGACTCAAGATAATTAACAGGGATTAAGGGGATAAAAGGGATAAAAAATTGTTGTAGGAGCAA
>JADHWD010000216.1 GCA_016783645.1 bacterium
TCGGTTATTCACTCTGTTCAGCAATTGTACAATTTTAAGTAAAAATAGATTAGTATTTCAGTATTTGAGTCACAGATTAGATCTATTATCAATATAACATGTTGTTTTGTAGGGGTTTAATATATTAAACCCCTACCACTCTACAAGAAGAGCAACCACCGTGGAGTCAGGGTTGTCTCAACCCTGACAAATAAATATCGGTACAAGAATTAATGTCGTTTATTATAGATTTACACTTTTCATATTTCAATTTCCAAACCATCATCAGCGAATTCACCAAATACTACATCCATTTTTAGTGAATCAGTATCCATATCTGGCGGAATATGTGTGAACGCAACTCGCTTAATGCCGCGATCAGAAGCGTATTTCATAACAGAAACCGGTTGAATATGAGTGCTTTCGACAATCAGCAGTGTCGTATCCGGAGGAGCATACAAGTCGTCTATATCCGCTATATCCGCGCTGTAATATATCGTCTTATCAGCCTCTTGAATCACCAGCGAAAAGCAGTTTATACTGATTCCATACTCAGCTTTTATAGGTTGATATTTTTCAAGATGTTTATTGGGGACAGCGGAAAACTTTAAATCTTTCTCATGAAATATCTCCCCAGCTTCATATTCAAGAAGTACATAGTTAAATGTCAGCGCATCGTTTATCAGGTAAAGATGATGCAAAAAATTCTGAAAAGCTTCCTTCACTCCATAGGGAAGATAAACCTGAAAGTCATTCGCCCGTTTTAAAAGATGCATATTTTGCATCAACATGGGTAATCCCGAGCAATGGTCAGGATGCGTATGCGTTATTATCGCGCCGTCGATTTTATCCGCCGGGACATTTTGTTTCAGTAAAGAATAAACGCATCCTTCACCGCAGTCTAACAGCCATCTTTGTCCGCCGGATGTGAGTAACAGCGATGAACTGTATCTATCTTTCACCGCTAATCCGGAAGCGGTGCCGATGAACCTGATTTTCATCTTCTGAGCGCCCTCCAGCCGATATCGTTGCGGTAATATATTCCTTCAAACTCAATCTGCGACAGCGCATGATAAGCGTTATCCAAAGCTTTGATGAATGAATCTCCGATCCCGGTCACTCCCAGCACCCTGCCGCCGGCGGTAACAATATTAACGCCTTTACAAGCAGTCCCGGCGTGAAAAATCACAGTATCAGTATATTCTCTATCTAATCCGGTGATGGAAAATCCTTTTTCATATTTTTCGGGATAACCTCCCGAAGCCGCCACCACACATACAGCGTATTTCCCGTCATAAAAAAGACTCTCCTGCAGGTGTTCATTCAGAAAGCGTTTAATCCCGCCTTCTTCCAATGAAGATAGGAACATTCGCACTAAATCGGCTTTGACTAAGGGCAGAACGCATTGTGTTTCCGGGTCGCCGAACCGGCAGTTGAATTCCAATACATAGGGTTCACCTTTAACTTCAATCAGTCCGCAGTACAGCAGTCCTTGATAAGGTGTGTCCCGCTTTTTCATTTCCACCAGCAGAGGTTTGATAATCCTGTCTTCGCACTTTTTCAACATCACACTATCAGCTATAGGCGCGGGCGCATAAGCGCCCATTCCCCCGGTGTTGGGACCGGTGTCTTTATCACCTAAGCGTTTATGATCCTGCGAAGGGGGGAATAATATATAATCTGTGCCATCAGTCAAGGCGAACAGCGAGAATTCTTCGCCGCGGAGAAACTCTTCAATTACTACTTTGGAACCCGCTGAGCCGAATTTCTTGGCGATGAACATATCACTTATAGTTTCTTCGGCTTCTATACGGTTTTTCGCTATAATCACACCTTTTCCCGCGGCTAATCCCGAAGCTTTAATCACTACGGGGAATTTGTGCAGAAGCGGCGATGCGCCGGCTGATTCGTAACATTCATGGATTTCAAATCCTGCGCTGGGAATATCAGTATCCAGCATCAATTGTTTGGCGAAGGCTTTATCGCTTTCAATCCGCGCCGCCGCTTCAGAAGGTCCGAAAATCTTCTTTCCTCTTAGTTGAAAATAATCTACAATTCCGTCCGCCAGCGGCGTTTCAGGGCCTGCTACCGTTAAATCGATAGATTTCGCTTCCGTGAAATCAATCAACGCTCTGAAATCGGAAATATTTATATTGAAACATTCCGCTTCAGCGGATATGCCAGCATTGCCGGGAATGCAGTATAACTTCTCACAAAGATTAGACTGCTTCAATTTCCAGCACAGCGCGTGTTCACGCCCGCCGGAACCTATAACAAGAAGATTCATCGATATGAAGTTTGCAAGTTTGCAAGTTGACAAGTTTTCAAGTTAAGATTTATTGTACTGGCAGGTCACACCCGCTTTTAGCGTGCAAGACCTGCCAGAACGGTTAAATATGGGTTTGTTGTTAGATGATGAGAAAGGAATAAATGATTCGTTCTCGGACAGACTGCCTTTACCCTATTTTCAAGATAACCCTCATGCCGACCGGTCGGGACAACTTAGCATGAAAATAGTCTCAAGGGCGACCGCAAGGGTTCGCCCCTACAATATAGCATATTTATTTGTAGGGGCAAATCAGTAATCTGCCCTTCGTTCAGCAGCCCGGTTTCTCCGAAACCGGGGAATATTTCAAACTAACTAACAGCTAACAGCTAACAGCTATTTTCAAAGTAAATGTGGAATCTTATTCAGGATATAATTCGCCTTTTTTATGCCGTTCGGTTAATTTTTCCAGCATATCTTTAGTCACGCTGTCCAAATTCCAAGAGGGCTGCCATCCCCATTCTTCCTTGGCGCAGGAATCATCGATGGAATTAGGCCAGGAATCGGCGATTTTCTGGCGGTGATCCGGGGCGTAATCAACTTTGAAATCCGGCATATACTTATTGATGGCATCGGCTAATTCCTTAACGCTGAAACTCATGGAGGCGATATTGAAATCGCTGTGATGCATGAGTTTGTTGAAATCGGCTTCCGCCAAGTCGATAGTCGATTTAATGCAGTCCGGCATGTACATCATTGGCAGAACTGTGTTTTCGCGGACGAAGCAGGTGTAATGCTTCTTGGCGACCGCTTCATAGTAAATCGCTACAGCGTAGTCCGTGGTGCCGCCGCCGGGTAAAGTCTCAGAGGATATGATACCGGGATAGCGCAATCCCCGGATATCCAAGCCGAACCGGGCGACATAGTAATCGCATAGTATTTCCGCCGCCACTTTGGTGACGCCGTACATAGTGGAAGGTTTCAATACGGTTTCCTGCGGTGTGTTCTCTAAAGGCACTCCTTTGCCCCAAACCGCGATGGAGCTGGGGATGATCACCCGAGCCATCTCATATTTCAGACCCAGTTCCAGCACATTTATAGTGCCGTTCATGTTGACATTCCAGCACAATTGCGGATTGCCTTCCCCCACCGCTGACAATATCGCCGCCATATGATAAACGGTGTCGATATTGTATTTTTTTACTATCTCTTCAACCGAAGCGATGCTGGTGACATCGATAAAATGGAAGGGGCCTGATTCCAGCAGGGCTTTGCTGGGTTTAGTTTTACGGCCGGTGGCGATCACATTCTCCGCCCCGTATTTCTCCCGCAGCGCCAATGTCAATTCCGATCCTATCTGACCGACAGAACCAGTGACTAGTATCTTCTTCATCTCTTTTTTCATTACACTGACCTCGTAAAAAAGTTAATGATTGATTATTATCTATAATGAGCGACATTAATTCTAATCATTTAAAAATCCCCCCTTCCCCCCTTTAGTAAAGGGGGAGTCAGGTTTCCCCCTTTTTTAAAGGGGGACTAAGGGGGATTATAGTCATGCAAAACATACTATCGAACAAGCTATAATGTCGTTTATTATAAAATGATGTCAAGTGATTAAAATAACAAAACTCCGGGATAAAAGCAATAAAATGTCTATTCAGAACCCGCTGTATAGCGGACTTCCAGTAGGGGCGAAGCATTTTTTATAAGTAATTAATATTTTTATTGTTAACTTAAAATGCTTCGCCCCTACAATTTAAACACATATCCCACTCCGAATGAATGAGCGTAATATTCGGAAAATAGGTAGAATTCATAAGAAAAATAAGCCCGCTGCCAGAACAGCATCACCTTGGGTTTGACTATCCAGTCGAATTTAGCGATACTCTCGTTTCCTTGGCCGTCAACGATATAACTGCCATAAAAGGAATTATCATCTCCCGGTGTATCGTACCAGAACTGCGTTTGCTTAACACTGGTCTGTCTGATAGCCAATGAGCCGCCGATTTCAAGAAACAATGAATAGTAAAAACCACTGGGATTAGTTTCCATTTTACTCAACATAGGGTCATAACGAAAAACGAATCCTATGGGAAAGAAAATATATTCATGGTAATTTTTATTGAAATATGCCACAGAATCAATTTCAGTGAAATCGGGATAAGTGAATTCGACAATATCGTTGTACAAAGGCGAAGTGTCATGCAGATGTCTTTCCACTAATTCCAGTCCCAAGTCGTATCCGAGCGAGAATTTGCTCCGCGAAAATTTATCGCTGATGACTAATAAATCAATTCCGGTGGAACTGTAGTCGATATCCTTGTGAAGTCCCACTGATAGACCGGCGCTGATTTCGCCAAAACTCTGCAGGGATAAACAGGCAAAGCAGACGGAAAGAAATAAAATTCTCTTCATAAAATTGAAATATCTTTATTTATTGTTGAATCTTTTATTGGCTATTCGCTGTTTTGTGTGGGTAACCCTTGTGTTAATTCAATGACCCTTTTATCGTCTTTCCGGCTTGTCCGGAATCGGTCGAAATAAATGACAATGTACCGATTCTGGACGCGTCCGCTGAACAGCGGACTTGCCAGAATGACGGTGATAGTGATTTTTTTATAAGAACTAAAATGTTACCGTGTATTGAATCTTAAAGACTGGAAATACAAATTTATAATATATTGGAGATACAAATTTATAATATATAATAAATCTTAATGGTAATCAAGTTTGATTGTTTTCTCAATATATTTTCTGACCCTGTGATTTAGAAATTTCCCTATTTATTAAGTGATTGTTATAATGAGCGACATTAATTTTAATCATTTAGTAATCCCCCCTTCCCCCCTTTAGTAAAGGGGGAGTCAGATTTCCCCCTTTTTTAAAGGGGGACTAAGGGGGATTATAGTCATTGTAAAACATACTATCGAACAAGC
>JADHWD010000217.1 GCA_016783645.1 bacterium
CGCCTGCGCGGGAATGACAGGTTGTGGGGTGGGTCACTAATCCCCAGTCCTCAGAATCCAGTTGCCAAAAATCGATATGAAATTCTTAGCGCATAATAAACAAATACATAGAAATACCATTTAACTAGCACAAGTCGTTTATATAATATTTTTCATTAAAATCGGTTCTTGCCGAAAGGAATTGTCACTTTTTTGGAAAATGCGGGGTTTTCGTTCAGGCACTATATACATAAAAATCCGGTGAAAAGGGAATTAGTCGATTCACCTGAAAAATGGGAATATTCGAGTTATAGGTTTTGGGAATTAGGAGAAGATAATCCTAATTTGGTCAAGGATTTTAAATGGATGGAAATAGATGGTTTAAAATAAAGCGCTGCTGAGTGCGGGGACTCTGCAGCACAAGAGAGTAAAACACTGCAGAGTACAGGGACTCTGCAGCACGGAAGAACTAATGGACTTCGGATATATCATCCTCCTAATCATCAGCTTCATCCTCTTCATCGTGGGATTGATGGGGCTGGTGATTCCGGTTCTGCCCAGCGTGCCGATAGTCTGGGCGGGGGCTTTATTATTCACGGTATTCACCGGATTCGATAAGATCGGTTATGGGACTATGGTGCTGTTCACCGGCTTGGCGGTTTTCTCCGTAATCATCGACTACACCGCCAATTTAGTAGGCGCGAAGAGATTCGGCGCGGGGAAGTTAGGGATAGCCGGAGCTTTCATGGGGATGATTATAGGATTGATAACCGGAGGGCCTATCGGCTTGATAATCGGCGCTTTTTTAGGAGCGGTGTTAGGTGAAATGTTGAGCGGTAAATCGCAGGGGCAGGCTTTCAAGGCGGGTTTCGGTACATTAGTGGGATTCTTATCCGGTATCTTCATCAAACTGCTGATAGCGCTGACCATGATAGGAATTTTCATTTGGAAGATTATATGATTCTCGATTCTTGATTCTTGAAACTCGATTCTCGATTTTTTAAAAATAGCGGCAGGGTGGGTTCTTAACCCACCAAAATCCGCCTGCGGCGTGCAAGACCTGCCAGAATGGTGTTTTAAATTGCTAACTTGTCAACTTGTAAACTTATTTACAAAGAAAAGGGTGTGGATTTCTGCTTCCAATGCGAAGAATTCCCCTGTGATAAGGTCAACTTCGACCCGGATCTTCATAACCGTTGGCTGATAATGAACAACCGCATGAAGGAAATCGGCTTGGAAGCGTACTATAAAGAGACCAAGGATAAGCTGATGTATGTTTGAAATGGTGATTTGGTGATTAGGCGGTAGAGATATGGAAAGAGAATTGGAAATAGAAATCGCCCAGTCTTTAGAGATAACACCGGAGCTGTTACCCTATGTCAACGAACTCACGGCTGATTTATGGGCGCTGGGCAGTAATCCTGAACTGTATGTCGAAATCCTGAAGCCGCTGGGACTGCCGCCCGATACAACAAAAGCGCTGGATTTGGGCTGCGGCA
This sequence comes from bacterium, assembly GCA_016783645.1. Taxonomy (GTDB): domain Bacteria; phylum Electryoneota; class Tariuqbacteria; order Tariuqbacterales; family JADHWD01; genus JADHWD01. The sequence goes on from JADHWD010000217.1 coordinate 1,479, forward strand.
AAGGAGCGGCGGCGGTTACATTGGCGAAAGAGCTGGGATATAGAGTCATAGGGCTGGACTGGTGCGGAAAGTTCATCGAAGAAGCTCAACGGAAAGCTCAAGAATACAGCGTGTCTAATCTTTGCAGTTTTATACAGACTGATATCCGAAGTGCGGTAAATGATTACACCGGTTTTGATATAGCGGTGTTTTCCTCCGTCGGCGATGCGCTGGGAAACCTGGAACAAGCCGTCATGCAGATCCGCCGGGCTGTGAAGCCGGGCGGATATATGCTGATCGACGACAGCTTCCTGAAAGAACCGGTTGATATTGACAGATGGGGCTATGAATACTGCGCGTCTTATGAAGAAACAATCCGCCGGTTGACTGCGCAGGGAGACACTATTGTTAAAGAGATTATTTTTACCGATGATGATATGAAGGCGATGAACGAGGAATATACCGGATATTTGACAAAGCGGGCGGAGCGGTTAGCGGACAAGCATCCCGAATTGACCGGGGCTTTGAAGTGGTATTTGGATAATCAAATGGTGGAATGCGGAATCTTGGAAAAATATTTATTCGGAGCGGTGTGGCTGCTGAAAAGGGAGTGAAGACTTTTAATCAAATATTCAAGAAAGTATTAGAGGATTAAGATGATAGAAGAACTGCGATTGAAAAACTTCAGGTCATTCAGGGACACGACTATCAAACTGAAGCCATTCTCTGTCTTCATAGGACCTAATGGATGCGGCAAATCGAATTTGATTTCAGTGTTTGAATTCATCGGCAGGGCAGTGAAGGAAGATGTGAAAGCGGCATTTAGCGCGTTGGGAGGCAGCTTTTTTTCCACGAGACACATCAAAGCAGGAGTTGATGATCCTATTCAAATAGATATTAGTTATCGTGAACGGGGTGAACCTCCTGATGAAGAGAAAAAAATAGGTAGATTAAGACCCAGAAAGTTCACATATCATATATCTATTATCGATAAAGAAGGTGAGCCGGTTGTGACCGATGAATGGCTTAGAGCTAAAAAACCCTCATTAAAAATCGGAGGCGCGCCTTGGTTTTATCTTAAAGTTGATGAAAAAAAAGGTAAAGTGGCAAGCCCGAAAGGTGAGTATGAAGTAAGAGAAGACATAACTTTGGATTTAGTAAGGAGTGAATCCTATGAATTAATTCTTGGTGGCGGTAGGTTTTTAAAAGATTATCCTCAAGTGCAAAAGTTCAATAAATTTATCACTAATTGGTATATTTCCAAGTTTGAACCCGGTCAAGCGAGATATTCCAGCAAGTATTCAAAGGTTTTCAGACTCTCAAGCAGCGGCGATAATCTGGTTCTGGTTATTGAAAATATGAAGACATATCATGAGGATATTTTAAATGATGTTGAAGAAGTATTGAGCGATAAAATTCCCGGTTTTTTAGGAGTCAAGATAAAAGAATCCGATGATGGAAGACATTTTATCTCAATAAAAGAAGACAGTAATCCCGAAGGATTTCCTCCTAACGCTATATCTGATGGGACAATCAGACTGTTAGGCATGATGCTAATTATGCGGGATCCGAATCCGCCAGATATAATCTGTATCGAAGAACCGGAAAATAATCTTCATCCGCATTTGTTAGAAATTTTAGTTGATGAATTCAGAACCGCTTCCAAAAATGTTCAGGTAATTGTAACTACACATAGCCCGTATTTCATTGACAAATGTAGACCTTCAGAAATATTTATAATTGATAAAAAGGATGGCGAATCTATGATTAGTTTACCACATAAATGGATGCAGGGAAAAGTACCAGCGCTTAAAGGCAGGACTTTAGGTGAGCAATGGTATGAGGGTGTATTAGGAGGGAATCCATGAGATTCGGAGTAATTGGTGAAGATATATGTGATGTGAACTCATTGAAATTTATAATTCAGAAATTATGCCCTTCAGCTCAAGTTTGTACGATGCCTTGCAGAGGTTCTGTTATTAGTGATAAACTGAGTACCCGCATCCTCAACTTACAGAAAAGATATGAAGATATAAGCGCTATTATTATATTGAGTGATTTGGATAGAAAAAACTGCGCTAAAATAGTTCAGGATATAAAGAAAAAGATATCCCAATCTTTACAGCCGGAAATAATAATTCAGATTGCTGTACAAAATATTGAAGCATGGTACTTTGCTATGCCGGAAGCGGTGGAAAAGGCTTTTCCTAAATTGAGACCTTTCAAGAGGCCGACTCAATTAACTGATAATGTCCGACATCCTAAAAGCCAACTTAATTCATTATTTTACAGTAAGCTAAAAAGGAGTTTTCATGAAACAAGCGATGGACCAAAAATAGCCAAGAATTTTATTTATGAACCTGAATTGCAGTATAATAATCATTCTTTCATGCGATTCATTAAAAAAATTCAGAATATCACCTGAGTCTCACAACTCGCAAATAATATATATCTAAACATAAAGGAAACATCATGATAACAGCCGGAATCGATATGGGGGCGAAGAATGTCCGCGTATTGATATTGAAAGATGAGAAAATAATCGCTAAAGCAGTGAAACTTTCCGGATTCGACCAGAAGGAAGCGGCGGAAACCGCCTTCAATGAAGCTTTACAACAAGCCGGGTTGACCTTAGAACAGATTGAATATATAGTCGCCACCGGCACCGGCCGAAAATTCGCACCTTACTCGCAGGATTCTGTAACCGAAGTGGGCGCCGCTGCTAAGGGCGCGGTGAGATTAGTCCCTGGCGCGCGCACGGTGATCGATGTGGGGGCGGAAGAAGGGCGTGCTATTCACAACGACGAAAACGGCAAGGTGATCGACTTCGCGATTAATGAAAAATGCGCCGCCGGAGCCGGTTCTTTCACCGAAGCCATGTCCCGCGCTTTAGAAGTTTCATTAGAGGAATTCGGCAAATTGTCGCTGAAATCGACTAAATCAATCCCCATGAACGCGCAGTGCGCGGTGTTCGCCGAATCGGAAGTGGTATCACTTCTGCACGCTAAGACTCCCAAAGAAGATATATCCCGCGCGGTGCATGACGCCATCGCTGACCGGATTGTGTCGATGGTTCGGCGCGTGGGGATCAATCCTGAAATCGCCTTAATCGGAGCAGTGTCCCGCAATCCCGGATTCGTCGCTTCATTGAAGCGGGGATTGGAGAAAGAAGTGATAGTCCCGCCGGACGCTGATTACGCCGGAGCGTTAGGAGCGGCGATCACCGCCGCCGAAAGTTAAATAGGAGGCCGGACTTCAGTCCGGCACCTTTGAACAGACTAAAGTCTATTCTCCCATGATTAGGAGGTTGGACTTTAGTCCGACATCTTAATGTTTAACTGGTAGTGAACAGACTAAAGTCTGTTCTCCTAACGAAGTGAAGAATCGCATCCGAATTATATTATTAAATAACAATGGATTCCGGATATCAGCCGTACGGCTGATTCCGGAATGACATGTTAGTATTTTCGGACAGACAGACTGGTCATTGGTCATTGGTCATTAGTAAAAAGATTCTTATTTGATAATAAATCAAGAATCAAGAATCGAGAATCGAGAATCAAGAATTAAAACAAGCCGGAGATAAATACATGGCAGAAAAAGAATATTGGCGGTGGAAAGAATACCGCTGGCATGATGAAAGCAAAGAATGGAAGGGTTGTGAAACAATCACCGCCGGAGTGGATGTGGGTTCAGTCAGTTCGCAGGC
>JADHWD010000218.1 GCA_016783645.1 bacterium
TCAAATCTTGAATTTCATTCAACTCATCAATGTAGGAAACATTGCTCCAGGTATCGGCAAACGCCTCCTTTTGCGCCTTCGCATCAGACAAGTCTATGGATTCAAAAAGGATATTGTAAGCCCGCTTGGAGTTGAAAGGGGGATCGATATATATCAAATCGATGCTCTCATCCTCAATCGATTCCTTCAACACCTCCAGATTGTCGCCGTAGTATAGCTTGTTCATATTAAAATAGCTGTTAGTTGTTAGTTGTTAGCTGTTAGCGAATTTCCTTCATCAACGGTTTACCGTCCATGTACCCCGGAACCGGGATGCCATACAGTTCTAAAGTGGTAGGCCCTATATCCCGCAGATTGGGATTATCGGCTGTGATTTTGCGGTTAGAGAAAAATACACCGGGTGCTAACTTATAATCCACGCAATGGTCGCCGCTCCATTTTTTTACATTATCGCTGAAGATTTCGCCCCGGGTGTCTCCCGTCACCGATCCCCAGGAAATCCGGTATCCCGGATTGAATCCGAAGAATAAATCAGGGCCGTTGACTGCATAAGGCCCCGTCCCGGTTTCGCCCGGCTCTATCATCCGGTTGATGGCGATATCGCCGTTCTGAGGATCGACAAAACCGGACAGCTTCTCCTTCAATTCCTGTTTCAACCTATCGGCATCCTCGCCCGGTTCCACTATACCGTCCGCTTCACGCCCTTTTAGGTTCAGATACAATCCACCCAAACCCACACCATAAGCTTTCGTCTGTTTCCAATCGACATCTTGGAAGAAATCTCCGCCTTCAGCACCCTCTTTCAGTTTCAAATAACCGTTTTCCTTCAGCCAGGCGTTTAAACCGAAACAGCGGCGGAAGGATTTGAATCCATGGTCGGAAATCACCATCAATACATCATCTTCGCCCATCGCCTCCAGAGTTTCACCCGCTAATTTATCGTACCGGATATACATATCTTGTACAGGATCGAAATCTAACTGAGGTTTCCCGTTTCTATTGGCTGGATGATTAGTTTCGCGGCAGCGCCAGAACATATGCTGAATCCGGTCGGAAGCGTCAAAGACGCAGATCACCACACCTTTCTTGGTGCGCTTCAAAGCGTTCTTAAACATCTTCCGCCGCTCTTCATCTATCATCCAAGTGAGTTCATAGAAAGCCTTATCATCCAACACTCCTTCATTCAACGCCCAAGTGTCCTCCGCTAATCCCAAAGTGGCGTACGCTCCTAACAGCTTCGCCAGATACACCGAATAGAATATCGGGTGAGATATGGGGAGCGAAGGTTTTTCCGGGTCGATATTGATGGGGGACATATAAAGCGTTAATTCCGGTTCCAATTGCGTCAAATAGAACTTGCATATACCCGCCGCTTTAACTCCCATCCCCGCTTTGAATGTGAGATTAATCCAATCGCTGAATTCGCCCTGCTTAAGTTTATAACTACCGCCGTTCACTTTCAATTCGATTTTGCCGTTATGTTTAATAATCTTCAGCGGCAGGCGCATCTCTTCGCCCTTCTCCGACAGGCTGTTTATGGGCCCCGGAATATATGTATCGATAGTATTACTATTCCATTCCACCGGAATCCGCACTCCACCAGTATGTTCTTCATCCGCCGGCGTCGTGGAATAAGCGGTGAAAGTCCCCTGACTGCCCTTCAAATCAGGAGTGCACATAGCGCTTAGTGAGACACCGAAGAATTTTTCCGGCGGGAAGGTTATGGGAACGCGCAGGACAGTGGAAAATACTCCATGTTCGCCCAATATATTCCAGAAGGGTTTGCTCTTGCGTAAAAGCCTCACCACCGGTTTACCGCGGGGAATTTTAAATTTGCCGATTTTCCAATATTTTGTGTTCCCGCCGATATAAGCGGAGGATATTATAGGTGCATAGGTTGATCGGTCGCGGTCTAAGAAATCGAAGATATTATGCTTAGCGGGGCTGCAGCCGGTCTGAAATGACGACCAAGCCGCCGGTGAAACCGACGGCATGGAGGTGCCCAGTTTATGGAAACAGCCGAATTCCGCCAGCTTTTTGAAGTTCGGCAGTTTCCCTTTTACCATCAAATCATCCGCAATATCCGGGTCGAGCCCGTCCAATCCTAAAATAACAACCCTTTTCACCCGGGCGTTCTTAGTACCGCCGCCGGTTTTAATCTTATGAAAAAGATACCATATCGGCCATACCAGCGCGAATAAGGGGGCGATGAAAAGTATGAGGAAGATGATGAAGAACGAATATAAAAAGGCGAATCCCGCGCCCGGCCCGATATAGGCTGAAGCGTCACTGCTTAAGGATAGTATTAAAACTATAGTGAACAGTATCGTAAATAGGAATTTCGCCCTGTTATTAGAGAGCAAATTTATATAATCCAATATTATTTTCATATAATCTTTAATTTTTGTGTAATCCTCATGCGCCGGCAGCGTACGACGAATCATGAAGATAGTTTCAAGGGCGACCGCAAGGGTCGCCCCTACAACTAATAAGATGTTCATCTGTAGGGGCAGACCTTGCGTCTGCCCTTCGTGCAACGCCGGCAGCCTAGTTTCTCCGAAACCGGGTAATACAAGCTCAATTTGCTGGCAGGGCACAACTTAGAATGAAAATCGGGGTTCTGTCAGGCGGGGACGCCTGACAGCGCTGTTTAATCAACCGATTCCGGACAAGCCGGAATGACGGTGTTTTTACCGACTAGTTATCCGCTGTACAGCGGACTATTCATGTTTTTCCCCTTTGGGGAAGGGCGGCCGCAAGGGTCGCCCCTACATTATCGGTTTGTTATTGGTATGGACAGAACATTGTTCTGTCCATACTGGATTCCCGCCTGCGCGGGAATGACGGCGTTCCCTCTCGTTCCCACGCTCCCGCGTGGGAATGCATACCAAGGCAATAATCATTCCGAATCGGGTTCGTAAATATCTTTCAGTATTTTTTTATCTTTGGCGGTGAGCTTAATCGGTCCCGCTTCCGGTTCAACTAAGGTTCTAACATTATCGATATTGATTTTTGTTTTAGCGCTTATTTTTTCTCTAACAATCACGATGCTCTTGCCTTCGCCGCTGCGGCGCATCTGGCGTTTTATCCGGATATTCTCTAAAGTTTTTTCATCGATAATCATCTTCAAGGGTTCGATAGCGGTCAATAATTTTTTGTAGCTGTTTATTTTTTTCTGCGGAACTTGTTCCACTCCGGAATGGCGGAGCTGAGCGATGAATTTTAACAGCATCTGCTGAACATTATGGGGCATCACTTCATTGACAATTGTATCGCCGAAAAGTTCCCGCAGTTTATTTAAGTTAGTTTGTGCGGCTTCGATGAAGTCGTTATTTTCGGTTATCTTCTTCTCCAAGAACTGCCTCATCCCCACCACTAATGTGGCGCTTACACCATCTTCATCTTTAGCGAGTTCGCCGGCTTCTATCCTTTGTCCGGCGTTAATCTGCCCGCCCGCCATCTTGTCGACGACCACTTTCTGACCGGTTATATTGGATTTGACAGCTTCACCTTTTACAAAAACGCTTTCGCTGGCGGTCAATTGGCTGTTATTAATACCATTACGGGCGATGATATTCTTGCCGCTGGTGAGAGAACTGCCATTGACACTTCCGTTGACAACTATATCATCGGAAGCATGTATATTGGAACTGTCCTCCACATCGCCGTCGATATGCACTTCACCGGAAGAGATAATCTTTGAACCTATCTTCAGATTACCTCTGATCTCCACCGATTCTCGTGTAGTGATCTCTACTGCATCATCTCCGGCTTGAATCACAAGCAGAGGATCGATCCGGATGATAATTTTGGAAGGGATGACTTTTTCTCCGGCGGGAGTCATGAAAGACCGTTCCTCCCGGCGGACTACCACTAATCCTCGTTCGACAGCGGTCGATTCGGTGAGTGTCATATTGAGTTTCGCGCCCTTGCGCGCTTCCAGAGCTATATCTAATCCTTTGCCCGGGGGGATAGTTCGGCCTCTGACAGTATGCCCTCCTTCTTTACCGTCGCAGGGCGGCGTTTTGGAACAGAGCAGGTCTCCTTTCTCTACTTTACGCGAACTAATATAATCTCCCGCATTCTGCCGGTCCGGAACCGCATGGAAATAGAATTCGACTTCAGCGTCTCTGCCGGAATCAGGGAATTTGCCTTCAGCGGCTTTAACACCCTGAAGCGACATTCCCCGTTCCTTCAACTGCGCCACCGCATCTTTGACCGCCTTATGGTCGATGCATTCTTCTTTAACCTCTTCCCGCTTCAAAAGACTTTTAAGTCTCTCTTCTGTCAACTCTTTCTCAAACTCGTCCAACAGAAAAAGATCAGCGTAACATACCATATCATTGTAGGGCATACCGCTGGGTGATATCCCCGATTGGAAATAAAATTTGGGACGGCCTTTATCTAAAGTAACTCGCTCAATCACCAGATGAGCGAGCACTCCATGATGTGAAATCTCCTTTTCTAATAACTGGTGATATTTGAGGCTGAAAGGTGAGATACCGTATTTAGCGGCAATTTGATCTTTGATGAATTTCAGTTTATCCGGCAGTTTATCCTGGGAAATTTCCTCGAATTTGATGAATATCTCCACATCCCATTTATCGGCTCGATGCGAAATCACTCTTATTTCACCCGGCGCCAGTATATGCTTTGAGGCGCCGGAAGAAATTTTCCCTTCATCTCTTATGGGTTTAGAAACAGTCAAGAGTGATTTCCTACAGGTCTATCTTGAAAATAGGGTAAAGGGTCAAGGGTAATGGGTCAAGAAAAGACAAATTAAAAACAGTTCATTCCGGCTCGTCCGGAATCGGTTGATTAAACAGTTCTGTCAGGTGTCCCCGCCTGACAGCACAGTCGAATGGTGTCGACTGCGGAGAGTCGACATCACAAGATTTTGGTGGGATAAGAATCCGCTCTACAACTAACAAAGTTCCTACTAAGTTCTATGATATACAATTATAAGACAGGCACGGTCAGCAAGAAGTGATAATCAGTATTTATATTCCTAAAAGAGATTCCAATGATGATCTGTGTAGATGACACATGGCTGACCGTGCCACCCTCAGTTTAGTTTCTTTTGGGTGGCACAGCCAGCCCTTATAACGATTTTAAAAGCTGAAATAA
>JADHWD010000219.1 GCA_016783645.1 bacterium
CACATCGACAAAAAATTGTCGATATTTTCAGAATATTTTTTTGGCTCTTCGCTATTTCGTGTGGGTATAAATTGTTACACTCTTCGTAAGTCAACGTTTTGATTTGTACAGTTATTAAAATCAGCGGCTTTGATATCAATCATTTAATAATCCCCCCTGTTAATAATCCCCCCTGCCCCCCTTTTTAAAGGGGGACTAAGGGGGATTACACACGATTACCCATACAAAACAGTGAAGTGCCTTTTTTTTAGACTTACATTTCCCGCATCGCTTCCCGGTCATATTCATCCTGCAAACGCTGTTCATGCTTCGCTTCTTCTTCGGCTAATTCCTTAAACAGAGCTTTTGTTGAATCGGATTCAGCGGCTTCAGCCACTCTTAAATAAAATTCCTGCGCTTCCTTCTCACGCCTTATCGCCATACTAAGAGCTTCGATAGGATCGGAATAAGATTTTACCATTTATAAATCCTTACCCTGAAAATAGGGGTTAGGGGTTAGCTCCTTGTCCCGGCTTGTCGGGATGTGACCTGCCGGTGCTTGAGTCCTGAGTCCTGAGTCCTGAGTCCTGAGTCCTGAGCCGTTATTTTAATGCTTCGTAGCGCACAGCAGACGCACGAGAGTTTATTATAAATTTCTAAGCACAATCCGGAACATCTTGGTCTCATTACGGGCGTCACTATTGTTCACCATAATGTCCAAGACAAGAAACTCAAAATCCAGCCGGTCATTCATATGAAGCCTGAAAGCGGTGTTCAAATATCCTTTGCCTTTACCCAAGGCTTTGTCACTGTTGTCATTAAGCGCCAGATCGTACTCCACCGCAAAAGAGAAGATATCGATGATGGTCTTTTCAAATCCAAAGAATAAATTGGGAGACGAATCGTCATCATTCTCAAAGACATTGTAGCTGACTCCCCCTTGAACCGTGAAGCAGGCGCTGCGGCAGATATTAAGACTCCTGCCCGCCACTAAATAGATTCCCGGAGCTTTGATGAAATATCGATTTTCACCGGACAAGATGTTTCTCTTAAATGAACCCCATCCCTGGGTTTCAGCTCCCAGCGCCACCAGCGGCCAATATTTGAAAGCATGACAGAGAGTATATTCGGCGTAAAATCCCGCCATGTTGTTCCAGTCCGTCCCGACATTATCCAAAATATGCAGACCGCCATAGGAAACTCCTACAGCAATACGATCCGATATGGAATATTTTACCGAACCCATTACTCCCCCGCTGTGGTAAAAATTCATCCATATTTCCACCTGATCCGGAATTAATTTCCGCGCCGCCGGCTGAGTCACCAGCCTGGCCGCCGAAGTATATTTCGGTGTAAGCTTCCCAAAGGAAGACAACGGAAATATACTTAAAACGAAAATCCAGATTATTAGATTCCTCAATATCTTCATGATAAAAATCCTCTTATAATGATTCTATATATACCAATCTGATTTCCCTTTCTATTGTTTTGGTATCGCGGTGATTGCTCAGAACATCCTTGAAATGAAACTGCAAAGCGAACCGGTCGGAAAAACCCCATCTTACACCCATATTCAGATAACCTCTCCCTTCACCCAGTGCGTCATCGCTGTTATCATCCAATGCCAGGTCGTATTCACATAGCAAAAACAGTTCCTCATTCAAACCGAAATCTATTCCCGCGAAAATATTGAAATCTTTGTCATCCTCCGTTTCAAAAGTGTTCTTATTAACTCCGAAATGAATCCCCATTTGATGAGTGTTCATCATCATATAGTTCTTGCTGAATACGGCGAACAATCCCCGCGCTTTAATCCGGTACCGGCTCTCAACGACATATGTGGAGTCCGTCATATACTGCCCGTAACCCTGGCTGGAATAACCTATAGCTAAAGCGGGAAAGAATATACTCTCCTCTATCAGGCGGTATTTCGCCAGCACACCGGGAAATTCATTCCATTCAATATCGGAATCATTACCGATTATGCCGGTGCCGCCGAAATACACTCCCAGACTGAAACGATCGAACAGACCCACTGCGAAACCGCCTAATATACCGCCGTCATGGAATATTCTGATTTCGAAATCATAATCCCCCTTGGCGTTGACGCCGGCGGTGGGGATATCTATCAATGATTTCAATTGAGCGCGTCCATGAAAATACTCCTGTTCCTGCCCTGAAACTATTATCGGCAGGAGACAAAGAAAAATGATTAAATATCTTTTCATAATCATATTACCTATAATATTTAGAAATCGTACTTTACCGGCGCCAGAAGATTGATTTTTTATCGAATGGATTGTACTTTCTGCGTTTGGGATTATGCATCCGCCGGTAACGGCGGCGGTGGTAAGCCCGCAGGATCAGCACAAAGCAGAACGCCGCAAACGCTAAAAAAAACCACCACAGCAGGATAAAATCATCTACCATCTTTCCCCCAAAGGATATGTGGAATTTATTCTTTGATTCGGATGAGTTGAATTCGAAGATGAATATTGAACAAGGACTATCGAATTATTAAGATCCAGGGCGACCGCAAGGATCGCTCCTACATTTTCCGTTCACTGTTCACCGTTTACTGTTAACTGTCGACCGTCAACTGCCGGCTATTTTTCAAGATAATAATGATATATCGCCTTTACCCTCGCGGATAACAACCGGCTCTCCGCCTGTGAGGTCAACTACGGTGGAAGGTTCGCTGATGATGATACCGCCGTCAAGGATAAAATCGATCTGATGACCGATTTCATCTTCAATCACCTCCGGATCGTTCATCTCAAACATGGGATTACCGGACACCGACGAATTCAAAATAGGCCCTTCTAACGAAGTTGTAAGGGCGTTGATTATCGGATCTTCCGGAATACGAACACCGACCGTCTTGCGGTTAGTCAGCATTATTTTTGGTATCAATCGGGTGGCTTCAAGGATGAATGTGAAAGGTCCTGGAAGACACCTTCTCAATATCTTATAATTGGGAGTGCTGATATTCACATATTCTGACAGACGCTTCAAATCGGGAAAGATGAAACTCAGAGGATGATGGACATCGTGCTTTTTTATTCGGTATATTCTCTCAATCGCCTTCTTCTGTAATATATCACATCCGACTCCATAGCGGGTATCGGTGGGATATGCCACTACGCCGCCATTCTTCAGAAGTTCAGCCGCAAAATTAATCCAGCGCATCTGCGGATTCTGCGGATGAACCTTCACCCGCTTGGGAAAATTTTTAACTGACATATCTTTAAATTGTTATTATTTCAAATCCATTCTGCGCTAACAGCGCCGCGGTCACACCGCTGCCTTCAATCAGCTTTCCTTTACAATATATGCGTTTATAACCGCATGACGGTGAATCCGCCTTCAATACCGCTTTGCGACAGCCTGATATCCCGCCGGCCTTCAATGTTTCATAAGCGCCGCGGATAAAATTTTCAGCGTAATCCGTACCGGTCTCTTTACCCATCACGCTGGCTCTGTCCTGTAATACATCTCCACCATCGCCGCCTGCAATCTCCGAGGGTTCACGGGGAGTCGGCAATCCTCCTAACTGTTCCGGGCATACCGGAATCAGACAACAGCCTGGATATTGTTCTGAGATATCGATTCCCAGAATTTTTCCGTCATAGCGGCATCGTAATCCCAAAAGGCAGGCGGATACCAGTATCTTTTCCAAAAATCTAATCAATAAAGATATTACTTCTAAACAAGAAAATCAAATAGTTAAAGAAAAATAAGTGTAAAAGTGTAAAAGAAATTTTATGGCGGGTTAAGAACCCGCCCTACTATTTAACCACTTAACCACTTAACCACTTAACTGCTTAAATCGCTTTTTGGAAATTGAGGACTGTTTCCGCAATTTGCACTGCGTTAGTAGCGGCGCCTTTCCGAAGGTTATCCGCCGTAATCCACATATTGAGAGAGCGGGGAAAATCCGGCGTTATCCGCAGGCGTCCCACAAATACGAAATCTTTCCCTGCTGTCTCCAAAGGCGTCGGATATTTATCCTGCTCAGCGAAAGTGATCACTCCCGGAGCGTTGGATAAAACTTCTACAATATCATCATAGATCAATTCTTTTTCAAAAGCGGCGTGGACCGATAAACTATGCCCTATTTTCACCGGAACCCGTACAGCAGCGGCGGATACTTTCAAATCCTTTATGTGCATAATCTTGCGGGATTCATATCTGAATTTAGCTTCCTCAGTCGTTTCACCAAAATCTGTGAATCCGCCGATCTGGGGAATGCAGTTTCCCGCAATCCTTCTGGGCAATACAGCCGGCGGAGCTAAACCGCCGCTTAATTGACTTTCATATTCCGCCAAAGCATCTTTACCCGCCCCGGAAACTGATTGAAAGCTGGTCACTATCACTGATTTTAATTTGTAAATATTATGCAGAGGATATAGCGGTAAAACCATCTGGATTGTGCTGCAATTGGGATTGGCGATTATCCCTTGATGATTTAGCGCATCCGCATGATTCACTTCTGGGACAACTAACGGCACATTAGGGTCCAGCCGGAAAGCGTTCGATTTATCGATCACCACCGCCCCGTTTTTAACAAATTCCGGCGCCCATTTTCTCGAAATATCATCTCCCGCGCAGAAAAAGGCGAAATCGCAAGGTATCAGATTAGAATATCCCAGAGATGTGACTATTAAACTCCGTCCGGCGAATTTCACTAACTGTCCTGAAGACGATTCTGTGGCGTATGGTATCAACTCATCCACCGGAAAATCCCTCTGCGCCAGCGCTTTCAATAATTCGCCGCCCGCTAATCCTGTAGCGCCTATCACCGCGATTCTCATATTATCACCTTTGAAAAAATCATTTACTTTGAAAATAGATTCGAGTTGCGAGTTGCGAGTTGCGAGTTGCGAGCCGGAGGAGGGCAGACACATAGGTCTGCCCCTACAAATAATCATCGGGCTGTAGGGGCGACCCTTGCGGTCGCCCTGAACACAATCGTTCCCGGCAGGTTTCAAGGGCGCAGTCCGTAACCTGCCGGGGATATGCCTGCCGCTTTACGCCTCCTGCGGAGGCTTGAAAAACGGCAGGAACGCTATAATCCCCGGTTTCGGAGAAACCAGGCTGTTTGTAGGGGCGGCCCTTGCGGCCGCCTTTCCCCGAAGGGGA
>JADHWD010000220.1 GCA_016783645.1 bacterium
TGAAGATGGCGGGGTCAGGGACGACCCCGCCTACCTTAGTCTCGTAGTCCGGGTCGTCCCTGACCCGGACATGCATATTCCCAAACTTCACAAAGCTAAAGTGTTACCTAAAATCTAATATCTTGGAGTAAAAATGTCACTATCATGGCTTCCGCGTGAAAGCGGAATCAAAGATCACGATTTATGGGGGGATGAACTGTTCGGCACGGAAGCTCCGTGCACTATGTATGAACTTAAGCCGATAACCGACCCCAAAGGGGGAACGGCCGACGGCTTATACAGCGCGTGGATCATTTTGAACAATCCCAAGCAGTTCAATTCCTACACCACCGATATGGTGAAGGGGGTAATCGCGGGATTTCACAAGGCGTCGATGGACCGGCGAGTGGTGGCGGTGGTGTTCACTGCGGTCGGTGACCGCGCATTCTGCACCGGCGGCAACACCAAAGAATACGCCGAATATTACAGCGGGCGCAATCAGGAATACGGCTTTTACATGGACTTATTCAATGGCATGGTGGACGCCATATTGAACTGCAAGAAGCCGACTATCTGCCGGGTGAACGGTATGCGAGTGGCAGGCGGGCAGGAGATCGGCATGGCTTGCGATTTAGCGGTGGTGGCGGATACCGCTATCTTCGGGCAGGCGGGTCCCCGGCATGGCAGCGCCCCTGACGGCGGCTCCACCGATTTTCTGCCCTGGTATCTCACCATCGAAGACGCCATGTGGAACTGCATCTCCTGCGAACTGTGGTCGGCTTACAAGATGAAGCGGCTGGGATTAATCAGTAAAGTGGCGCGGGTGATCAAGGACGGCGATCCGACAGTTGGCGGATTCATCCCAAATCCCGGGGTGATAATCGACAAGTATGTCGAAGACGGCGAAATCGTCTACGGCGATTTCAAAACCGGCGAAGAAGGCAAAAAAGCGCGGGAATTTATGAAAACCGCAGTCATCGATTTCGAACTGCTGGACAAGGAGGTAAATAAAATCGTCTGGACTTTCACTAACTTATTCCCCGGCTGTCTGATTAAATCGATCGACGGCGTCCGGCAGAAGAAGAAATTCTTCTGGGATCAAACCAAGTTAGCCAACCGCCATTGGCTGGCGGCGAATATGCAGGGCGAAGCGTATTTGGGATTCCACGCTTTCAACACCCGCAAGATTACCGGAGTGGACACTATCGATTTCATCAAATACCGCCAGTTGTTAGCGGAAGGGCATCCGATGGACGAGGAGCTGTTTGAAGCGGTATTAGGGAAACCGCAGGGGTAGTTAAGAGTTAAAAGTTAAAAGTTAAGAGCGGATAGCTCTGTTTCTCCGAAGCCGGGGGGATTTTAGTAATAACACAAGCCATGTGCGGTCGACTCCCCGCAGTTGATTGCTGTATACGGGGTATAAAACCGTAGTGTTGACTCTCCGCAGTCGACACCATTCCACCGTGCTGTCAGGCGTCCCCGCCTGACAGAAATCAGATTTTCATTCTTCGTGGTGCACCGCAGACACATGAGGGTTTATATTGAATCTAAGATAAGGGCTCAAGGATCGTGTCTAAAATCTCATGTTTCGTGTCTCATGTCTCATGAGGCGGAAGGCGAGCGATTTGATATATATCTCCCAACAAGGATTCAGCGTAATCAGTTTAATCAGTGAAAATCAGTGATTCTGATAATCAGATTAAATCATCAAATGAAATCGAATAATAGTCTTGTTAAAATCGGGAAATTTTTCTTCCGGCATAGAGGAGTCACCCCGGTACCCTTCTGGATTTTGCTGTTCGCTTATTCATTTTTTCACGGGGATAAGTTCTATCTCTTTGATATATTCTTAGGAATATTATTAATCGCGGCCGGCGAGTCCATCCGAATGTTCTCTGTAAAATACGCCCGTAGTATCACCCGAATCCGCTCGCAAAAAACCGGCGGACATCTGATAACCGCAGGGCCTTTCAGATTCTCCCGAAATCCTATCTATATCGGCAACGGTTTAATAGGGGCGGGTTTGACTATGTTAAGCGGAATTCCCGCCGCTCTGCCGGTGTTCGCAGCTTTATTCCTGATACAATATATTCCAATTGTATATTTCGAAGAAGCGGTACTGGCGAGGGAATATGGCAAAGAATACCATCATTACAAGAATAGTGTGCCTCGCTGGATTGGGATCACTAAACTTAATAACATTGAAAAACTATCAACCGGCGAAGTTTATTCTCTGCAAAAAATATTGAAAAGCGAAATATACACTATTCTTGCATTGGTGATAATCGGCTCTCTAATGATGCTGCATAATTATGTATCTTTGGGGTTGTGATGTATTAATTGGGACAGATCTTGTTTGACATCAGTGTAGGGACACAAAATTTTGTGTCCCTACATAAGACGCTATTTATAAAGAAATATAAAAATATTAAGAACAAAATACTATGAAGGAAAAAATTATTGAAGAACTTTAAGAACTGTATGAACGTGGACAACAGTTTCTATTACTGCCAAATTTAAATGATGTAGATAGAATTTATAATATTATGGAATATACAAAAATTATTACACAAGCTGCAAGTTTGATTATGTTATTAGTTCCAACTGCTAATGACATAAATTACATTCAACTGCAAAAAATAATAGATGTGCCTAACTTTGGTTCATCGAGAGAAAATTTAGCAGGTGCATTAGGCATAATAGAATCTGTAATTCAATTAGAAAATATGGGTTTACTTATTGAACCTAAATACATATTCTTATCAGAAAGTTTTGATGATTTTATTGATTATTCACAAGATTTTTACAATAAAGGAATGAAAAAGGAATCCGGTGCTCTTGTAGGTGTTGTTTTAGAAAATATTATCAAGAATATTGCTGAAAAAAATGGAATAGAAAGAAAGCTAAAAGTCGATCAAATAATTTCAGCTTTGACCAGAGTGGGTATTATCAACAAATCTATGGCAACTCGAATGAGAAGCTGGTATAATGTAAGAAATCGAGCATTACATGCTGATTGGGACAGTCTTGAAATGACACATATCGGTGAAGCTATCAACGGTTGTAGAGAATTAATTTCTAATTACTTATAGAGGAATTTCATGGAAAATTTACTTCAAAACAAAAACGCCATCGTAACCGGCGGGTCTTTAGGGATCGGCACCGCCATCTGTATCGATTTAGCCCGCAACGGCGCTAATGTAGCGCTGAACTACCGCAAGCACGCCGAAGAGGCGGAGCAAGTAGCGGCTCAATGCCGCGAATTGGGCGTCAAATCTATGGCTATAAAAGCCGATGTGTCCTCCTTCGCCGACGCTCAGGCAATGGTGGATAAAGTCATCGCCGAATGGGGCGGACTGGATATTTTAGTCTGCAACGCCGGAATTAACTGGGACGGCGTCATCTGGAAAATGACCGAGGAGCAATGGGACACGGTGATAAACATCGACCTCAAAGGCTATTTCAACTACATCCGCGCCGCCGCTCCCCATTTCCGCGAGAAAAAATACGGGCGGATAATCAACCTGACATCGATCAACGGCTTACGCGGTAAATTCGGACAGACCAATTACAGCGCCGCTAAAGCCGGAATCGTCGGACTGACTAAAGCTGCCGCTAAAGAGCTGGGTAATAAGAATATCACAGTCAACGCAGTGGCGCCGGGATTGATCCTGACCGCTATGATGGCGCAGATGCCGGAGGAAGCCAAACAGGCTTCATTGAGCGAAACCGTGGTCAAACGCTTGGGCGAGCCGGAGGATGTGGCTTATTTAATCAGCTTCCTCGCCAGCGAAAAGGCGCGGCATATCACGGGGGAAGTGATTAAGGTGGACGGGGGGCAGTATATTTAAGGGAGCCGGGATTCGGGAGCCGGGAACCGGGAGCCGGGATTCGGGAGCCGGGATTCGGGATTCGGGAGCCGGGATTCGGGAACCGGGATTCGGGAACCGGGATTCGGGATTCTGGAGCCGGGATTCGGGAACCGGGGCTTAATTGTTAATTAGCATGATTCAATAGTGAACCGAATTTTATATTGATGAAGAGGTAATTATGACAAAAATTAAGGATTTCAAAGATCTAAGAATTTGGCAGCAGGGAATTGATATTGTTAAAGAAATCTATTCAACAACCGGCATGTTTCCGGAATCCGAAAAATTTGGGATTGTGAACCAGATGAGGCGAGCGAGTGTTTCTATCCCTTCAAATATTTCAGAAGGGCACATCAAGAATCAAACTAAGGATTTTATCAGATATCTAAGTATCGCTCTTGGTTCATGCGCAGAGCTGGAAACTCAATTAACAATCGCCAGAGAGTTTAATTGGATCGATGAAGAAAGATTTCAGTTTTTAGTTGACTTAATTCATAGTGAGATTAAGCAAATCAATACTTTGAAACGAAATCTTTCAGAATCCTGAATCCTGAATCCCGAATCCCGGTTCCCTAATCCCTAATCCCTTTTAAAATTGAATTTTTTATGATACAAACATAGGAAACAACAAATGAACTTAAACGACATAGTAGCAATTTCCGCCTGCCGGACGCCGATGGGCAGTTTCGGCGGTACCTTGAAAGACATGCATTCCTGCGATATCGGCGCAGCCGCGGTCAAAGCCGCATGGGAACGCGCGGGAATTCAGCCGGAACAAATCGACGATGTTATACTCGGCTCCTGCCGTCAAGCGGGCAACGGGGTCAATCCGGCGCGGACCGCTTCCGTGCGCGGAGGAGTCCCCAAAGGTGTCCCCGCTATCACTTTGAATATGGCCTGCCCGTCAGGGATGCGCGCCATCGCTATGGCTTCCCGCCAGATACGATTAGGCGACAGCAGAATGGTATTAGTGGGCGGATTCGATTCCATGTCCACTATCCCTTACTTGTTCAAGAACGCGAGATGGCAGGGATTCAAGATGGGCGACAAGAAATTGGAAGACGGCTGGTCTGACTCCATCGACCCGGTCATCGGGCAGGGTATGGGCGGCACGGCGGAAAATTTAGTGGAGAAATACGGTATCTCCCGCGAGGAACAGGACGAATTCGCTTCCCGCTCCCATGAAAAAGCGCACGACGCCTGGGAAAAGGGACTGTTCAACGATGAAGTAGTCCCGGTAACTATCCCCCCCGTTTCCAAGCGAG
>JADHWD010000023.1 GCA_016783645.1 bacterium
CTACGAAATATGAAAATCTGATTACTGGCAGGCGGGGACGCCTGCCAGCACAGTTCCTGGTGGTGTCATGCGTCCCCGCATGACACTAATATATTGTTTATATTATGTATGGTGTCGACTGCGGAGAGTCGACACCACATTGAATTGAACCCTAAACCCTAAACCCTATTTTCAGAGTAAACCCTCATGCGCCGGCGGCGCACAACTTAGCATGAAAATAGTGGCTTTGGACTTTGGACTTTAGACTTTAGACTTTAGACCCAGGACTCAAGACCCAAGACCCAAGTGCTGGCAGGTCACATCCGCCGTACGGCGGACAAGACCTGCCAGAACACAAAACTAGACCCTAGCCCCCAGCCCCTAGACCCTATTTTCAAAGTAAATAAAACATCCCCTTTCCGCCTTTTAGACTGAAATCATATTTTCTTTCACTATTTTTAACCGTTTCTCCCCTGAATAATTGAAAAAGTCTTTTTTTTAAGTATTATTTTGAGATGTTTAGAGAATTAGACTTGCAAAGATTTTAAAATCCATTAGAAACCTGCTTAATGCAGAGAGATCATCGTCAAAACAGAGCCAATTGCGCTTGAGGGAGTCCTCCTGTGTATGATAAAAAATCATCGGGTTTAGATTTTCTTGATGCGTCTTTAGGCGGAGTATATACCGGCCGAATATATCTTTTGAACGGTATGTCGGGTTCCGGCAGGACTACTATCGCCACTCAATTTGTCCAGGCGGGTTTGGATAACGGCGAAAAAGCGCTCTATGTCTGCGATGAACCCATCGAACGAGTGATCATCAACGCCGATGTAATCGGGCTTCCTATTAAAGACTATGTGACTGAAAATCAGCTTGTCTTAGTGGAATATCCCGATGTGTTCAAACAGGGGAAAGCTTCATATAATGAGATCGCACAGTTCCTGGGAGCGATAGAGGCTTATGTTAAGAAACTGGAAGTCTCACGCCTTGTGCTTGATACCCTTCAACCGATGCTGTCGAAGGAGTTCGCTCAACAGCCTGCTAATTATATCATGGCATTGATGAGTTCCATTGAGGCTTTGGGCACCACTTCCATGCTGGTGCTGGGTGAACCTGCAAGCGCCGGGGCGAAAAAAATATTCGAAATCATGGAAAATGCGGTGCTCGGTTCATTCGCAATCATCCCCCCCGCCGCCGGCGCCACCGGAGAACGGATTTTCATCGTCCGTAAAATGGTCACTAAATTCTCCCCGCATATCCGGTTCCGAACGAGGATAGAATACGGAAAAGGTATCGTCCAGGTGATATCAAAATCGACCGTCGGATTATCTGAAGATAAAGCCGCCGAGGAAAAACACTATCTCTCCAGTATGCCGCTTCATACCGGACTAATCGACGGCGATGAAGAGTTGGAAAACACTCTGCGGAAAATCTGCTATTTCGACAGTATCATCGGCATCTTCGATTCCAATAAGAGCATTAAAGCCCAGTCGGTCTATCTCGATTGTGATGTGTTCCTGCTCGATGCCGAGCATGAAACCGCTCCCTGGCGGATAATGCTGAAACAGATCCGCGACATTTATCATCAGGTCCCGATTTTCATCTATATCAGCGATAAACAGGGCTCTCTTAATTACCGCACAGTTAAAAAAGAGGGCGCCGATGGTTTATTCGCACTGCCGATGCAGGACACTGATTTCATGAAGGCTTTGGATAAGGCTTTTCGTGAACATAACACACTGCAAAGCGTGGTGGAGAAACGCACTGCGGAAATAGATATCAAGGGTGAATCGAAAAAGCTGGATGAACTGCTTCAGCAGATGGAGAACGAAGAGGAGGAAGCCGCCGGCGGATTATTGCAGTTACCAAAATTCAAGGCTCAAATCCGGCGCAATATATATGAATGGGAGACGGAGGAGAAGCGCACACCATTCGCTATAGTGGCACTTAAATTAGTCATGGCGTCCGACACCGCCGGATCCGGCGATATGCCGCAGGGGATGGAATGGATATTGACATTATCGAATTTAGCCGCTAAAGAATTCCGCAATCTAAATGACTGTATGAGCCGCCATCTTGATAAAGTGCTGATACTATTGGAAGAATGCGACACCAAAGGCGCTGAAATGTTCACAATGCGCATAACAAAGAGACTTAAAGCCTATATCAAAGAACAATATCATACTAAGATGGGCGAGGGGTTGAATATTCTGACCGCCGCCGCCAGTTATCCCCGAGATCGTCAAACGGTAGATGATTTGTTAACCCGCGTTAATAATGTCAGGAACTACCTTGATGTTTCTAAACATCGATTTATATCTGTTTTCACATACCAGTTGTTTTCTATCCTGCTCCTCATAGTAACTTTTGCGTTCGCTTCCGATATAGAACTTCAACGCGCCCGGCAGTTGAAGGCGGGCGGAATCTACCTTGAAGCCGCCGCCGCTTATGAAAAACATCTGGAAGCAAATCCGGATGATAATGAAGCGAGGATCGAATTAGTTCTGCTGTTAATCGATATTAACCGGATACCTCAGGCTGAGATTCATGTAAATGAATTGAAGAAGCGCGATGTGAAAGATCCGCGGCTGGAAAACGCTTATTTCATTGTGTCACAGTACCGGAAATCCATACAGGAAGCCAGAGAAAAAGAGTTGAAACAGAACGCCGATGACAACGCCAAGTCTAAAGTGGAGTATGCCCGTTTATTAGCGGAGATGGGAAAATTGGACGAGGCGTTGAGTGAATATAATAAGTATCTCGCAAATTATCCCCGGGACGACGCCGTAAGATTAGAAATGGCGAAACGGTTAGCCTGGAATGAAAGATACAGCGAATGTGGAGTGCAGATCAGCATCATATTGTCCCACAATCCCAAGGATGCGGACGCATTAGTCTTGAAAGGCGACATCGCCAGATGGCAGGGTGATGACAATACCGCGGTAGAGATGTATAAAGCGGCTTTGAACGCGAAGCCGGGTTTTAAAGCCGCCTCTAAAAGACTCGATGAGATTTACGATCAGCCGGCTTTCCGGGAGCAGAGATCGAAAGCGGCGGCGGAGCAGAATCCCGGAGGACCCGCTTTACTCGATTTAGCCGAATTCTACATCGAAGTGAATCGTATTTTTGAAGCGGAGGATTTGATCAGGCAAAGGCTCACCGCTTATCCGGATGACACCAAAGCGCAAAGGCTTTTGGAAATTGTCAAAGCAGCAGAGAAGGTTTATTACGGCAGGCGGGTGAAAGAGCTGGAATCAATCTTGGTGAAAACTCCGCGGGATTACACCGCCAACCTCGAACTCGCCCGATTGAAAAGAGATTTGAAAGATTATCAAGAAGCTATTAGATATTTTGATAAATATGTTGAACATTATCCCGATGATTTCATAGTCCGCCGTGAAAGAGCTTTGATATTGAAACTTTTGAAACGGACGCCGGAGGCGGTCAGCGAGTACCGCAGATTAGCGGCAGTCAAACCGGATGACCGGGAATTGAGGCTGGAATTAGGTGAAGCCCTCCTCGATGATGACCGGTATCTGGAAGAAGCGAGGATGCTGTTTTCCTCCGAAAAGGAAAATACTCCCGATGATCCCCGAGTGCTGTTAGGATTGGCAGATGCGCAAAGAAGGCTGGGAAATTTCCCCGCCGCCCGGGTTATTTATGAAAACTCACTCGCTCAAAATCCGGACCTTGAACGGGCGAAAGAAGGTTTGCGGACAATGGAAACCGATAAAGGTCTGCAAATCCGCAATCTGGAAAGAATGCTAACTATCGATTCACAGGACGATGCGACCCGGCGGGAATTGGTGATGCTTTTACTCAAAGTTGACCGGGATTTTGACGCGGAGAAGCAGGCGGAAATTTTAGCGCAGAAAAATCCCGATAATGATTATGACCGTGATTTGTTAGCCGAGGTGAAGGATGCGCGGAGGAAGAGGCTGAAAAGAGAACTTGCTGAGGTCGAAGGCGAATTAGCATTGGATCCCTTCAACCGCGATAAACGCTTAAAATACGCCAAACTGCTCGCCAGCGACGGCCAGAAAGATAAAGCTCTCAAACAGTATAGCATATTATACGAACAGAATCCGGATAATCCCGAAGTGAGTATGAGGCTGGCGGAATACCTCGCCACGGAGGGTGATTTGGAGAAAGCTGGGAGGATTTACAGCGATTTGGTGGATAAAGACCGCGATAACTATGAATACCGCGTCAGATACGCTCAAACTATGTCCTGGCTGGGTGAATATGAAGAAGCGGAGAAGCAGTACCGCATTGCGTTGACCCTCGATTCCGATGGTATTGAGGCGGTAATCGGACTGGCGGACACCAAACGCTGGCGGGGAGAAGTGATGGCGGCGCACGACGATTACCGCCGGGCGCTGGAAATTGACCCGGATAATGAGGATGCGAAGAAGGGTTTAAAAGCGCTGTATGGACGGGGCATCCCTTCGCTATTCATAACTAGTAGTCTTCAAAAGGATAATGAAACCTTCAGATTATCAGAGTCCAGGGCGGGCTTAAATTACAAGTGGAATTATAATATTTTCGGCGAAGCCGGTATAGGAACAGTCGATCTTTATCAAGCCAACCGCGCTCAAGTTTCGAACGCCGCAGATAATGGTTCGTTTGTATTCGGCAATATCCAATGGAAGTATGACCGGAACACCAGCATCGGAGGTGGACTGCGTAACTATTTCATGGGAAAACGGAACAGCCTCGCTTATTCTGTATTCTTCGAACGCAATCTAAGTGAAGCTACAGAAGTAAATTATCTGCTGGCGAGATTGGAATATGTGTCTCAGCCCGCCGTCTTTGAAATCGCTTCCACCGACGGACTCTATACCTGGGAAGAGAATCTGATCACCGATAGAGGGACAATTTTTTTGAATTACCAGGATAATCCGAAATGGTATTTGAATGGTAGATACAGTTTCATCGGTATCACCGACGGCAACGACCGTAATCATGGAATCTTGGAAGGCGGATACATTCTCAAGAGCGAGATAACCGCAGGGTTGACATACGAAACAGTGAGTTCCAGCAGGGAGGTAGAGGGTTATTGGACCCCTTCTTCCGGTTTTGAAAGCGTGGTCATATGGGGTAAAATCCAGGGTGAAGATAAACAGTTATCGTATAGTCTAAGAGGCGCAATCGGCAGAGTGTTGTCCACTAATGATCCGACATATCAAATTTATGGCACATTGGATTACCGCGCCAGCAAGGTAGTGGGTTTGAGTCTCGCCGGCAGCGCCCTGGTCACCACCCGTAAAGACGGAAGATACCAATATCAGGCGATCATGGGAAGAGTGAGCTTTAACATTTAACTTCACTTCCATGAAAGATACACAAAAGACAAAAGATGAAGCTAAGCGGGAGAACGCCGCTCCGGAAGAACTATTAGCGGGTTTGAAAAGCACTTTCAATAAACCGGTCGATATCCCCCCCCTGAGCTAGAATCATCATCTGCGAAATCCGAATCCTCCAAGACGGATACCGGCACACCTTTGAAATCCGATTTAAAAAAGAAAAAATCCAAAAAGAAGATCATAAGCTGGAAGAACCCTTTAAAACTTAATATTAAAACGCTGGAAAAGGAGAAAAAACCTAAAGAACGAAAATCCAAGATAAAACCTCCGGCGGTAGAACCGGCGCAGGAAAAAAAAAAAGGGAGATTACCGATTCATATTCTTCACCTGGGGCGGGATTATTTTAGTAGTAACCCTTATCACTTATAATCTTGTTCTGAAATCCAATTTCACCATCCCCAGTTTGATTGTGAATGTTTCGGTAGTATCGCTATTGATGTTTTTAGTGTTTGTGATTTTCCGATATTTCACTCTGATATATGTGTCTTTCCTGCAAAGGACGAAGGAGATTTCGATGGAGGAGCTGGAGCTTCATAGTGATCTGCCCAGAGTTTCGATACTTGTGCCGGCGTATAACGAAGGTCCGCTGATAGAGACATCCATCCGGTCGCTGACGGAACTGAATTACACGAATTTCGAGGTCATAGTTATCAATGATGGTTCAACAGACGGCACTTTAGTGAATGCGCGCAAGATGGAGGGTCGTCAGGGCAATGCGGTGGTGCGGGTGATAACTCAGCGGAATATGGGCAAATCGCACGCATTGAATAACGGCGCCAGCATCGCCACCGGTGAATTTTTAGTATCAGTTGACGGCGACAGCAAATTAGCGCCGAATACATTGCTTAACGCAATCAGGCACTTCAAAGATCCCCGCATCGGCGCGGTGGCGGGAAATGTGAAAGTGATAAACCGCCGAAACCTGCTGACTAAACTGCAGGCGCTGGAATATATCGAAGGTTTGAACATGGTGCGCCGCGCTCAGGCGTTTTTCAGTTCAGTTAATATAGTGCCGGGACCTATCGGAATTTTCCGGCGTGAAGCTTTAATCGGCGTCGGCGGATGAGAGAGCGATACCTACGCTGAAGACTGCGACCTTACTTTAAAGCTGTTAGTCGCCGGCTGGAGGATAGGTTATGAACCGGAAGCGATAAGCTACACTGAAGCGCCGGAGAAACTATTACAGCTTATCAAACAGCGGTACCGCTGGACGCGGGGTATTTTACAGTCTATGCGCAAACATTCCAGCCTCCTGATAAAACCCATCGGCGGATGGAAAACTTTAATCACAATGTGGCAGATGGTGTTTGAATCGGTGATTTGGCCGATAGCTAATATATGGGCGAACGCGATATTTCTGTTTGTGGCGATTTGGTACGGGCTTTCTCCCCTGCTATTGCTATGGTGGATTCAACTGACAGTGCTTGATATGATCGACGCTATGTATTGTATCACATTGGAAGAAGAGCAATTATCCCTTGTGCCCTATGCCGTTCTTTACCGATTGATGTTCATCCAGATTGTAGATGTAACTAAACTGCTGGGCACATTGGAAGAATTGCTTGGATTGCAGATGAGCTGGGGCAAGCTGGAAAGAATAGGAAGATTATAGATAACTGAGCACCGAGAACCGAAAACAGAAATTAATTGGAGTTTGATTAATGGATATCGTTCCGATAGTATCGACCGTGATAGTTGTGGCTACTTTAATAACGCTTATTGTCGCCACCAGCGCATATTTTATATTTAGGGCGAAAGAGCGGCGCAGGCTCCCGCGCCGGCTAAGTCCAATCAAACTCCGGTCGAAGCGAAACCCGCTGAACCTTCCGTTGTGAGATCTGAAATTAGACAGGAGGAAAAGAGAAGCCAGTTCATCAGTGACGGGCCTTTGAGTAAAGCGCAGGAAGTTTTCGTAGTACAGTTTGGGCTGGCGGAACCCAAAAAAAGCGTGATACCGGAAGAGTTGAAATCCCTGCCGGATAAATCCGATGAAGAAAGCCTCGATTTAATAAAAAACCGGAGACTAAATTGAAAAATAATGATATCTCGATATCCGGCGATGATGACGATCTGGTCTGGAAATAAATAGTTGATATGTGATATTTGAAATGTGATATGTGATATTGATGTGCCGGGATTGAGATAATCCGGACTCCACAAATTGAAGGGCGGGGTCTTTACCCGCCAAAATATTATTGAATGAAAGGCAGACACATTCAGCCTGTCCCAGAATATATCATCCTAAACGAAGTGAAGGATCGCATCTAATATTTGTGTGGTGTCGACTCTCCGCAGTCGACACCATCTGCCTGTATTTTATAGACAAAACAGTGGATTCCGGATACGCTTTCAGCGTTCCGGAATGACATTTTTGTGTTTTTGGACAGCCTGTCACTGCCGCCCTAATATGGGCAGAGGTGAACCCTGCCCCTACGAAGTTGGTATTATTATTCTCTTTAGGGGCGGTCATTGCGGCCGCCCTATTATGGGCAGGGGTGAACCCTGCCCCTACGAAGTTGGTATTATTATTCTCTTTAGGGGCGGTCATTGCGGCCGCCCCTGAGGGTTTAATATGACAGTATTAATAGTTCCTAATTATGAAAACAAGTTTCTCAATATTAATAATGCTGGCGTCAGCGGCCGCTATTCTCATAATTAATCCACCTGTTTTCTCTCAGACAACCCCCGAAGAATCGTTACGCGATACTGCCAACGCATATACTGACAGCTTAAATCCGGTTTTATCCGATACTAGCGCCGGTTCTATTGAGAAGAGAGCGATGAAAGAGCGGCGTCTGCCGATATTGGAATTCATTCTCGTCTTGAGTGTAGTGACTATAGTTTTCATAGCGGCGGTTGTGCTATATTTGAGCAGAAGGAAAGTCAAATCGCGGCTGGAAACTCCCGGCAGCACAGAGTTTGAGATATTGACGTCGCCTATAGACAAATCTAATATTATGGAATTAAAAACTACGCTGCCGCCCTGGGAAAGACCTGATTATAAAGAAGATAAATCCAACTAATGATTTTAGATTTTAGATTTTAGATTTTAGATTTTAGATTTTAGATTTTAGATTTTAGATTTTAGATTTTAGATTTTAGATATGAGATATGAGATGAAATATGGAAAACAGCGATAAACAGAAACCCACATCCCCCCGGAAGAAGAAGGTTACTAAATTCTTCATCCAATTCTTCTTAAGTGTGCTGTTATTGGTGGCGCTGGGATGGTGGGGATATACCGCTGTCATGGAGCAGGTGCTGGGTAAGTTCCAGCCGTTCTCTTTCAGTTCCAAGCAGTATAAGGGATCGAGTTTAATCGGCGCCGCTAAAGTTGTTTTGGTGAATCCCCGACGCACCGATGAATTTCTGCACAGGATACAGGAGGATGACGAAGATATTCATGAATGGCCTTATAAACCCCGTAATGATCCTTGGCCTTTAGCGGATACGCTGTGGTACGCCAACGGCATGATAGAACCGGTGAAGGAGGTCGATGATGAGGTTTTCGATGAATCGGCTGTTCCCAGCATGGCCGATTTCTGGAAAACTGCCCTTAGCGATAGAAATATCGAATACATCGTAATTGAAGAACCGGGACTCACTGCAGATTTGGTAGAGTACGATATCCTGATTCTCCCCAGCGCTTTATTGTTATCTGCGGAGGAGCGGGAAGGTGTGAAACGGTATTTGAAGCAGGGCGGGCAAGTATTGGGATGCTGGATGGCGGGTCTGCGCGATGAATACGGTGAATGGTTAGGATATGATTTCATCTCGCAGGTTATAGGTGCGGTTCCTATGGAGCAGGTGACGGATTCGGCGGGAGGAGCTAATATCATCCTGCGCGCCGGCAGTCCCTTAACCGCTAATATCGCTCCGGGCAGGCATCTGCAGTTTTTTACCTACAATAGTTACCGCGCATTCAAAGTAGTTGAACCGCGCACAGTCAATGAAGGCTTCGCCTTTTCGCCCTATTGGCGCCGCGGACAGATGTTGAAATGCGAAGATTGTTCTATGATAATGCGGGGGAATTATCTGGACGGTAATTTCATCTGGATGAATTTCACTCCTGAATCGGTTCAGCCTATCCCCCGCAACATAGAAGTTTTAAACAGATTATTGGATAATGCGTTGTCATGGCTGGCGGGATGGCCGGTGATTTCGCTCCGGATGTGGCCCGATGGTTATTCCGCGGGGGCGGCTTTCATATTGGAAGAACATGGTGTAGGACCTACCCAAAGCGCTTTAGACGCCGCCGCTAAAGCTAAAATGAAACTTGACCTGATTATCCGGGGCAACACCCGCACCTCCATGCTGACCACCGCTTCCGCTGTCGGAGATCTGCTCATTTTGGGTGAAAACTTTGGAAGTTCCGATGATCAAACTATCAAGGATTTGACCGTTGACATCAAGACCCGCTCAAGGACGATAAAGCATATCTTCAACCGCGAACCTGTGGGAATGTATAATGAAAACTGGCAGGTGGATGAAGGGCTGTTAGCGGCGGCGGCGAAGAATAAACTACCCATTATATTGAGTATGAACCGCCCCGAAAGCTATTCCCCTTCGATCATCTCTGCCCGCGTCAGCGCCAGCTGGTGGCCCTTCACTATCCGCCGCCAAATCGCCGCCATGCCCAAAAATCAACTAAGCCTCAAGGAATGGGTGGATGACGCCGGTGTTAAAAATCAAAAAGAATTGTTCCGAGCGATGATGGGAGATATAAGGAGAGTCTCTTATACCGGAGGAGTTTATCTCGCTATTTTAGATCCGATGATAATGTCCGAGTGGAATGCGATGGATATGATAGAAACATTGGCGCAGTCCCTGAAGGAGGAAGCCGTATGGACAGCTCCGGTGGGAGACCTGCTGAACCGCGCTTCCGCCTGGAGCAGAATCCAAGTCTCACGCAAAATACTTGCCCCCGGACAGTTACAGGTCTTCATTTCCAATACCGGCAAATACGATGTTGAAAACCTCACCGTCGATGTATTTCTGAGGGGATTCTATAAAAGGGCGCTGGTGACTTCCGGTAAAGTGGGTCTAAATCCGGTCAATGTGCATGTGGACGAAGCGGAACAGCGGTGCGTATTCACCATCCCTCATGTTAATGCGGGAAGGAATCTCTCGTTTAATGTGAGATTGAGTGATTGAGGAAGATGTGTAAATTTGAAAACTATTCAATGACGATTTTTACTAATTTATCTATCTCATCCAATTCTTTTTTCAGCAATTCCCGCACAATTCCCCGTAGTTTTCCGATGCTTTTGATATCACCCGGCCCGCCGGCTTCCTTCCAATTTTCGACTTTTTTTGCGCATTTTTCAGCGATGCCGGCGAGTTTGATATGAATCTCATTATCAGGATTGAATTTGGGAATTGGCAGATCCAGTACTTTTTTACATATATCTCTTGGACCCCATAGTCCGCGGCTTTGCATTGGTTTTATTAACCTATTTATATATTCGGAATTTAAAAATGAGGATAAAAATAAAGCTTCCTGTATTTTATCTGTCTCATAAAAATATGTCTTACAATCAGCAATAAAACCTCTTGTTAGAACCTTCTGCTTTTTACATTTGAAATCTAGCTGTTTATTTTCAATTACAGTTGATACAAGATTTGTACCGGAAGAATTATACAGAATTTTATATTTTGTCTTAGGATTTTGTATCCGCAATCCACCATAATAATCTAATCTTTCATAAATTGATAAGGAATCCGCTTTACTTCCTCTAAATAGTTTCCAATAATGCTCTGATTTTTCCAACCAATCCATAAGGTGAAAAAATCCCTCCTCTCTTAAAGTATTTTTATTCATAAATTTATAAGTCTTTTCTTTAGGAACAATAGGAAGAATTATCATACAGAATTTAATTTGACCGAAAGGAATAAGATCCGATGACATGAGCGAGTAATATATAAATGGCAGCTCAATATTCCCTTCAAACAAAATTTCGTTGTAAGGAGGTTTAGCGTTTCTTATCGAAAGTGTATCTGTCTCAAGCCAGGGAAGATTCGGATTGATTCCTAATGCTGTTTCTTTTATCTTAACAAACCAGAAATTTCTTGGAACAATGGTCGCTCCTTGAAAGAAATGGGATTTATAATAACTAACTTTCCTCTTCAAGGTTTTTTCACTATCGCTCCAGAATGACCGGCTGCCGATAGTGTTTAATGATAGTTCAATATCTTTAGTTATTAGAGCTTTATCAGATTCCGCTTTAGCAGCATTTTTTTTGGATAATCGGCCGCTGATTACTTTTCCGATAATTTTTGTTCTTTCCTTTTTCAAATTATATATTCTGGTTAGTTTAGCTCTCTCTGCAAACAGCACGCATGAAGGTACCATGAATAAAGGTTCAACATATTCGCAATCCCATACTTCTTCAACCGCCAAATTATGAATTTTATCCTCATGCAGTTTAAAATTTGAGCGGCGGAAAGTATTATGTTGATCTGAAGTAAATATGCTTCTCGGCAGGACAAATCCGATTTTCCCGCCTGTTTTCAAGTATAGATCCGCTGTTCTCGCGAAAAATAATGTCGCTAACTCCATATGTGTTATCAAATGGCCTCCGTCCCGCAATAATTTGTATTTATTTCTGATCAAATCTTTCACGAATTTTTGATATTCGGGTTCAAGCGTGCGGAAGACCACCCAGGGCGGATTTCCGACAATATAATCGAATTTATTTCGGAATGACAGCGGTTTATAGATGTTTTTCAATACGAACGCCCAAATCGAGTCCTCATCTTTATCAATAGATACTTTAAAAGCGTCGGCAATGGTGAAGAGGGGCTGGGAATAATCATGATCGTCATGCACCGGCAGCGCTTTATTTTCCATGAATTTTTTAAAATCCTTATACTTCATTTCCAATCCCTTTGAGCGCAGGGCATATTCTTTCGCCGCTTCAATCGCTTTATCACCCAATTCATAATCTTGAGTGAATATCACCGGAAGATAAGCTGTAACTCCGTTGATATCTATTTCATAGTCCGAATTAGTCCTTTCCGCCCACATTTTGGGCAGTTTAATAGTATCCGCCAAGTAAATCGGGATATTAAACGTTCTAACTCTATCGGCTAATAAATCTCCCAGCGCCAGAATATAATTAGTTTTAGCGATAATCACCGCCAACGGATGAATATCGGCGCCGCATACACTGTCCATTATTTTATTGAGCGTTTCAGCTGAACTGCCCAGTCTTTTTATTTTTTCCAGTATTGTAAAATATATGAAAGTCCCGGAGCCGCAGGAGGGATCAAGGAATGAACCTTCGGGATTTTCATTCATAAACTTGTCAACGATGCGGTTCGCCAGCCAGTCAGGAGTATAAAATTCACCCAAATAGTGCCGGGATTTCGGTTCGACCAACTCTTGATAAAGAGACTTCAAAACATCTTCAGATAACTTATTCAAATCAAAATCTTTTAATAGACTGAAAAGCCATTTGACACTGTCGAACGCCGCTTTCTTCGCCTCAGAACGGATCAACCATGAGAAGAAATCCTCCTCGATCAAATTCTCTATTCCCTGTTTTTTAAAATATTTTCCTTCAAGAATTTCCAGTATTTGTTCTTCATCAGGGAGGGTTTTTTCTTTAGATATCCGCGACCAGATCAATAATTTCGCTAATGTGGCGAGGTAAGTATGATTTATGAATAATTCTTCATCGGCGGTGAAATTGCCATATACAATCTTTAGATATTTTTCCCAATTATTTATTATTACCGAATATTCATTTTTTTCTCTAATTTTTCTCCAGAGCGACATTAGCGAATTTGATATTGTCTTCAAAGCATGGCTCTCGATTCCGAAGTCTTTGGCGATTGTATCACTGGTGGGTATTCGTATCTCCTGTCTTAAGAAATATCTATCAAGCCAATAATACGCTGTTGATAAGTCCTCAAGTTCCAGCCAGTTGACATCATCGATTATCTCCAACCGCACATCATCGATGGTGATGTCTATCTTTTGTCTATCCTGCAGAAGCGCTGAATATACGATAAATCTTTTCCCATCGGTCGTGATACATAAATAGGGTTTTCTCGCATCGAATTCTTCTCTTGACCAAAGTATATACACATACTTAGGCAGTTTATCCTTGGCGTCTGCGGGATTTTTTGGCAGAGTTTTCTTGAACTCGATAATCACATTGCCAAATAAATTGTCCGCCCGCCCTCTGATACAACGGTCATCCTTCTCAATGGTGAAAGGAGTTTCGATGCCGGAGAAGTAATCATTGATGAAATCAAGCTGAGATTTGAACAGTTCGTTGATCAATGCGCTAAACCGTTGAGAAACCGCCGATTCAGTATTCAGGTTGATGACTTCATCAAGATACTTTTTAATTATCTCTTCCATGTAATGCTCAGATTCTATATTAAAAATTCCAACTGTGAATAAGATATTTTACTCATTATCACCTTAAAATTCAAGTTTTAATATCTACCGCCTGCTGCTATTTCCGTAAACTGTACTGCCACTCCAAACACCTTGAAATTTCCGATTTTTCCCTTCCGGTATTCATTCATTCACTGCAATTTGTATCATTTTATAAAAAAGTCCGACGCTGTTTTCGATGATTTCATCGGGGAAATCATAATCGGGATGGTGTAAAGGCGGGTGATCGACTCCCGCTCCGATGCCGAAGTAACAGCATTTGTAATCCCGGCCGAAATGTCCGAAGTCATCGGAGAATAGTAAAGGCACTGAAGGTTTGATTATACTAAGTTTCAACGCCTTCGCCGCCTCTTTCACTATTTTAACCGCTTGAGGATGATTTACAATCGACGGAAAAATCTCGGTCCTCTTGGTAGTATATTTTAGTCCGTACTCCTTCGTTAATTTTTTGATTTCCCCTCTTAACCGCTCACGGAGTACGGTGATATCATCGTCAGAGGGCGCGCGCAGAGTGACCATAAGAACAGCGTCCCCCGGTGAAATCCCAAAATCTTCTTCACCCATATTAATATCAATGACAACCGCTTTACAGCCGGGCGGCAGATCGTTGTAAAAACCTTCCGTATCATGAAGCGTCCGAATGATATCTGCAATCGCTAAAGCGGGATTCCTGCCCTTCTCCGGTTCTGCGGCGTGAGAAGATGCGCCTTTCAATTTGATTATCATCCCTTCGGAAGCGGAAGCGAAACCGCCTTCTTTGACTATTATCTGCCCTAATGGATAACCCGGGAGATTGTGCATAGCGAAGATATAGTCCGGATTGAAATCGATTATACCTGCATCAGAACAGTCTTTTATATCATCCAAAACATGCGCCGCTCCTTCGCCGGTTTCTTCGGCGGATTGGAAGACTATCATGACTTCCCCTTTAATCAGCGGTTTATCATGAAAGATGTCCGCCAATCCGCACATCACCGCCATATGCCCGTCATGTCCGCATTTGTGGGAAAGACCTTTGTGCAGTGAACGATGCGGAATTTTCATATCCTCTTTGATAGGTAAAGCGTCCAATTCACATCTGATCATGACTTTCTTACCGGTAACCACACCTCTGAATTGCACTGCGAAACTGGGGCTGTCAGCGATATTGGTAGTCAATTTGATCGGAAACTTATTTCTAAAATATTCCAGAAGAATATCTGAAGTGATAGTCTCATCCCAGGCGTATTCGGGATATTGATGCAACCGCCGGCGTATCTTGATGATTTCTTGTATATCAAATTTCATATAGATAAGATGATTATAATTTGAGTTGAATATAAGTAACAGCTGCCATATAAGCTAACAAATTATTCGACAAAATCAAGACTTATCGGTTGATATTTCATGAAGGTACATATTTTGCTTTATAAAAAGGTTACCCTAATAATCGGACTCAACGATTCGTATCCGCATGGAATCATAGCGCGGCAGGTGCATATTATCAAATAACAATAAAATTCTTGCATGAAACTATAGGGATTAATTATGAAAAAAATCACAATTATAAGTTTAGCGCTATTATCTTTATTGAATTTTGCGATGGGCGCTGATTATCGGATTGTCAGAATATCCGCGCCTTTCGATTATGATGCGCTGGCTGAATTCGGATTCCAGCCTCTGCATTATACTCAAAAAGCAGTAATCGGACTTCATACAATCAATACGCCGCTGCCGGAAAATGCTGTGGTTCTGTGTGATTATCTGCCCGAAAAGGGAGAATTATTCAGCCTTTCTATTCCTTCATCAGAGGAAGCCGCCAAACTAACCGGATATGTCACCGTCTTATATTCAGACCAAAATGAGGTGATTATTCAAGCGAGCGCTGAACAGCTGCAGAACCTGCCGGAAATCCGGGCGGAATGGAAGCGGATCACCGTTTCTGTCAAACCTTATAAATATGAAAAATTTAAAATTCCCGCCACCGATGAATTTCATCCTTTCGTGCAGGAATTAGTCAATCAAGTGTCATATACACAGTACCTTGATTATCTTCAATCTCTCCAGGATTTCGGCACGCGCAACACGCTCACGACCGGCTGTGACAACGCCGCCGCCTGGATACTGGGGCAGTTCCAGTCCATGGGATTGACCGCTTATTATAATAATTTCACCATCGGCAGTTACAATAAGCGAAATGTGATAGGGGAATTGCCGGGACTGCTATATCCGGATTCCATACTGTTCATCACTGCGCATTATGACGCTACTGCGGGATCGCCTTGGAGTCCAGAGCCGATATCTCCGGGAGCGGACGATAATGGGACAGGGACTGCCTGCTTCTTAGAATGCGCCCGTATATTGTCACAATATAATTTTGAAAAGACGATAAGGTTCGTGGGTTTTGCGGGGGAGGAACAGGGTTTATACGGCAGTGAAGATTATGTTGCTGATTTGGTCTCAGCCGGAGATATTGTCGCCGGCTGTATCAATTATGACATGGTCGGCTATTCCGGCGATGACCCGCCGCCGCCGGATTTGATGATATATTCCGATAATAACCCCCGTTCGCAGGCTTTAGCCTATAAACTTGAGGAAGCGGCATTGACTTTTGTTCCTAATGATGTCGAGCCGGTGGTGGAGATTGATCCCAGCGTAGTCTATTCGGATCATTCCCCCTTCTGGGATGCGGGATTTCCCGCTATTTTAGGGATTGAAGAGGAAGCTTGGGGACCGGATTTCAATCCCTACTACCATTCGGTCAACGATTTGATTGTGAACTGCGATATAGATTACGCGGTCAACTGCACTAAAGCGGCGATTGCGGCTTTAGCAGATTACGCTGTGCCTATAGTCGAAGGAGGCCCCTATCTGGCGGTGAATCAGACGCAGTTCGATGAAATTATCGGCAATGGTAATGGACAACCGGATCCCGGTGAAACAATCAGTATTTTGGTCACTTTGATCAACGCCGGCGATTCCAGCGCATTTGATATCGAAGCCGTCCTTTCCACCATTGACCCATTTTTAACCGTGACTCAGAATTATTCCGCTTATCCCGATTTAATTCCGCAGGGAACCGGTCAGGGTTTTCAGGCTTATGTGATTGAGATTGATCAGGACACTCCTCATGGAACTTATGTGTCGACGGAATTGGCGATAACTGCCGCCGGGGGTTACACTCATAATGTTCCGATTAATTTTATGGCGGGGGACCCTGCATTTGAGCCTACAGGACCAGATGCATATGGTTATCTCGCATATGATCCCTTCGACGAGCCGGAACTACCGGTTTACCAATGGGTGGAGATAAGCGCCGATTCCGGCGGGCAGGGGACTATGATTAATTTCACCCAGGATGATCAGGTATTCCAATTCGATCTGCCCTTCACTTTCCGCTACTACGGGCAGGATTACAGCCGCTACACTATCGCCACTAATGGCTGGATCGGTATGGGCGACATCTTTGAAGAGGATTATTCCAACAGCGGCATTCCCAATTCCGATGGGCCGGAAGCGATGATAGCGCCCTATTGGGAAGATTTATCGCCTCAGCGGGCGAATTCCGGAAAAGTTTGGCAGTGGTATGATACGGTCAATCACCAATTGATAGTGGAATATAATCACATCGAGCAATATGCGCCCACCGGTTCTTTCGAGACTTTCCAAGTTATCTTGTTCGATCCGGCGTATTATATTACCGCCACCGGGGACGGCGAGATAAAATTCCAATATAAGAATATATCTAACACTTTTCAGTCTGAAGGGACGGTCGGCATCGAGGATTTCAGTGAGACTATCGGACTGCAATATTTTTATGACGGCGGATACGATGTGCATGCATCTGAAATAGCCAACGGAACGGCTATTCTCTTCACTACAATTAGTAATTATCCTGCGGTTACCGTGAATTTGACACCAGCGGTTACTCCGATTCAGATTCCCGCCTCCGGCGGCTTTTTCGACTTCAATATTGAAGTGGCTAATAATGAAGCGGCGGCGGTTACTTTCGATGTATGGTGCGATGTGACGCTTCCCAGCGGTTCGATATATGGGCCCGTGATAGGACCAGTGAACCTGACCGTAGTCCCCGGTTTCAGCGGTAACCGCGACCGCACTCAGAATGTCCCCGCTAATGCTCCCGCCGGGAATTACAGCTACAACGCTTATGTAGGAATATATCCAACTGTAATATGGAACAGCGATGATTTCCCCTTTGAAAAGCTGACGACCGGCGATGGCTTCATAGTATCAAACTGGAATAACACCGGCGAATCATTTGAAAAATGGATGGCTTCATCCGCTTCGACAGTTCCGGAAAAATATTCACTACATACGCCCTATCCCAACCCCTTCAATCCATCGACAGTTATAAGTTTCGAACTGCGGGATGCGGGCGAGGTGAGTTTGGTAGTCTAC
The DNA here is from genome assembly GCA_016783645.1 of bacterium. Classification (GTDB taxonomy): domain Bacteria; phylum Electryoneota; class Tariuqbacteria; order Tariuqbacterales; family JADHWD01; genus JADHWD01. The sequence goes on from JADHWD010000023.1 coordinate 18,154, forward strand.
GATGTGCAAGGCAGAGAGGTGCAGTCACTCGTCAGTGGTCATTTGTCACCCGGCTATCACGAGGCAGTGTTCGATGGAAGTGAGTTATCCAGCGGGATGTATTTTGTAAGATTGGAAGCCGGGGATTTCAGGCAGGTGAGGAAGATGCTGTTGATCAAATGATGAATGAAAATCGACATTTGGCATGCGATATTGGGAAAAGATAATTCACTGGCTATTTTGGCTATTTTGGCTATTTGAATTAATATTTTCACAGCGCATAAGCAAAAAACAGTTATTTACTGCTTAAAAAGGCATAACCTATGGATGAAAAAATCACTAAAGACCAAATCCAAAAATGGCGGGATAGATGGAAGGGGAAGAATGGTGTAATAGATGAATTGATAATGATATTACAAGGAGATAAAAAAATAGAGCCAAACAATAACGCAGAATTATATGAAAGGTTGAAAAATGCAAATGATTTTCTGAAAAAAAGTATTGATAACTATGAAGAAAAAATTGTTAAATGGACAGTTCAAGTTTTTTCACTAGACTTAAGGGGAATTAACTTGTTAGGAAGGACGATATGTGGAATTGACTTTACATTCGCCCGATTACAAGCTTCATTTTTCAGAGACAGTACTTTGAATGATATCACATGTTATTTCACTGATTTGCGAGAAGCAAGATTTGAAATGTCGACTTTGATTAATGTAACTTTTTCTAGAACATATCTTCAAGGTGCTTCATTTTGTGATACAAGAAAAGTATGTAATGTGAATTTTGGAACGGCTTTTGTTGAAGGAACAAAATTTATTGATATGGATTTAACTTCATGTTCTTTTAAGGATGCCGCTTTTGGTAAAGAAATTGTCAGTATAGAACTTGGACCAACTGAACGATCGACATATTTTAAAAATTGCAGATTTCTGCCTCTCTGGCGCGATCACTTTTTCACAGAGATAAAACTACCCTCAATAAAGAAATTGTTTAAATTTGAATTCAAGAAATTCTTCGACATAAAAATTAAACTTAAAAAACCCAATTTAATATCCATTTGGAACCATTTAACTGTTCCTTGGTTTTATACAGATTTTTACGGCGTAAACATTGACGATGCCGACACTACTATGGCTCCAGATTTATACAAATATGTCAAAGACCAGCAATATCTCTATCGATTCAAAGAAAAACATCCACATTGGTATTGTTTATGGAGAGGGTCTTGCGGATGTGGCAATAATATTTTCTTGTGGCTATTTTGGTGTCTTGTATTAATAGGATTTCTTGGTGCTATCAATGCTGATTATTATATACCTGCTTATATGCCAAATTTTGTTGCTGATTTTATCGATTCTATCAATCCAATTGTAAGTTATACAGTTGAAAAACCTGTTTTAAATTGTTTTTCACCTTATTATTATAGTTTTATTAGTTTTTTCACGCTTGGTTTTGGAAATTTAACATTACCAGAGAATTTTGCAGGAAGAGTCTGGATAATGCTTGAACTTGCTATTAGCTATCTTATGCTCGGCGGTCTGCTTTCCATTTTCAGTAACAAGTTAGCCCGCCGTTCCGGTTAGTGTTTCATAGCCACAATAGCCATAATAGCCAGTGAATTATAATGACCAAAGACCAATGACTAATAACCAATTAAAAATTAAGAATTGATAGTTATACTGAACGACATATTAACTTGCATATAGCATTTTGACTTTTAGAAAAATCCTGCGTAATATTGTCATTCCGGGCGTCCGCCACAGGCGGACATGACCCGGAATCCATTGTTTTTTTAATGGATTCTGAATCAAGTTCAGAATGACAAAAGCGGTTGTTTTCTAAAGAACTATAATGTTACGCCTTTTTATGATTAAAAAGTTGTAATTTAGAGAAAAAATTCTTATATTATTGCATAATTGCGCAAATAGACAAATCATAACAGCGGCAAAGGATCAATCATGGAATTAAAAAAGATACAATATGAAGCGGATTTGCTGTCGGCGCTGGCGCAGCCGACCAGATTGAGAATATTATATTTACTGCGGGAAGGTGAACGGTGCGTCTGTGAAATCAATCCTTCCATGCCGGAAGATAATTCCGTAATCAGCCGCCATTTGTCAAAATTGCGGGACGCCGGGATATTGGAAAGCCGCAGGGAAGGCGTTTCTGTGTATTACAGAATAAAGGATGATAGTGTATTCCGGATACTTGAAATAGTCGATGAAATAGCCGCCGCCGCATTCATGGAAAAGGCGCAGGAATTCATTGAAACGAGCTAAATTTTTTTAACTATCAATTTGCATCTCTGCACAATAACACAATAAAACAATGATGAGATTATTTTACGGCGGAATCGAAGCCTTATCCGAATATCTATCCGCGCATGTGCTTACCTGCCTCATCCCGGCGTTTTTCATTGCGGGAGCGATAGCTGTATTTGTGAGCCAAACGGCGGTGATGAAATATTTCGGAGCTAAAGCGAATAAAGTACTCGCCTATGGTACTGCTTCGGTTTCAGGCGCTGTATTAGCGGTCTGTTCCTGCACCATACTCCCGCTGTTCGCTAGTATCCGACAGCGGGGAGCGGGGCTGGGACCAGCGATCGCTTTTCTCTATTCCGGCCCTGCGATTAATGTCCTGGCGATTGTCTATTCCGCCAGATTGTTGGGGATGGATTTGGGAATAGCCCGGGCAGTTGGAGCAATCTCATTCTCTATTATCATCGGATTGTTGATGGCGGTAATCTTTAAAAAACAGGAAGAAAAACTGTATAATAACGACAGTGAATTAATTATTCCGGAAGATGAAAAAAGACATCCGCTATGGAAGGTTTCACTCTATTTCGGAGTGATGGCAACGCTTTTAGTCACCGCCTCATCGATAGGATTAATGATAAATTTAATTATCGCCGGTGAAGGGACTGCACAACTTATTTTTTCCGGGAAGGCTGTCTTTGCTCTTATATCATTGGTTTTTCTGATCTTGACTGTTTGGCTGTCGTTTCTTTGGTATTCAGGTGAAGAAAGAACTTTGTGGATGCGGGAAACTTGGAAGCTCATCTGGAAAATTGTACCAGTACTGCTCGCCGGAGTATTCATTGCCGGAGTGATCAAAGAATTACTGCCCCAATCTGTAGTCCAGAAATGGGTGGGAGGAAATTCGCTGGGGAATAACCTGCTGGCCTCCGTTTTCGGCGCTTTGATGTATTTTTCCACTTTGACCGAAGTGCCCATCGTCAAGACTTTGATGGATTTGGGGATGGGGAAAGGGCCTGCCTTAACTTTATTACTGGCGGGACCTTCGCTCTCTTTACCTAATATGATTGTGATAAGCAGAGTTATGGGAATCAAGCGGACTGGGGTATATATCATCATAGTTATTATCATGTCAACTATCAC
>JADHWD010000221.1 GCA_016783645.1 bacterium
TAATTGTTATGGTAGGCGGGGGGTTTATCCCCCCGCACAATTTGTCGGGGGACAAGCCCCCGACCTACCATTTTTTTATTTTCGAATCAGCATAATATCGAATTCAATGCTATAAAACAACTATATAGGGACACTACCATAAATTGAAAGGAGCGTTATTTGTCAAAGATAGTGCGATGCGGATTGATTCAAGCTGCTAACGCCGCTTCAGCGGATAACAGTATTAAAGATATAAAGTGGAAAAATATAGAAAAGCATCTCAAGATGATCGATGATGCGGCTAAACGGGATGTGAAAATTCTCTGCCTGCAGGAACTGTTCTATTCCCCCTATTTTCCGGCGGAACAGGATAAAAAATGGTACGATTTGGGTGAAATCATTCCGGAAGGATCAACTTCAGTCCTGATGAGGGAAACTGCAAAAAAATACGGAATAGTCTTGATTGCGCCGGTGATGGAGAAAGTGATGACCGGTTTGTATTACAACACGGCAGTGGTGATCGACGCCGACGGGGCTTATCTTGGCCGATACCGCAAACATCATCTGCCGCATCTTTATCCCGGATTCTGGGAGAAATTCTATTTCCGTCATGGCGACACCGGCTATCCTGTTTTCAAAACCGCTTACGCTAATATCGGAGTCTATATCTGCTACGATCGTCATTTTCCCGAAGGAGCGCGGGTATTGGGATTGAACGGAGCGGAGATTGTATTCAATCCCTCCGCTACAGTTGAAGGATTAGCCAAACATTTGTGGGAGCTGGAGATGCCGGCTAACGCGGTGGCTAACGGTTATTTCGTCGGCGCTATCAACCGCGTGGGGATCGAAGAGCCTTGGAAAACCGGACGATTCTTCGGCGAAAGTTTTTTCTGCGATCCCAGAGGCAAAATCATCGTGAAAGGTTCAACCGATAAAGACGAGTTGGTCATCGCAGATTTGGATTTGGATATGATCGATGAAGTGAGACGCACCTGGCAGTTCTACCGCGACCGTAGGACTGACAGCTATATTCCGATTGTGGAATGACCCTTTCTGGTGGTGTCGACTCTCCGCAGTAGACACCACCTTGAAATAATTATCCACGAATGAACACGAATTTACACGAATACTATTTACTTTTTACTTTTGCCTTTTTACTTTTGCCTTTTTACTTTTTCTAATCCTGAATATCCTGTTAATCCGTAGTTATTATAATCACGATATTGAAGAACAAATTTTATAGAAGCGCGGCTGTAATCGGCATTGGCCGGCTGGGTTCTACCTTAGCGAGGTCGATGAAACATCTTGGGTGCCGGGAACTTTATATCTTTGATTTAGAAGCGGAACGGATTGAAACGCTGACCGCTGAACTGGACGCAAAAATTATCGATCTCTTCAATGATGGTATTCAAGCGGTGAATTTATGGTTCATCACCGTTCCCGATGACAAGATAAGTGAAACCGCCCGGGGATTAGCCAATGCGCCGATTTCATGGATTAATAAGATAGTGATACACTGCTCCGGCGCTTATTCATCGACTGAGTTGGAACCGCTGGCTGAAAAAGGCGCAAAAACTCTTTCCATACATCCGATGCAATCGTTCACTCTCAATAGCGGGATTGATAAATTCAAGGGAATTTATTGCGGGATTGAGGGCGGCGATGTTGAAACAGGGATACAAATAGTACAAGACTTGGGAGGAATCCCCATTCGGATTGAAACCGAAAAGAAGACCCTGTATCATGCTTCAGCGGTGACAGCGTCCAATCACCTGCTGGGTCTATTGAAATCTGCGGTGCAAATCGGAGAGTACGCCGGATTATCTTCTGATGAAGCTTTAAAAATGCTGCTCCCCCTCGTTTCCGGAACAATATCAAATGTTTACGAGTATGGATTAAATGGGAAGTGTTTGACGGGACCTTTGAGCCGGGGCGATAAGCAGGTTGTGAAAGAGCATTTAGAGGCTTTGAAAAATTATCCTGAATTATTAGAATACTACCAAATCACAGCCAGGATGACTTTGGGATTGGCGGATTTGGACGATGATACGAGAAGAGAGATGCTGGAATTATTGAACAGTTCGGATTAAAGTTCAAGAGGTTTAACCGATATGAGTGGAAAAAGAATATTATGGGTTGACGACGAAATAGAGTTGTTGAAATCTCATATAATATACCTGGGAAACCGGGGTTACGAAGTGATACCGGTAACTAACGGCGATGACGCAATAGAACTGGTCAAGCGTGAAAATTTCGATGCGGTTTTATTGGACGAGATGATGGTGGGGCGGGACGGTCTGTCCACTTTGGTGGAATTGAAAGAGATACGCCCCGATCTTCCGGCGGTGATGATCACCAAGAACGAGGAAGAACGGCTGATGGAGATGGCTATCGGTTCCAAGATAGACGATTATCTTACCAAGCCGGTCAATCCCAGCCAGATTTTATCGGCTTTGAAGAAAATATTCGACAGTAAAAAATTATCGGAGGCGAAGCTCACTCAAGACTATATCAGTGAATTCAACCGAATAAATCAATTAGCTTTAGAGGCTGACTGGAAACAATGGATCGATATTCATCTGCGCCTATCCAATTGGGAAGTGGAGCTCGATAGTCATCCTGACATGGGAATTCTACAAAGCCTGGAAAACCAGAGAGATTCGTGCAATATTGAATTCAACAAATATGTAGAAGAGGATTATACTCATTGGCTTAGTTCCGATGACCGTCCCGCTCTGTCGACGGATGTGGTGAATAAATATGTGTTTCCTCATCTTTCGGCGGGTCGTAATGTCTTGTTCATCGTGATCGACTGCCTGCGCCTTGATCAATGGCTTCCCATAGAGGAACTCTTAAAGGAATACTATCTCATCAATCGTAATTATTATTATTCCATTCTGCCCACCGCTACACCTTATGCGAGGAATGCGCTATTCTCAGGTTTATTCCCTTCCGACATCCAGAAACATTTCACGGAAATATGGCAGAGGGGGGAAGACGATGAATCCTCGTCCAACCGCTTTGAACGCCAGCTGATGGATTTTCAACTGGAAAGATACGGGTTAAAATTAAAACCCAAACCCAAATATGTTAAAGTGCTGGATCCGGAGGAAGCTGCTAATGTGGAGCGGAAAGTTTCGTCGTATTTCAATCTTCCGCTGGTGTCGATGGTCTTCAATTTCATCGACATATTGGCTCACAGCCGATCCTCCAGTGAAGTTTTGAAAGAGATGGTGCCTAATGAAGCCGCTTACCGCTCGGTGGTTAAATCATGGTTTGAACATTCGGCTTTATATTCAATTTTGCGGACCTTCGCTAAACAGGATACAGTTATAATCATCACCTCCGACCATGGTTCGGTCCGAGTCAAGCGCGGAGCCAAAGTCATAAGCGACAAAGAAGCCTCCACCAATCTGCGGTATAAATACGGACGGAACCTCAAATGCGATCCCAAGCAGGCTGTCATAATCAACGATTCTTCCCTTTTCAAACTGCCGGATAGAGGATTAAACACCAACTACCTGATCGCCAAAGAGAACTACTATTTTGTATATCCCACCAATTATCATAAATATCTAGCATTGTTCCGCGACAGCTTCTTTCATGGCGGAATTTCTATGGAAGAGATGATTCTACCGATTGTCACCATGACTGCAAAATGAAAAGTGACCTTCCGAAAATCACTCGTAATCCCGCTGAGACTCAAGAATTAGGGAACAGATTCAGCGAAAATTTATCAGCCGGCGATGTCGTGTTCATCATCGGAGAATTGGGAGCGGGCAAAACCGTCTTCGTCAAAGGGATAGCGGCGGGGCTGGGAATCAGAGAAAACATCACCTCTCCTTCATTCAATCTGGTGAAAACCTATCAGGGCAGATGTACGCTTAACCATTATGATTTTTACCGCTTGAATCCCGGCGATGACCTATCAGAACTTAATGTTGAAGCTTTACAGGATGATGATTCCATCTGTGTGATAGAATGGGGTGAAAGATTCGCTATTCTGCATACAACGCCGAGGTGGGAAGTGAGGATAAAATATTCTGATAGTGATATTGAACGGCTGATTGAGATTGAAAGGATAGCCGGTTGAACCTTTTAGCGGTCGATACTTCCGGGAAAATCACCGGAATCGCTCTCTTCAAAAGCGGTGAATGTATTGGTGAAATATCTTTAGTATTAGGCAAGGGACGGGACGCAAGATTATCCTCTTTAGTTAAATTTTTACTATCAGAGTGCGGGATGGATTTCCGTCAGCTCGATGCGGCGGCTTTCAGCGCGGGACCGGGTTCTTTCACCGGTCTGCGGGTAGGCGCCGCTTACACTAAAGGTGTATGTTTCAAACTCGGCATCCCTTTGACAGCGGTGAACTCACTTGAAACAGCGGCATATTCAGCGGGATTCTCAGAAAAACTAATCGTACCCCTCACTATAATGAAAGGCGGTGAAGTATATTTCGCCGCATTCAAATGGGAAGCGGGAAGTCTTGTCAGGAAAATGCAGGATGATTATTGTAAGGTACAAAATATTAAAGATATAATCCGTGAACCGGTCTTAATTACGGGAGAAGGAGCGCTGAAGCATGCCGATACTCTACGGAATTGTATCCCCGCAGAATATCTATCCCTGCCGGAGATCTTGAATCCACAGGTGAAAGCTGTGGGAGTGTTAGCGGCGAGACAACTGAAAGAAGGCAGGTTACAGGAAATCAGGGGATTAGAGCCGAATTATTTACAGCCTTTTCCCAGAAATGTTTGATTTTTTGGATTATATGATTTAAATTCTAAAGTCTAAACTATGGACTGTTGTTGAATTAACTTCGGATATACAGGATATTCAGGATTAAGACATTCTTTTTGACTTGCTGACTTGATAACCCGCGTCTCGCGGCTCGAATCTATACTATAATGAGCGACAATAATTTTAGGTATTTGTGCGACCCTTTTAGGGTCGAACCGTTTCGTTTAATTTATACCGTAGGTTTCACCTACGGCTATTCACATGCGACCCTTTCAGGGTCGAATACTAAGACATATGTTCATGTAAAAATCGGTCTCTAAAGAACAATTATTATTGTCGTTT
>JADHWD010000024.1 GCA_016783645.1 bacterium
AAATCTACAATTCGAATAAACGCGTTATTTATGCTTAATGTCGCGGAACGACTCTTCCGCTAATACACAAAGAACATAGATAACTATATTCCCGCCGCCGCTTGAGTTTGGCGACCGACGGCGGCGGGATACCAATCCATCGACAGGGGGCGTTCTCGCTCCTGTCGAAGAATTACAGATAAATTTAAAGATAAATTTTTACAATGTCAAGTCGAAACGATTTAAAATTAGAGCCTTTGCCACAGCAAGGGATTCGGCGGATAATTCATTATTCATCTCATTATCCGGCTGTAACGCTACCAAAATATCTACTACACTATCTCGGTATAAAACATCAAACACGTCCACGTGACCAGGTCGAAATTTTCACAATTCCTGGTCACGATGACCTGTTCGTGGTGAAAAAAATCTCGAACTGAATTATTGCTGGAATCCGCACCAAGAAGTAATTATAACCCTAACGGGTTATCTGCCCCCGGTGATGCTTAAGCGGATTCCAGCACCCGGGGGCTCTCATTTTTAGGATGAATGCAATGGAAAAAATGTTAAAACCGATACAGGTCTGCGAGATTTTGGAACTGAGCCTGCCCACCGTCCGCAGGCTTTACCGCAACGGTGAACTTGAATACCGCCGGCTGGGGCATCGCATAATCAGAATTTATGAGTGGTCGGTTGAGCAGTATGTAAATAAGCATAAACCACCAAAATTAAAAAATATCTAAATGATAAACTCTTAGATATTAAAGGTAAGATACTAATGCCCATCAGCAGGGCGTCCAGCGTAAAATCGAGGACTTGAAGAAAATGCTGGCGCCATCAAAAGCGCCGCTCGGCGCTACGCCGGAAGGCGTTCCGGGATAACATAATCGCATCACTGCTCCTCCGAAAAGTGATAAATTTGCGGTAGTTAGTCCGGAAAAAGAGGGCTTCAAATGAAGTCCTCTTTTTTTCGCCTTTTCTTCATAAATACCTTGACTTTTTCATAAATGAACTGCAGGTTAATCCCTGCAATTTCAATTGGTTAATTTATCAAAACAGAAAGGAACTAAACATGAGCACAACAAATCAAAAACAGGCTGGAGATTTAGTGAAGATCACCGGCGGTCTTTACAAAAAAGAAGAAGGTATCCTTCACGAAAAAACCAGCAAAGGCTGGAATGTAAAGCTGAAAAACGGGGAAATTGTTTTGACCTCATTTCCCTTTGTTGTAGTACTTGCAAAGAAGGGTGAATTTGAAGATGGCGAACCTTGGAAAAGCATCTTAAGCGAGGTTATCACCGAGGCAAGCGAAATCGCACAGAACGCACCAGAAAGCCCGTGTACAGCGTCCGAAGGAACAGGCAATGCAATATAAATGCCCCGGGCGAGATTGCCGCCCAGTCGCCTTCAAGCGCCCCAGCAAACCAAGGAGCAGATGAGGAGATTGAAATTCGTGAAAACATTGCTAAGTTGACAATCCTCCAGCTCCGCGAACTCGCCAAACGGAAAGGAGTAGCTATCGCCCGCACCAAGGCGGATTTCCTGCGCTTAATTAAGAAAAAAATCCCGATGAAGATTTGGAGCGGTTGAAGGGGAAAATCCTTTTCGATAGGATCAGCGAACTGCGAATCTCACGGCTGAGGTCGAAGGAGGATTTGCAGAAGTCGCTTGCATAATGAGCAAATCCAGTCCTTATCAAATTTTTTTTTATCGAGCTCCCAGCAATTCCTTCGAATATTTGTAATTTTTGTTCAGAATTTCTATATTATAAAAATATGTCCATTGTTAAAAGTAAAAGTTACGAACCGCTTCAATATACGCGGCTTTAGGGGTTTGACAGTGATAGAGCATGACAAGGATTGGCAGAAAGTAAGGAACAGAAACCGCTTGAATCACTTGATAGACGCTGGCTATAAAGCCACCGAAGGCAAGGAATGGAGAGGATTTTGGTATACCAGCAAGGGAAATTTTGATTTTAGTAATCCGGAGAGTATATTGAAACCGATTTGGCGGATAGCGCACCCGGAAGAAGCAGATAAACCGCGCTCAATCCTTGAATAACAACCTCTTTTTTCATTTAATAAGTTTGATACTTAAACAGTTAAGGTTTTTATGATAGAATATGTCCTAAAGCGGTTGTGGCTTCCACTGAAAATCAGGCGACCCATATTGACTGACGGGTTAAGGGAAGAGAAAGGAGGGTGTTATCGGATACCTAAAATTAGGAGCAGGTTATTTAATAACCGGCGAACAGCGAACCCTTTTGAATCTTCTTAATTACCTGCTTGTTTAGAGGGTTTAGGAAGTGAAAACAACCGCTTTTTAAATTTAGAAATAATTTATCAAATTAAAAATTTAGCTGATATGCAAAACTTATACAATGACCTTACTGAATTATTAAGGCAAGACGACCGCCTTATTTCGCTTGAAAACTCACTACTGAAGAACAAAATCCAAGAGTTAGCAAGGAATAATGACGGCGGATTGATTAAACTCCTTTTGTCTAAAGAAGAGATTAAGAAGCATTTTTTCTTTGAAGTGGAGAAAGTCCTTGTTTTTGACAAAGAAAAATTTATCCGATTTGTCAACAATAAGCAGTTTTTGCCGGATTCTTACACGGCTTTTAAAAATAAAATCGGATTGACGGTAGACGGCGAGTTTTTGAGCGAAAGCAAAGAAGTAGTCTTGTCTTGGCCTTATAAAGATTGTGTGCTGGAAGGCGGAATGACCAAAGAGGATCAAAAACGGGATGAAATTTTTTATAATGAAACCTTAGCTCCGGATGACATCGACCGCTTATTCGACCCCAAAGTCTTGACCAATATCAAGCGCATTGACAAAGACGGCGAGCACCCGGTTAATGAATTCACCTATGATGAACTGGGTAACATCAAAGATAATCTGATAATTAAAGGGAACAATCTCCTTGCTTTACATTCTTTGAAAAAACGATTTGCAGGGAAGGTTAAGTTGATTTATATTGATCCGCCGTATAATACTGGAAATGATGGATTTAAATATAATGATTCTTTTAAGCATAGTGCTTGGTTAGTTTTTGTTAGAAACAGGTTAGAGTTAGTGAAAGAATTACTTAGGAACAATGACACTTAACCGATCTAACAGGAGAACCGAATCATGAAAAAAAATGGCTCCAATACCGTTTTTAGCGCTCTCATCTCGATTATAATTACTGTTATGTCGCTCTCGCTATTCAGATTCTACTTTGTTGGCGATCTAATGGATCATTTATTTGTGACTACTCATTCCTTTCAAGTTTTCTTGGTAATTACAACTTTCGCTTTACTACTCCCATTTTTGTTTCTTTCAATTCTCGCAGTTTTTTATAAATTATTTCGAATAGAACTAATCTTTGAAAGATCCCCTGTCATAAAATGGTTAGGATTCTTTTTAGTGGGGATTCTGCTGTTCTTTTGGGGCTTTGCTTCATCACGAACCGATTATAATTATCTTTGGAGTATTATTCAAGGAATTGTAAGCATAACTGTATTTTCATTATCATACTTTTCAATTAAAAGGCTATTTGAGACATGGCGGTATACTAAATTTCAAGTAACAGCTTCGATTTTTATTTTAGCGGTGTGGGGAATATTCACCGCTTTCTTAGTATCGAAGAGCTTCGACTACCTCAATTCACCCATTCCCGCCGAATTTATAGAGCCTGATAAAAATTCTCCCAACATCTTGTTGCTTGGTATAGATGGAATGGATTGGCGCATAACTAATTTGTTAATAGATTCTGGTGAACTTCCAAATTTTGAATCCTTGATAGACAACGGCGCCTTTGCGCCTCTTCATACTATCAAGCCGACAGTTTCGCCAGCTATCTGGAATACCATATTTACAGGTTATATGCCGGAAATTCATCAGTATCGGCCTTCGGTAATTTCACTGCCCTTCAACACTATTTTCAAGCGAAACCATTCGCGGATTCCGGATCCCTTTCAATTTGCCGCTACACTTTTTATCCCCAGTAATCGGAAAATCACCCATTATCCGCTCGCTTTTTGGGATATTCTCATGCGCCTGGGTTATTCTTCTGCCATTATAGGAACTTGTGAACTATTACCACTAAGCTGTAAAGGCATGGTGAATGCATTCGCCAATGAATACTCACGGTATGATCTTGCAAAACTGAACCTTGAAAACCATTATTATTGTAATGATGTAATAGAGTTGGTTAATTCAATCAACATCCGACAAGACGAGATTCCAGATAGCGAATGGTCGTTCTTCACAATTTCGGGTGAAATTCCCCAAGAGTTGTTTGCAACAAGGGGTAAAGGAGGAGGAAACATACTTAAAGCAAAAAGACTTCGTCAACTAAGGAAAACCTACGCGACTGACCGATATCGTTATTTATTAGGGAAAAATGTCCTGCCAATGCTTCAAAAACCGTTCTGCATGATGATTTACCTTCAGGGAGTGGATATAATGTGTCATAATTATATGCATCTGTATGAGAACTTAACTGATTCTGCCGAAGAAGAGGATTTAAAGCAGACAATCCAAAAATACTATCAAAAAGTGGATGAATGGGTAGGAGAAATAATTGCATCTACACCGCCTAATACCATTGTTTTAGTCGTTTACGATCACGGTTTTGACCGAAATTTGAGTCGGGCAACAATCTTATGGTCAGGTGATCATCGTTTTGCTCCAAGTGGAATTTTGATAATTTCCGGGCCGAATATTCCCCGGGGAAGACTAGAAAAGGCGGATATTCTAGATATTACTCCCACCATATTAGATTTAACAGGTTCGCCTGAATTGGCTAATATGCAGGGCAGGTCCGTTTTCTTAGATGATAAATATGGTCTGTTTGTTGAAGATTGGTATAATATGCGAACCGGAGTGTCCGGTTTAGGAGATACCAAACTGCAAAATCCTGAAATAGTCAAGAGACTCAAAGCTATTGGATATGTTAAATAACTTAAGTTTCGCACCAGATTTTTTAGTTTGTATTTTTCGTAATATCCGACGATATTATCGGGTATATTCAAGACAATCAATGAAATATTAAAGATTCCATTTTCGCTCACTATGCGGCTTTATCGATTTGCTCACCCATTTGCTGAGCGAGGCTGGCTCTAACAAGACTTCTCAGCAACACCTCCGCTTTCTCAGAATTCAGGAGTTTAGTACCTTAATTCTGATTTTCTTGCTTTTTCTGGCAGAAAATCTTGTATCAAGATATTTTTAAAAGTTTCGAGCTGCGAGTTAAAACTGTCAGTTTCGGATTTCGAATTTCGAGCTTCGGATTTTGTGCTTTTTTTAAAAGAAAACGGCACAAAAAAGGTGTTGATTTATCAAATTTTCATTGAGCCTAAAGGTGATATATTTGTTACCGATGATAGATGGAAACAGGATTTTTTGACAGAAATTGAAAACACTTTTGAGATTATAAAGATGGAGAGTAAAGATTACAAGCTTTTAGGACTTCCTTTTTATAATGAAAGCATGAAAAGGGATTTTATCGAAGTTTTTGAGAAGAGGTTGTTTACATAATCTTATCGGTTATCAAGTTTGTTCAACAAAATCCCCAAAGGGGATTAATCTGAATAGTTGTGGGTGAAATCCACAGAATTAAGAACTGACCCAATTACGACACTGAAAGAGTCGAACAATAGCGTATCTATTTATTATTCTACCCCTCAGGGTTGGTAATGGATGATAATTTTACCACAGGTTTCACTTGTGGCTATTCATATTTTACCCCTTCCGGGTAGATTAATACAGAAAGGCATTGAAAATTGAAAATGATTTTTTAATTTCCTGAACTAACTTGATAACCCATTAGATTTAATGAAGGAAAATATTATAGCTTACGCAATACTATAAAAACCCAATAAACAAATTGCAGAAATATCGGTTAGTGAAAATTGAAGCGGATTAAGGTTCTAATATCAAACAAACTGACTATAACATTTGACGCAGAAATGCGAGGGAGATGAACTATGAAACCTGGCAAAAATGATAAGAAACTGGAAATCCTAATAACCGGATTAGAGCTTGAGGAATTGAAGAAGTGGACGGATGATTTACCGGAATCTTTCAGTCTTGACCGGCGGATTGAAAAATATGCAGGAGTCCGCCCGATTGGGCTATACCGCTGGGATGTCGAATGTCTTTTAGATGTTCTCAGCGAGACCGTCGATGACGAAAAAGAATATCCGCAGAAAGACAGTCCGGAACACTTGGCGATTAAGAGTCTTTACCAAAGACTGCAGAAAGAATATAAAAGGCTTTGGCGGGAATAAGCTTAAAATCATATTAAAAAGGTTAAATATGGCAAAACTGGGAACAGAGAAGAAACCTATCTGTTTTCATGCGCAGACAGAGAAAAGGATGGGCGAAATTGCCGCTATTTGTCAAAGAAACGGCTGGCAGTTCATTGGTAAATTGGAACCGGATGAACCGGAAGATATCTGCGAAATCGAATATATGCTGAATCCGAGCTCATTCAAAGAAGTACCGCGTATGCGGCTTACCAGACTCCAAACAGTTGTCAAGGAAGAACCTGTAATCGGCCGCAACGCCCCCTGCCCCTGCGGCAGCGGTAAGAAATACAAACACTGTTGTATGAAGAAGCAAGATGAGAGCCCAACTTAAAATTGAAAGTGATGATATTTTGTGATTTTGACCTTTTTCGGGCAGAAATTCCATAGCCGCACTTGGATTCCTGAAACAATCACTTTTCCATCACCCGCCCTTGCGGTTCCGGCAAGACCGGTGGCGTGGTGAACTGAATATGTTGATTGATATAGATATAGAATAAAATCCATTTTTATAGTACATTTATTAACAGCAGCTTTAGTTATTAGCGACGACTAAAGCCAAATTCAATTGGTAAAAGGGTTAAATATCGCTGAATCCAAGTAAGTTAAAATGTCAACCCTGACAAATTATGAAAGCAAGAATTCCGATACCAAACACTTTACAAAACTGGCTTGAAGAAATAGCTGCAGGATATAAGGAGGCTCAAGAAACAGTTCCGTTTGCTAAATTGGTAGGCAGCAACATGGTAGAAAAGGATTTCTTTCATCTTGCACCGTTAATTTGCTTGAAATTTAGAGGACTGCCATGCACAAAAAAGTTCCGTGAAAAGGTAATAGAAGCTGCTTTAACAAGTTATGTGGCAACAGAAAATAATAATAATGGTGCGTTTTCAAATCCTCATATTTCTTTTGCATTCGCTTATCTTGCGAGCCATTATGGCCTTGACCTTCTTACTGAAAGTGCAGTAAATAAAATTATGAATTATATTGAACAAGAACAAAAGCAACTTGCAGCGAAGATCATTGAACTTGATAGCCGATAAGAAAATTAGGCGTGGATTCATACAGTAATCATCTTCACCGCCCACTCATGCGCTTCCGGCAGGATCGGCGGCGTGGGTTTTGATTGACACTGATCCCTTGAATGCCACTGAGTGCGATTCAAAGGTTTGTTGAATGATTTCTTGTGCGATGTTACTATACGCCCGAACCGGCGGGCGGCGCGAAGCGGCGATATTCACAAGCTTTCCACATAAATGTTTGGATGAAGGCGGAGCATCGTGAATTACTGGAATAATCCGGTATTCACCCGCCCTTACGCTTCCGGCAGGATCGGCGGCGCGGTTAATGTGGACAGTCTATGCTTATTCGCATGCATTGCCAGAATACTATTTGACGCACTGAATCAAGCAGGCGGGGGTTCATTCAACAAGGACTTATAATAATACCTAAACTGGAAGTAATTAACTTCGGTTCAACTAAAAACTTAAAATATAAGATGGTAAGAATAAATGTTTGATCCTGATACTATCATTAGAAATGCAAAAAAGCTAATCGGTGATATTGATGAAAGTAAAAGAAGTAAATTCGGCTTGGTAGATGAAGCCACCCGAAATTATTTTGTTTATAATTATATTAAAGTGAAACGGGAACGGAAAGTTTCATTTTTATTTGTAGAGTTTCATAAGGATAGAATAAAGAGGAAGGAAAAGCATTTTGAGGAGTTTAGAAGAATATTCGGGATAATAATCGACGAAGCAAGATACAGAAATATTGCAATAGAGTTATTAAATAAACCCTTTTCATCAAATATAAGTAAATTTATCTCCAGGGAAGAAAAATGGATAGCTGTGTGGGATAAAAGAATAAACATTGTTGGTTTTTATCAATTTAATATTTCAGAAGATGGTGAAAAAGTATTTTATCATTTTAGAACACTTTATCCTTTTATCAGGCACTTTGAAATTACTCCAAGAATCTTAGGGAATAACTGGGAATTGCTTGAAAAGAATATTTAATGGGTTGTTCAAATGCCGTTTTTTGTATCACGCGATTTCCTGAAATGACTTATATCTATTGTTTTTACGCTTTCAGCAAGTCAAGGGATGTGGGTAATCACCTTCACCCCCCGCCCTTACAGTTACGCTAAGACCGGCGGCGGCAGTCTTTGACAGAGAATAAATCTCAAACTTAATCAGCCGAACCCTGGCAGCCCCATGGTGAATTTAGCGCTTTATTCACGCTGAGGCAAGTCTCATACAAAAATCGGGAAATTATCTCTCCGGGGAAGGGGGACAACCTACGGTTTCCCCCTTAAACCCCCTTTCCCTTTTGGGGTCAGTACCCCTCTATTTAATATACGAGAACTTAATAATAACTTAAAATCTTCGTCATTTTGGCAAGTGAAGCGCGTCCAGAATCGGCACACAAGTTGTTATCCCAGCCGATTCCGGACAAGCCGGAATGACGAATGTGGAGGCAGTTTTAATAAAGCTAAAATGTTCTTATTTTTCTTATTATTAACATTATTTTTATCAACCGCCGATGCCGATGAAAGCGGTGATATCACCCGGGTTTGGGAAAATGAAATCTTCGGCGTCGGCGATTACTTTGAATTCTCTATCGATTATAAGTTCATCAACGCCGGGACTGCGGTGATGTCCATCGATACGGTTACAGATGTCAGCGGATTTCTATGTTATCAGATGATATCCCGGGTTTCCTCTAACAAGACCTTCGATATAATCTTCAAAGTGCGGGATTATATCGAAACCGACATCGATGTCAAGGGGATATTCACCCGTAAGTTCGTAAAAAAACTCAACGAAGGGCATTACAAGGACGACAAGGTAGTGTATTATGAGCATGAGCAAGGCAAGGCTCATTTGGTAAGCAAAGGCAGGTATAAGAAATCCACCTCTATCCCCGGCTGTGTCCAGGATATACTGTCGGCGCTCTTCTATGTCCGGACATTGGATTTCAATCCCGGCGACACGCTGTCAATCAATCTGCATGATATAGATAAGAACTATCCATTGAAGGTTAAAGTGCGCCGGCGGGAGAATGTGGAGGTTCCCGCCGGAAAATTCGACTGCATAGTGCTGGAACCTTTCCTGGAATCGGAAGGGATGTTCAAATCCGAAGGGTCGATAAATTTATGGCTTACCGATGATAAATATAAAATACCGGTTTTGATGAAAACTTCAATATTAATCGGCACCATCGACGCCCGCTTACAGAAGTACAGATTAGGAAAACCTTATCGAGAATGAAAAAACGTCATCCGCAGATAGACTTGAACAAAGTCAAGACCTATTCGATCGCCGAACGCCATAGCAAAGTGAGTGTGGATTTCTTGGGTAAAGTATACGAGCCGGGTGATGATTTCGATAGATACATCGAATCATTGCCGAAAATATTAAAGGCGGCGGATTTGAAGCGGTTCGCCCGTTTATGGGCGGACTGCGCCAACTCCGGAAAAGAGGTCATCTTGATGATGGGCGCGCATCCCATAAAAACGGGTTTATCGCCTATTATAATCGATTTGATAAAGCGGGGATTGATTACAGCATTAGCCGGCAACGGCGCAGTGGCTATTCATGACTGCGAAATGAGCATGTTTGGGCAGACATCGGAGGAAGTGATAGAAGGATTAGCCGACGGAACATTCGGTATGGCGCGGGAGACGGGAGAATTCCTCAATGAAGCGGCGAATTACGCGTATGATAACGGCATCGGTTTCGGAGAAGCGCTGGGTGACAAGCTGGATGAAGCGGTGGTGAACCGGGAAATATCTTTATTGTGGAACTGCCGGGAGATGGGAATCCCCTGCACTATACATGTGGGTATAGGCACCGATATTGTCCATCAACAGCCTTCCTGCAGGGGCGAAGCGGTCGGAGCCGCTTCTTATAACGACTTCAAAATCTTCGCTCAAAGGATCACCCAGTTATCGGGCGGGATAGTGATTAACTTAGGTTCGGCGGTGGTGATGCCGGAGGTGTTCTTGAAAGCGTTGACAGCTGCGAGGAATGTATCAGGAGCGATTAAGGATTTTCACGCCGCCAATTTCGATATGATCCAGCATTACCGCCCGGGGCAGAATGTGCTCTATCGACCGACAGCCACCGGCGGCGGCGAAAAATTCAGCTTCACCGGCCATCATGAAATCATGTTCCCCCTTATTGCGGCGATGGTGAAGGCTAACTTAAAAAGTTAGCCAGTTGGCAAGTTGGCAAGTTACAAGTGGTAAGAAGATTCACAAGCTATGAAAGCTATTAAAGCTATAAAATTCGAAATCAGAAACACTAGTGACCAGTGGCGAATGACCGTTCTATATCTGCTTAATCCGCTTAATCTGCTGTGAATCTTCTTTCGTTTAATTCGTTGTGAATTTTTACTTAATAACTAAATTTTAACAGCCGGATCTTTTAGTGGAGGTTTTCCCATTTCTTGAAATTTCTTATTTATAATAAACGACATTAATTCTTGTCATTTACATGTCAGGATTGAGACAATCCTGACTCCACGGTGGGTGCTCTTCTTATGTAGTCGGGATTGTCTCAATCCCGACATTTCTACATTACAATTATTTATGTCGCTCATTATAAATTGGTGAATTGCTTTAGTAAGTCCTCATATGCCTCCGGTTCACCTATCACGGTTGATGCCGGAACAAGATATTGACTTGCCACTTGCCAACTTCTTATTTCATATACCCCACCGCCTTTAGCTTCTCTCTCGTTTCGGCATCGATCACATGGCCTTGAACATCATCGATATATTCCATTGAAATATCATAGAAGTTCTCCAGCAGGGTGTCAAGATTAGTGTATGACGCTGAATCGATGATATTATTCACTTCCTCCGGATCAGACAGTAAACCGTATTTTTCCCGAATACCGTCCGATTTAATGATTAGTTTCATTTCCGGAATACGCAGCATCACCGCATCATTATCAAAACGACCGCCGAATTGTTCCACCAAGTTTGTATCCATATAGAACTGTCCATAAACCGGTTCCCCCCCGGATAAAGTCGTATCTTCCCATAAAAACGACAGACTTTTTTCTTCTATAAAAGATTCATTTTCGATCTGCAAGAGGCGCAGTATGGTATGGTACAGATTCATCGTGGTCACCTGCTTATCCACTTTGACGCCGGAAGGTATTCCCGGGCCTATGATTACCAGCGGGACTAACAAGATTTCATCGTATAGAGTATAATGCCCCCATTGCCGGTGTTCACCGAGCCCTTCGCCATGGTCGGCGGTTATGATGATATATGTATTGTCCAGCAGGCCCATTTTCCGCAGTTCAATGAGTAGTTCGTTCATCTTTTCATCCATGAAATATATCAGCGCATCGTAAAGGTCACATCCCAGTTCTTCAAAGGCTTTCTGCCTCGCCAAAAATTCCGCAGGCATAGATTCGCCGTTGATATACTTCCGCCGTTCGGGTTCATATTGATGATGCCATTTCATTAAAGTATCGGAGGGTGAAGGTTTGTACTTTTGGGTGAACAAAGTATCATAAGGCGGCTTAATGATGAAGGGTTGGTGCGGGTCAAAATAGTTCACAAATAAAAAGTAAGGGGTATCGGGATTTTTACCGTTCATCCGATGCAGAACTCTTTTATTAACCAAATCAGCCGGGCGTTTGCCGTATTTGGGATAACCTTCCAATTGGGAGAGGAAGCGTTTGATATGATTAGACCCCGTCTCGCCTTCCAATAATCCCCAAATCTTATCTATAATTCTTACCGAATAGAGCTTGATTTTCAAAGAGCCGAGCTGTTCATCGTAAAATTGGAATCCCTGGTCGAGTCCGAATTCTCCTCCGCAGAATGGTCCGCAGACGAATCCGGCGGTATGATAGCCCTTCTCGGTCAGGACTTCGGCTAATGTCCGCACCGAAGAAGCCAGGTATTGCGACCGCCAAGTGGCGCCGTGTTCTGAAGGGAGCAGACCGGTGAACATGCAGGCATGCCCCGGTAAAGTCCATGGTGAAGGTGAAACCGCCTGATTGAAGACCACACCTTCCGCGCTGATCCGGTCAAGATTAGGCGTAGTGTTCCGGTGATATCCGTAGAGAGAAATATGCTTGCGGCCGGCTGTGTCTAAAGTGATCAGGATAATATTCGGTTTATTTATATCTGCGAAAGCCTGTGCTATTACGGGCTTTCTGCCTGGCTGGATTATAGCGGTTATCAGACCGATAACGCATACAGCGAGCAGAATCATCCCCAGCGGACGGCTCAATCTGCAGGTGAAGGGCAGAATATAGAGAATGACCGCTAACATTACCATTAAGGCGGCGTCCACTATCGCGGCGGTGATGAAAAATCCGGCTGATTCCCCCAAGGGTATGATATAGTTAAGTCCCTTATTGACAAGGATAGTTTCCAGCGCTCCTAAGACGATTCCGCAGAGGATGAAGAATAAGACCGGATTTTTGGATTTAGATTTTTTCATTTTTTTGAAGAATATTTGATTTTGGATATTAGATACTTACACATCCGTTGTAAGAGTCCATCTCTTACATATCTGTAAGTATTTGTAATTCATGAAGATGTATAATTCTATTTTCTTTGGGTCTTGAATCTTGAGCCTTGAGCCTAAAGCCCAGAGCCTAAAATCACATATCAAATATCACATATCAAATTTCAAATATCTTTGGCTAGACTTTAGACTTTGGAGTCTGTCCTACAACTTGTCATTCTGAACGAAGTGAAGAATCGCATTCGATTTAAGTTCTTAAATATCAACCGATTCTTCATCCGCCTTTGGCGGATTCAGAATGACGAATTGTCGGTCAGACTATTTAGATTTTGGAGTAAGAATTCAAGATATGACAGTCTGTTCAAAACGCTGCAAAATGCAATTTTTTCTCGTCTTTGAATTTAATAAAAAAAAATTGATAATCAAATAAAAACTGCTCCTATTAAAAAAGCCCCTTGAAATTCTAAGGGCTATAGCGCTGCTATTATTAATATATCTGAATTAACGCGTTGTGCTATTTGAGGTAGTGTCCGTGTATAATTGTTAGATTTGGCTAATTGCCGAAATTTTAATAACTTAAGCATAATTGGCAACTAATTGATATTAAAGCACTTAGTTTTTCCTAACAACTAAACGATGACACCACCAAATCTACGCTGCATAAAGCTCTAAATACTCTGCTGAACCCGGTTTAAAATAATTCAGCAAGCGTCTACCACCAAACCTGATCGCCCTCTTTAATGGTGAAAATACGTTCCCCTTCCCTATCTGAACCTACCTCTACCAGCCAGTATAAGCACCCTTGAGGGACATTATGAAAAAACAGCGGCTCGTTACCGGCGACCGACTTTTCCAGGGACTGCCAGCCGTCTTTCCAATAAAACAGTTCATACTCCTGTCCGGGCGTTAGAAACACTTTTTCTATTCCATCGGTCGAGATCTCTTGTTTTCGACGAGTAGTGGAGATCAAGCGGGCTGATATGGTCTTATCGCCTTTCGGCTGCAGTTCCTGGATGCTGGAGTCTGTATGAAGGATGAAGGGATTGGCAAACGGCACGATCTTTTCCTCGATATAGAGCGCCGGCAGGTAGGCAATATCCAAGCCCATGTTGGAAAAGACAACCTTACCATCACTAATTTTTCCCCAGTGAATCGCCTTCCATTCCCCGGAATTGAAAACGCACAAGTATCCCATATTTGCCGAGTCTGAAACATCTGCTGCTAAGGAGATGGTTACATCAAAGACATCCACATAGTCGGCGGTGACATCGATGTAACTTTTACCGGAAATATAGCCCGGCATTTTCTCCTGCTTCCGCTCCTGGAAGGCGAGATTTTCCTTTTGTTCGCTGAACATCTTGCGATAGACCTTTGCCAGCTTATTAGTAAGACGATACTTACCCGGATTGCATTCCGCGCCCATAAAAGGAATCACTTTGCCATCCGGGGTGACAATCGCATTCCAGGCGTGGTTGTTGCCGGTATTCGCCCAATACGGGGTATAATCGCTGGTGACTGCCAAGCCGTTTGCCCTCATAGCGTAAATGGTTAGATTGGTCATATCCTCGCACCGTCCTATACTGTTTTCCAGCATTTCGGATAATCCCTGATCGGTCGGATGATAATAGAAGCGCGGGTCGAATGAAAACCAGGACTTGATATCGTCGTTGATTATACAAACAGCCTCGATGGGGTCGGAAGGATCGGTCATCTTGCTTTCAATGTCTTCATACTTAAGCCAAAAGAATTCACGCCAAGGTTCGAGCGGTTCACCGCTCCCGCGATAGGGAAGAACATATTCGCAGAAACTGTCAAAAGAAAGTTCCTTCGCCCAGGGTTTTTCCCGCCAGGCTTGAAAAGCGAAGTCTATCTGCGTGATCAGAAAATCTGCGGTGATGGTCTGAGAATCGTAAATCTTTTCCTTCTTCTTGAAGTCAAGTTCACCGCGCTGAGCTTCCAATGAATCGCAGTGGACCTTCATTGAATTGAAATCCGGGTAGTCCAGGACATTGAAATCGATATGTGTTCCTGCGCTGTCCAATAGGTCGTAGGTTACATAACAGTGATCCTTAATGTTGGCGATTAGGTAGAATAATGCCTCCAGTTTCAGCGAATCGCCTTTAAGAGTATAGTGGGATATCGCTTTTTCCAGTTCTATGCGATTTTCTCCGGCTGCCTCAAGCGCTTCGGTCACCTCCGGCGGATAGGTCACAATCTCCTCGCCGAATGCGGAAAGCAGGGGTAATAGCATCGCGAGCAAGATAAAAATCGATATGTGTTTACTGTTCATTTTTTGATTCCTTGTGTTTAGATTCGAGTATATATGCCGATTACGGCAATGTCACCGTATAGTTGCATGTATTCAGGCAGGCAATGTTTAATCATGATTGTACTTTTCCCGATAGAATTCCGGGTAGAGCTCTTTCATACAATCAGGGCATATCCCATGACTGAACTGGGCCTCGGAATGTTCGGTGAAATAAACTTCAACTTGTTGCCAATAGCCCTTATCATCTCGAATTTTCTTGCAATTGGAACAAATCGGGAGCAAACCACTTAAATTCTTAATTTCCTTCAGTGCGTGGTGGAGTTGACTATTCAATTGAGAAAGCTCTTCATTTTTGGCGGCGATTTCCAAATTATGTTTTTCCAGCTTTATATTCAACATTTTTCTTAACCGATTGCTTTTATAGAGGATGAGAGTTATGATTACTACTACGAGAAAGCCGATAATAAGTACATTTCTCAAAATAGTTTGTTTTTCTTTACCCTTCTTTAGTATTCTAATCTCATTTTCCTTCCTCTCTGTTTCATACTTTGTCTGTATCTCCGCAATTTTCTCGCTGCTTTCTTCATTGAAGATGGAATCGCTCATGGTTTTATAGAGCTTGTGGTATTCCAGGGCTTTTTGGTAATCCTTCATTTGGCTATAGATATCCGAGAGGGTTATATAGCTGGCGCTTATCAGCCCTTTTACCTTGATGTCCAGAGCAGTTGCAAGGGCTCTGTCAGCCTGCTCAAGAGCTTCTTTGCCTCTGCCCAGTTCTAGATAGCTTTTGCTGATATTATTGAGTATATTCACCAGAAGCCATTTATTGTCGATTTCTTCAATGATTTTCAGTGACTTGAAATAATAATCCAATGACCGTTCAAATTCGTCCAAAATCAAATAAGTCTCGCCGATATTGTTTAATGTCAGTGCAATATTATATTTATCGTCGAGTTCTTCACGGATTCTTAATGCCTTGAAAAAATATTCCAGCGTCAGGTCATAATCACCCAAGTCATGGTAAATAATGCCGATATTATTAAGTGCATTGGCGATACTTTTTTTATCATCAAGTTCTTCAAAAACCTTTAGTGCCTTGAAAAAATATTCCAATGCCTTGTCATCATTTTTTAAGTCTCTGTATATGATACCGATATTATTAAATGCGCTGGCGATACCTCTTTTAGCGCCAAGTTCTTCAAAAACCTTCAATGCCTTGAAATAATACTCCAGCGCCCGGTCATTCTCACCCATATACCAATAGATGATTCCAATACCATTGAGTGTATTCGCGATCTCTTGGTCATTCCCGATTTCTTTAAAAATCTCTATGGCTTTAAAATAATTCTCCACCGCCAAATAAAACTCGCTTAACTCGTAATTAATACCGCCGTTATTGATAAGCGCTTTACTGAGCCCTTCATTGTCCCCCATTTTTTCAGCAAGCTCCCGGGCTTTCTCCCCGTACTCCAGCGCCGTCTTATATTCATGTAGCTCTTTATATGCTACGCTCAATGCATACAGCGCTTTGAACTCTATTTCATCATCCGGGAAGCGCTGAAGCGACTCCAATGCCTGCTTACCGTAATCGATGGCTTTCTTTGGTGTGTTTTCACTGTATATTTCCGTTAATTCCGCCAAGACATCAACTTTTTCTTTACCACTTACGATTTTAAGTTTTACTTCCAGGCTGTCTTTGTCTGTCTGACCTAATAAGTGGTTAATAAGAAATAGAAAGATGAAGAGGGAAAGCAATATTTTAGTCATTGTTCTGGATCTCCTAACTAATATTAAGGGTGTGGCACATTTGAAACGGATTTTCAAAAAAGCCATCTGCACCAATAAATATACAAATGAAGAAGAACTTGACAATTTTTTATGCGGTTATTAAAAACTAATAAGTGTCCAATCAACTATCCAACAACTCCCGCACCTTTTGAGCAAAGACCAAGGGGATAAATGGCTTCTGCATGAATAGTTTTCCGGTTTCAAGAATTTCACTACGAACGATTGAATCAGGCGTATAGCCGGACATATATAATACCTTCACCTCCGGCCACAGCTTTTGCAAAATCTTGAAGAATTCAATGCCGCCCATCACCGGCATGACAACATCAGTGATAACTAAATCTACCGGTTTTTCCATTTTCTCACACATCTGGTAGGCTTCACTTCCGTTCTTAGCTTTAAACACTTTGTATCCCTGCATTTCTAAAATATCAACAGCCAGTTCGCGCACGGAATCGTCATCTTCAACAACTAAAATTGCTTCACTTCCCTTGGGAAGCTCTTTTAAAGATACTTTTTGCGATATTTTCTCTGCTTCCTCAACCGCTTTAGGCAGATAGATTTTAAAGGTGGTTCCTTTGCCCGGTTCACTGTAAACCCAAATGTTACCTCCACACTGCTTGACAATTCCATAGACAGTTGAGAGTCCTAATCCAGTCCCTCTTTCAACTTCTTTAGTAGTATAAAACGGATCGAATATATGCTTTATGACCTCTTCAGTCATCCCAATACCGGTATCGCTTATCGCTAACATTACATGAGGACCTGGATTCGCCCCTATATGGATTCTTGTATATGTTTCATCCAACTCCACATTCGCCAATTCAATTGTTAATTTACCGCCGCCTATCATTGCGTCTCGAGCGTTGACCGCCAGATTTACCATCACTTGTTCGATTTGCCCTGGATCAACTTTAACCTCCCACAAATTCGGTTCCTTAATTGTCTTAAAATCGATATCCTCGCCAATTATGCGCCGCAGCATTTTATCTATATTAGCGATTACATTGTTCAGATCTACCACTTTCAGTTCAAGAGTCTGTTTGCGGCTGAAGGCGAGTAGTTGCCGCGTCAGATTGGCAGCGCTTTCGCCTGCTTGTTGAATCTCTTTGAATTTACTGTAAATTGGGTCTTCGATGTTAAGCGGCATCAATCCTAATTCACATTGTCCAAGAATGATAGTGAGTATATTATTGAAATCGTGGGCGACCCCGCCCGCCAACAGACCAATCGCCTCCATCTTTTGCGATTGGCGGAACTGCTCTTCCAAATTCACATGTTCGGTTTTATCGACAAACATAAGCACAGCGCCAGTGATTTCACCCGCGCTGTTCCTGCGAGGGGAAGCATGAACTTCAAGTATACTCTTAACCTCATATAGAGATTCGTATACGAAGTCCTCAGCAAAAACCATCTCCCCACTTAAGACTCTATTAATCAGTTTATCCCCGCCGGCTTTCCTGATATTAGGAATATTCTGAATGCGCTGGCCAATAACCGGGGACTGAACACCTTCAGGTACTCCCATCATCCGTGCCGAGGCAGGATTTTCGTAAATAATGATGCCATCAGCGTCAAGGTAGAGAACACCTACCGGTGCATGCACTACTATCGCCCGGTTGAACTCTTCGGATGCTCTAAGCGCTTCTTCGGCTTGTTTTCGCTCTATCGCTTTAGCTACCTGGTTGGAAATAAATTCAAGCATTTGCTGTTCCTTTATCCCATAGGCTTTTGGATTGACATAATGTTGAATAACCATTACTCCAATGGTGTGGTGTTCGATTTTGAGAGGGACTCCAAGCCAGATTGGAGAAGGTTCACCTACGAGTTCGGCTTCACCTCTGCGCACCATCTCCTCAAAAACATCTACGGGGCACAAGAGAGATTCACCGGTGCGCAGCACATAGGAGGTCAATTCCTTCCCGGGCTTCCGGGGCGATGGATGAACATCAACTTCATCGGCGAAGTAAGGAAAACTCAGCAGGTTTTCTTTATCATCGTAGAGGGCGATAAAAAAGTTTTCCGCCGGCATTATATCTTGGATAATATTATGCACAGCTCGGAATAGATCATCGAGGCTTTCTGAACTTTCAACAGCATGGGAAATGCGATATATTGAATCCTGAAGCTTCTCCGCCCGCTTGAGCTCGGTGATATCCTTAAGTATGGCAAGATACTCATTCATACCCTTCAATACAGAATGGGAGACAAGACAATCGGCGATGGAACCGTCTTTTTTAATCACCTTTGTTTCAAAAACGCCGCCGATTCCTCTTTGAAGTTCCGACCATCTTTCATCCATAAAAGAGTGCATTTCTTGGGGGATAAACTCTATAGGATCCCTGCCCTTTATATCTTCAAATTCATACCCTAAAATATCCTTTAGTCTGCTGTTTGCATATCCAAGTGTATTTTCATTGGTAATTGTGAAGATCAAGTCCAAGGAGCTGTCCATAATGGTTTCTAAGTATTCTTTGCGACTCCTTATCTCCTCCTCCGCCTGTTTGATCTCGGTAATGTCGCGCAGGGTGCAGATCATGCCGATGGGATTGCCTGCCTCATCCCGCAAAAGAGAATTGTGCATCAGGCTGGGAAAGACAGTACCATCGCGCCGGGTATGCCAGATTTCTCCGCTGAAACTCCCCGTCTCTTGAATCTGCCGATTCGCCGCATTTACCGAAGGCATCTGCTCCGGCGTATGGAAAATGGATAAATGCTTACCCATAAGTTCCTCCGGAGTGTAACCATGCGAGGCTGCGAAGGCTTTATTCATGAATAATATATTACCTTCTAAATCGACCACAGTTACACCTTCGCTGCTCTGCTCAACACTGGAAGATAGAAGCCTTATCCGCTCCTCCGCCCGCCTGTGTTCGTCGACATCGATAAGCACTCCCTGCCAGCGGATACTGCCATTCTCCATTAACTTAGGGCGTCCAATCGAGCGAACCCATTTATATTCACCGGAGTTCGTTTTTGCCCGATATTCATGGTCGAGCGCATTATTATTTTCTAAAGCGACATCACCCGCTCTATGCAGCGTCTCCAGGTCATCGGGATGAACACGGTCAAAAAATCGGTCTGTTTCCCCCCTGCTGTCATCTTCATCCGCTTTGCCGATTAACTCCTCCAAACCCGGACCCACGAACTGATCAGTCCGACTTCCATCGGGATGAATATAATACATATATACGGCGCCGGGGATGTTCTCAGCGATACTGCGGAAACGCGCCTCGCTCTCCCGCAGCGCCTCCTCCGCCTGCTTACTCTCCGTAATGTCAATAATATAGCCTAAATAATGAGTTATATTACCAGCTTTATCTCTCAAAATTGTCGTATAGTCGGCAATCCATATTATTTTGCCGTCTTTTCTAATAATTCTGTAGGGTTTGTGCTCAAAATTCTCCACACCGCTTTCGCTGTATGTTACTACTTCATTGCCAACACGGTCTATATCCTCCTTAGGGATGATTTCTGCATACGGTATCGAAAAAATTTCTTCAACAGAATAGCCAAAAACATCCTTCACATTTGGTGAGACATATTCTACTGGCCACCCCTCTTTATTCTGCCATTTAAAAACAACCACTGGTCCGCTGATAAACATATGGCGTTCTTGTCTGATAAGCTTATTGATTTGTTCTAATTCCTCCTCCGCTTTCTTGCGTTCGCCGATGTCGCGCACAATAGCCAGCAGTCTTTCTTCTCCGGCATAATAGAACTTAGTTCCTCGAATTTCAATATCGAAAGCGGTGCCGTCCTTTCGAATATCCACCGATTCGGCGCGAAACATACCTTTAGTTGCCACATCTTTATTGAATTGTTTAGTCAAATGATAGTAATCCGGATGCACTATATCTTTGCTGGATAGCCTGATGAAATCTTCGATTGAATACCCGTACATTTCACAGGCAGCGGGACTGGCGTCAACGATGTTTCCCTTGAAATCGAAAATAAGCAGGGCGTCAGCGCTGGAAGCGAATATGCTCCGATAGCGCTCCTCGCTCTCCCGCAACTCTTCCTCCGCCCGCTTCTGTTCAGTTATATCCAATAATACTCCTATGGTGCCCTGAAATTCACCTTTTTCATTCACCCAAGGTGCAGAGGATATCCTGATATCTCTTAACTCACCATCTTTACGCCTTATCACCAGGTCATACCTATTGGAAATGCCATTTTTCCTCTTAGAAGTTTCTCTCAATATTTTTTGAAAATCCTCTTTCGGAACAAAGTCGCGCAAACTCATCCCAATGATTTCTTTACTGGAACAACCGAAAATATCACAAAAGGCAGGATTGGCGAAAATAATATTTTCCTCCGGGTCAACAATCCCCAAACCTTCCTGAAGGGTTTCCGCCAGAGTGCGGTATCGTTTTTCACTTTCTTGCAACACCTCCTCCGCCCGTTTTTGCTCCGTGATATCTCGTCCAAAGCTTATGGTGCCGACAATATTACCGTCTTTGTATATTGGTGTTGTCTGCACCCGCAAATATAATATCTCGCCTTTCTTATTGAATATCCGGGTATCGTAGTTAGTGCCTGAACGAAAACCCCACATTTTCCAGAAAAGTGACAATTCCTTTCGTCAAGAACCGATTTTAAGTAACACTTTAGCTTTATCAAAATCAAGCTGCATTTTTCTTTGTGCTTAGAGTTTTATGGTTCTTTGAT
>JADHWD010000025.1 GCA_016783645.1 bacterium
GATACTATACAGAAGATATTCGATCCTTTCTTCTCGACAAAGTTCACTGGAAGAGGTTTGGGCTTAGCCGCTGTGATCGGAATCGTCAGAGGTCATAGAGGAATGATAAAGGTCTATAGTGAGAAGGGGAGAGGCACAACTATTAAAGCGCTGTTCCCGGCGGCGGTAATCGATGAAAATGAAAAGACTGCTCTATCAACGAAAGAGAAATCTTGGCAGGGTGAAGGGACGATTTTATTGGTCGATGATGAAGCTACAGTCAGGCAGGTGACTGAACAAATGCTGAGTAAATTAGGATTCGATGTTATACTGGTGAATAACGGTTTTGAAGCGGTGGAGGTATATAAACAAAAGCATAAAAATATCGATATCGTGATTATGGATTTGACTATGCCGGTGATGAACGGAGAAAGGACTTTCGATGAAATCGTAAAAATAAATCCTGATGCGGTCGTGTTATTATCCAGCGGATATGATGAACAGGAAGCTTCGGAAAGATTCAAAGGAAAATCCATCTCCGGCTTCATCCAGAAACCCTATAAAATGGACGGATTGAAAGATAAACTCCAAAAACTGCTGGGAACTTGAAAAATCGCTTTTTTCCGCCAAATTAAACTTCAATACAGCCTTAATTCAACTAATTCCCGCCCTAATAATTCATTTCCACTTAATCTCTCAATTTTCGTCATTCCGGTATTCACCAATATTTCAGTGAAATATATGTTCAGTATTCCACTTTGAAATGAATATCTGTGCAGCGCCCATATTTTCAAACTATAAAATATATACTGAACAAAGAGAAGGTACAAAAACTAATGTTTTCGCCTAAAAAGTATATATTTATTTCATTAATTCCCTCAGCATATTTCATATACTTATAAATACATATTTCCATATATATATAATAACTCTTTGCCGCTATTTATATCTATATATTACAATAATTTATGGTATTGTTTAAAAATGCCGCCGAATATTGTTATAAACAGTATTATTCGGGATGTATTTAAAAGAAATGAGACTGAAACAGATGTATTTTTTTCCGGCGGCTGAACTAAAGAGAAGCGGTTAAAGTTAAAGGAAGATATGTGATGAGTGAAAATATGGGCAAGTATTGTATAACAATCTGTTCTATCAGTCCCGGATTTTCAGATAAAATTCCTCGAGTTTGCTAATGGGTATTTCAATCTGTTCGCCGTTTTTCATGTTTTTCACCGAAGCGGTCTGTTTCGCCCACTCATCGGAGCCTATAATCACAGCATATTTGATACCGCTCTTATCAGCGTACTTCAACTGCTGTTTCATACCCATTTTATCGCCGAGGAACACTTCAGTTTTAATATTGCGCCGGCGGAGTTCATGCGCTACTTTAAATGCTATTCCCCGCATCTCTTCCCCTAACCCCACAATTAAGAAATCAGAAGCGCTCTGTTCCGCCTTGAGCAAACCTAATTCCTGAAGCCCCACAAGTAACCTGTCAACCCCCAGGGAGACTCCAGTGGCGGGTAATGATTCTTTGGAGAACCTTTCCACCAGATCATCATACCTGCCGCCGGACATTACACCGCCTAAAGAAGGCAGATCAGTCAAGATAGTTTCAAAAACGGGACCGGTATAATAATCCAAGCCTCTGGCGAGCGATAAATCTAACGAAATACGGTCTTCAGGCACCCCGGTTTCATCTAACAGCGCAAATATTATCTCAATTTCTCCTACGCCTTCACGGCCTATTTCCACATCCTGGATCAGATGAAATATTTCATCTAATCTCTCCGAATTGTCGGGAGGAAGATTAATTAATTCTTCAACTGTATTAATGCTTTCGGCTGATAGACTTAATTTATCTTGTACTTCATCAGTCAAGCCGGTATCATCTCCCTTTAGCAGTTTTTTAACTTCTTCCCAGCCAATCTTTTCCAGCTTATCCAGTATGCGGAGAAATGTGTTTATCTCATCGGGATTCATCCCCAGCTTCAGCGCCAGACCGTTCAAAATTTTGCGGTTGTTGAGCTTGATGATGAAATTTTCCACTCCAAGCGCCTGCATAGTGGTGTACATCAGCAGAAGTATCTCCGCATCGGCTGACGGATGTTCAGTCCCCACAATATCGGCGTCGAACTGGAGAAACTGTCTGAATCTGCCCCGCTGCTGCCGTTCGCCCCGCCACACTTCGCCAATCTGATAACGCTTGAACGGCAGTGTGAACAAGTTCCGATTAGCGGCCATCATCCGCGCTAATGAAACCGTCAAATCGAACCTTAACGCCAGCGATTCCACGCTTAAATCCGGCTCCTGATTGAACACACGGTATATCTGCTTGGAAGTCTCATCGCCCCCCGCTAATGTCTCAAAGTATTCCACCGAAGATGTTTGCAAAGGTTTGAAACCGAATGATTGATACACTTTTACGGCCGTATCCAGCATCCACTGCCTTTGCGCGAATTCATCCGGCAGAAAATCGCGGAATCCGCCGGGAAGGCGGGATTTAAGTAGTTTATGATTCGAATATGACATGCTATTCATTTCAGGATTAATTTTATGCCTCCAGCCCAAATAGCATGCCTCTGCTCCCCCACACTTTTATTGGCATTATATATTTGAGTCCTGCGGTTTCCGCTTCTTTCAGAATCTGCTCAAACTGCGGTTTATTGACATGATGTTTCGGTTCAATCAGCATGAAATGCGCATTTATTTTAAGAAAGTTCTTAACCTGCTTGAAGAACGACGAACGATTGGGAACTTCATGGACTACATAAAAGGCGATCGCGAAGTCAGCCTTCTCATCCGATAAACCGATGTCATCCGTTTTACATCTGTGAAGGATTATCCTATCCAACACTCCTTTTTTCACCGCAAAATCCCGCGTTATATTCAGCATATCTTCCTGCAAATCGACAGCGATTACTTTTCCTTCTTCGCCAACCATTTCGGCGAGGGCAGCCGCAAAGAAACCGCCGCCGCATCCCAGATCAATCACAGTATCACCATTGCGCACATATTTCCGCATAATCTTTCTGGGATTCTGAATGAGTTTGCGCAGCGGACTATTCAACCATTTTACCACGGATGGCGGACATACATGTCCTATTTCTTCATTTTCCAATTATGACTCCTATTAATTTATTGGCATTTAGTGAACTGAAATTGATTAAAAATCGTCGATTTTAATATATACAATATTAAACAGCGCTGTCAAGCGTTTCCGCATGACAGAAACCCGATCTTCATGCTCTATTGTGCCCTGCCATACATGAGGATTAATTGTTAAATATGAATCCTTTTGCCCCTTGCCAGCAATGCGGCTTCCATCACTCCTTCGGATAATGTGGGATGCACATGGATTGTATCGGCTAAATCTGTAACTGATAATCCTTGCTTAATAGCAAGGGCGGCTTCCGCTATTAAATCTCCCGCGTTGGGCGCAAGTATATGCGCGCCTAAAATCTTCCCTTCATCATTAGTGATGATTTTAAATGCGCCATCATTGGCGCCCATCGCCTTAGCGCGCCCTAAACCTCGAAGGGGGAATGAATATGATTCGGCTTTTATCTCTTGCGATTCCGCCTGTTCTAAAGTCAATCCTACTGAAGCGAATTCCGGCTCAGTGAACACCGCCGACGGGATAGGGGATGATGTCATATGAGGATGTCCGGCGATTGCTTCCACCGCGGTTATCCCTTGATGAGACGCTTTATGCGCTAATAAAGGAGGTCCCGCAACATCGCCGATGGCGTACAAATTTTCGACCGAAGTCCGCATACTGCTATCAACTTTCACGAAGCTCCCGGTCTGAAGTTCAAGTCCCAAATTTTTCAAAGATTCAATATTAGGCAGACGGCCGGCGGATAACAACGCTTTTTCAAATCGGAATAATTTAGCATCATCATTGAACTGCGCCTCAATGCTGTCATCACCCGCCCGTAATGATTTTACCATCGCTCCCGTATGAAATTTCATCCCTTCACGGAACAGGACATTCCGCAGAATTCCCGCTAATTCCCTATCCATTCCGGGTAGTATTTCCTCCATCATCTCAACGACTGTGACTTCTGTTCCTAACCGGTTGAAAATCAATCCCAGTTCCAAGCCGATAGCTCCGCCGCCGATCACTAAAAGGCTTTTCGGTATCTTTTCTAATTCCAGCAGTCCGGTGCTGTCATACACAAAACGATTATCGGCGTATATTCCGGGAAGATTGAGGTTACGGGAACCGGCCGCTATTATAGCGTGATTGAAACTGATCAAATCACCGGAGGATAATTCCAAAGTACACTCATTAAGGAATACGCCCTCTTCATGTATTACTTTAACTCCTGCGGATTTCAGTAAGAGTTCAATTCCCTTTGCGGCCGCTGAAACTACTTGTTTTTTATACTTTTGAAGTTTGCTGAAGTCGATTTTCACATTATCAGCGGTCAATCCGAAACGTTTACCCCGCTTAATCTCCGATAATAGCGCGGTTTTACTTAAAAGCGCTTTTGTGGGGATACAGCCGTAGTTGAGGCATACTCCGCCGACTTTATCCCGCTCGACTAATATAGTTTTTATCCCTAGATGACCGGCGCGGATAGCCGACACATATCCTCCGGGGCCTCCTCCCAATATTAAAAGTTCGGTTTCAGTTATTGGCATTTTTCTTGAAAATAGGGTTTAGGGGTCAGGGTTTAGTTCAATGTAGTGTCGACTCTCTGCAGTCGACACCATACATAATATAAACAATACCTTAGTGTCATGCGGGGACGCATGACACCACACAAATATCCGGTATGTAGGGGCGACCCTTGCGGTCGCCCTTGAGACTATTTTCATGCTTCGGGGTGCGCCGCCGGCGCATGAGGGTTTATCCTGAAAATAGGATTTAGGGGCTTGGGCTAGGGGCTAGTTCTTTGTTCTGGCAGGTCTTGTACGCCGAAGGCGGGTGTGACCTGCCAGCATTATGTGCGCTGCAGAATACCCGCACTCTGCAGCATTTTCGGTATATTCTTGTAGGGGCGAAGCATTTTCACTATCGAAATCGTATTTTCCATCATCTGCCGGAAAATGCTTCGCCCCTACTCGGAGCATGTCATTCCCGCAAGTCCGCTGCTCGGCGGACGCGCCGACAATCGATTCCGGACAAGCCGGAATGACGGCATTATTACCTTAATTCTGATTTTCTTGCTTTTTCTGGCAGAAAATGGTTTTGAATAACGAATATCGAACAAGGAATGTCGAAATATTCACAACTGCGATGATTTCGTAATTCGATATTCCTTGTTCCTTGTTCAATATTCCTTTTTGGTTCCGGCTCGTCCGGGTTAGGGTTTAGTCCATTTAGTAGAATCCGCTTCCTTGATGTCATTCCCGCGAAGGCGGGAATCCAGTATGGATAGAACATTGTTCTATCCATATAAAAATCCGATCTTCATACTCCGATGTAAACCGCAGGCGTATGAAAATTTAATTTATCTTGGTTAACCTTCCCAAGGCTTCTTTCAGCCTTTCATCGGGTACAGTGGCGGATATGCGGGCGAAACCTTCACCCATAGAACCGAATCCCCGTCCGGGAGTCACCGCTACACCGGCTGAAAGCGCCTTCTCCGCCCATTCCATCTCATCACCGCCGGTTTCAAACCATATATAAAAAGTGGCGGGAGTGGGATGCACCTTGTAACCCAGTTTATTTAAACCGGATTCAATAATACTCTTCCGTTCAGCGTAAATTCTGCGGTTTTCCAGCACCTCAATCGACGGAATATCGCCATTATAGCCTTTCAGACAATCAACCATCGCTCTTTGTATGAACAGCGGAGCCCCGCTGTCCAGTTGAGACTTCACTTTAACTAAACCATCGATGTATTCTTTTTTTCCAACGGCGAAACCTATACGGTAACCTGTAGCGTTGAACACTTTGGATAACGAATGGAATTCAATGGTGTTCCTGGTGTACTGTAGAAAAGAAGGGTAGGGTTTTTCATCGAATGTCATTTCGGAATAAGCGGCGTCATGCACCACCACTGTTTCAGGATGCTCTTCAATCCACTCTGCCAACTCTGTATAAAAATCATAATCGGCCATTGCCCCGGTGGGATTATTGGGATAATTGACGAAAACAAGCTTACAGCCTTCAAAGTCGGAGATATTGGGTTTGAAGCCGTTCTCTTTCCTCAAAGGGATATCTTTCAATCTCCCTTCATTAAGAATCACCGCCGCATTTCCATAGACCGGATATCCCGGATTGGGGACGCCGACATAATCTCCGGGATTAACATAAGCCCGGCTGAAATTGGCTAAACCCTCTTTGGATCCTATGGTGACAGCGATCTCCGTTTCCGGATCGATAGCCACTTTAAATCTCCGCTTGAACCACTGCGTAATATCCTCCCGCACCCGCAAATTACCTCGGCTGGTAGAATAAAAATGGGTATCCGGCTCATCGATATGCCGTTTGACAGACTCGGTTAGAATCGCCGGAGGCGGCAGGTCCGGATCGCCTATTCCTAAATTGATTATATCCATGCCTTTGCGGCGGGCTTCTGATATCTTCTCCTCCAGACGAGCGAATAAATATGGAGGAATATTCCGCACACGGGTCGAATGATTCATCAATATTGCCTTTTGATTTTATTTATAGATTTCAATTGAGATAATTTTATGATATTTTATGAAAGATGCAAGAAATGGAGAGAAAAGCGGGAGGAATGATGAATTGAAACTCTTGTGAATCGTCTAATCATCAATCTGCTTTAGAGTCGGCTATTATCTTTGCTATGTCTATCGGCTTCATGCTGTATTTATCAGCCAGCTGTTTCAGGGTTTCATCCGAATTGAATTCTGTTAAACCTGCCCTGATTAATCTATCTTCGGCTACGCTGTTTTCAATCCCCATCATCCCGCAGACTTCTGTTATAGTCATTTGACCATATCCGGCATAGCCGGGAATCCGCTGATCTTCGGATGATTCCGGATTCATCGCTCGAAATAAATCACTCGGCGATACATTATTTCTTTCGGCGATGGTGATTATCTTTTCATCCGCGGATGATACCTTATATCCGGCCTTGACAAGCCGATTTATCATCTCCTCCGCAGATATTTTATTGATTTTCTCAGCGAATTCAGCTATAGACATCTCCTCCGCATGCGGGATTGGCGGTTTATTCAAAGCGGTTTCATAGCCGGCGTCAATCTTTTCACCCAGCCTGACTATGCTTATCACCGGCGGCATCTGAGTAAGTGTGCCGATGACTATTAATATAAACACCAAAACACTTATAAATAATTCCCGGGGATGGCTGAGTCCCTCTTTACGCTTCGTTTTGATATAGTTCCAAAATACTTTCCAATTAAAATAGAATAGATGGAGTACCGCGCAGATGAGAAAAAGAGACACAAAGACAATATGAATGTCAGCCCATTCATCTTTAGTGAAACCGCAGAAGGTCCAGTTAATCCAATTAGCAATCCTGCCTTTGGGTGAGATGAATAACGAGATACCGGATAGGGAGGTGATGATGAAGGCGAATGTGAGTAGAAGACTTGTTAGAATTTTATATTTGATTTTTTTCATTTTTGTGATGAAAAGGTTATATTATAAAGAACCCGGCGCTGCAGTGCCGGAGCCAATGTTTATTAAAATATCTCCGGATGCCAACGCCGGGTAAAATTCAATTTGATATGAACCATCAGCCGCATCTGCTGATAAACTGTAATGCTAAAATAAGTAATTTTATTTTAAATGTCAAGTGTTTTTTTTAAAATAATAAAAATATTTATTTATCTCATTAATAATTAAAAACATGGAGTAAGCAATGGTTTGCAGGATATCATCGATCTGTACCATTATATTATTTCTTATCACAATTTCATACGCAGACCCGGCGCTGGAACTTCACTGCGCCAACGCTAATAACAACACCGAAGTCCAGCTATGGTTTTCCGAGCCTGTTGAACCCATTTCCGCCGGAGTGTATTATGCGGTTCTGCAGGCGGGAGAATTGATGGAAACAAGGAGATTGATAATGGTGAAATGAGTTAAAAGGAAATCGGAATGCGGAATGAGGAAACCGGAAAAGAATTAACCACGAATGGACGCGAATTATCACGAATGTGCACGAATAGAGATTCACAAGCTATTAAAGCAATGAAAGCTATTCCTGTTCCGGCAGGTCTTGGCTGCGCTCAGTCCGCCAATCGGCGGATGACCTGCCGGTAGTACGGCTTCAGGTCATACCCACTGTACAGCTGGCAAGGCCTGATGTAACAATTAAACTCCGTTTTCGGTGCTCGGTTTTCGGTTCTCGGTAATCGGATTGTGAATTTTTTACCTTCAATCACCTTAATTACCCGTGAATCTTCTTGTAACTTGCTACATGTAGTTTTCAAGATAGAATAAATTAATTTACCTTTGTTTACAATTCGTCTTAGATGCGCATCCTTTTGATACAATCATATTTAGGCCGGCGGGAACCGCCAGCCGCTCCATTAGGGCTCGCCATTCTGGCTTCACACATCCGGGACCATCAAGTCAAAATTCACGATCCGAATATCTCTGAATTCCCCATAAAATCGACTTTGGAAGAAATTGAAGAATTCAAACCGGAGATAATCGGAATATCGCTCAGAAATATCGACACTACCAAATACAGCGACCAGTTCAACTATTTTCACCATTTCAAGAATATCTTGAAATCGATCAAATCAGTATCCGATAAGATTGAAATCATCGCCGGAGGCGGCGGATTCTCGCTGTTTCCCTCCGAGATAATGAACTTGTGTCCGGAAATAGATGTAGGATTCTTTCTGGAAGCGGATCTCTCTTTTCCCGCTTACCTGCGAAAGGGTGGTATCAGCGATGTCAAGGGGATATATTATAGGAATAAGGACGGAATATTTTGCACCGGTGAACCGGAACGGATTGAAGCGGAGGATATGCTCTTCCCGCGATGGGACTTAGTGAATTTGGAAAAATACATCCCATTCACCGGTAAAGCCTCAATCGGATATGAGAGCAAGCGGGGATGCCAAATGCGCTGCGCATACTGCACTTACCCGCAATTGACCGGCAATAAGTTGAGGATGAAATCTCCGGTTAAAGTAGTTTCTGAAATAAAATTGTTGAAAGAGCGTTATGGAGTGAATAAAGTGTTCTTCTGTGATCCCGTCTTTAACTATCCTTTGGAACATGCTGAAACTATATGCCGGGAGATTACCGCCGCCGGATTAAAAATCAAATGGAGCGCTTACCATCAGGATTATTTCATAACCGAAGATTATATCAAGCTTGCGATGGAGGCAGGCTGTGATGATTTCTACTTCTCGCCCGATTCCGCCTGCGATGAAGGTCTGCGGATACTGGGTAAAACTTCGACCCGCAAGAGCCTCAATCGCACACTTCAGATAATTAAGTATAATGAAAAAGCTAAGGCTTCTTTCAATTTCTTCGCTGCGGTGCCGGGAACGGGATGGAAGAATCTATTATCCGCAATATCATTTCTGTTGAAAGCGAAAATCAAACTTGGCAAACGCCTGACAAGGTATAAATTAAGCTATATCCGTCTTGAACCTAATACTAAATTGTTGAAAGAGATCGAGGAATATATAGATTTACTGCCGGATGAAAACCGAGGATTAAGCCGACTTTTTTACCATAAAAGCACATCGAATATCTTAAATACTCTGCTATTGATTCATTTTCATTTGGGTAAATGGTTCGGCAGGCGAAATATTATCAAATAATTTTCCTTTAAAATAGCTGTTAGTTATTAGTTGTAGAGCGGGTTCTTATTCCACCAAAATCTTGTGGTGTCGACTCTCCGCAGTCGACACCCTTAGACAGTTCTGTCAGGCGGGGACGCCTGACAGAAATCCGATTTTCATGCTTCGGGGTGCGCCCCAGGCGCATGAGGGTTTTCCTTGAAAATAAGTCTGCAATTTTGCAGGTTGATAAGTTAGTGAGTTAAGAAGAATCTCCCTGCGGATTACAGGTTTTTTCATCCGTTTAATTCGTTTAATTCGTTGTGAATCTCACTTCTCAGAACCACTGATTTCACTGAAAAACCTCTGATTACACCGAAAAGAATAAGTGAAATCGGTAAAGTAGGGTGGGTTCTCAACCCACTATTTTCCTAAATCCTATTTTCAAAAGAAAAGTAGTGAATTCACGAGATAAAGAAATAATCCGTTCAATCTGCTGGTCGCCGCCGGGATGTCATGGCGGATGCGGAGTCCTCCTTCATGTGAAAGACAGCCGATTAGTTAAAATTGAAGGTGATAAAGCTAATCATTTCAACCGGGGAAGGCTGTGTGTAAGAGGCAGGAATATCATCGAAGCGATGTATCATCCCGCCAGACTGCAGCAACCCTTGATAAGGAGCGGTGAAAGGGGCGAAAACCGCTGGCGGGAAGCCAGCTTACCAGAAGCGGCGGATTTGATAGCTGGAAAATTTTTAGATATAAAAAAACGCTTCGGCGCGGAATCGGTGATTTTCTGCAAGGGCACCGCTTTCGATATCGGAGCGTATCTGCCACGCTTATGTTACGGATTCGGCAGTCCCAATTATTTCGGATTCGGTCCCGGCAATGGCAACGCCTGCTACCGTCCCAGAGTGGCGGTATCGACCGCTGTCATGGGAA
Organism: bacterium; assembly: GCA_016783645.1. GTDB lineage: Bacteria > Electryoneota > Tariuqbacteria > Tariuqbacterales > JADHWD01 > JADHWD01. Next base: position 10,615 of record JADHWD010000025.1, read on the forward strand.
GACTGCCAATCCCGGATTTGGGGCAGTTCGACACTTCACAGAATGAGGATTATCATTTTACACCGCCTAAGTGCATTTTGATATGGGGAGCTAATCCGGTCAAATCCAATCCCGATGGTCTGTTCGGCGGATGGATCACCGATTTGATGAAGTCCGGAGGAGAAATCATAGTGGTCGATCCGCAGAAGACTGAATTGGCTGTCAAAGCGAAACATTGGCTCAGATTGACGCCGGGAACTGACGGAGCTTTAGCTCTGGGGATGCTCAATGTGATTTTTGAAGAGGAATTATACGATAAAAAGTTTTGCGGGGAATGGGTAACCGGCCTGGAAGATGTGAAAGCGGCGGCGGCCGAATATCCCCCGGAAAAAGCCGCCTCAATAACCGGGGTGACAAAAAATGATATTGTTAAAGCGGCGCGGTTTTTCGCGGAAAGTAACCCCGCCAATATGGTATGGGGAGTGTCTGTGGATATGAATCCCGGCTGTATCGGGACGATTCTTTCGCTGTTAAGCCTGATGACCGTGACCGGCAATATCGAAAATCCCGGCGGGATGGTTCTGCCATCCGATCCTTTCGGCGTTAAACGGCGGGGAGATTCCATCAGCGATTTTCCTGAAATCAAATTGAAGCGTATCGGCGCGGAAGAATATCCTTTGATAGAAACCGGCAATCCCTATGCTCAGCCCGATGTGCTATTGGATCAAATGGAAAGCGGCGAACCCTATCCCATCAAAGCCGCCTGGATTCAAGGTACGAGCATAATCCCTTCCTCCTTCGCCGACCCGGAACGAGTGATAAAACTGTTTAAATCTTTGGATTTCATAGTATTCGCCGATATTTTCATGAATCCGGGGGCGATGGCTTTAGCGGATGTGATATTGCCGGCGGCGATGTATCCCGAAAAAGACAGCTTGTATGTGCATTTTTCCCAATTGGGCGCGATCAATAAAGCGGTGGAACCTCTGGGCGAATGTAGATCCGATGGGGAAATTATTCTGGAAATCGGCAGAAGGATAGCGCCGGATTATTTTCCCTGGAATAATATTCATGAATGGTTAGACTATCGTTTAAAACCTGCTGGAATGACTTTTGCAGAACTCAAAGAAAAGCATACACTTAAACCCCGGATTGAGTATGCCAAACATGCAAGCGGGAGACTAAGACCACACTGCATGCATGGATTTGACACACCTTCCGGCAAGATTGAACTGAATTCTTCAGTATTACGAAAGATGAATCTGAAGCCGGTTCCACATTACCGGGATTATACTTGCGGATATTGGGATGAATATGGAAAGGATGATTATCCGTTCATCTTGACTTCCGGTTCCCGCAGTGTTTATTATTTCGGTTCTCAGCAAAGAAACATTGCGTTTTTACGAAATAAGCGGCGGTTTCCCATTGTTCACATTAATACTGCTGACGCTCAAGTAAAAGGCGTAAATACCGGTGATTGGCTGAATATATACAGCCCTTTCGGTAATTGTAAAATGAAAGCGGAAGTCAGCGAAAAATTTCCCAAGGGTGTGATCCATTGTGATTCCGGATGGTGGTTTCCTGAAAGAAAGGGAGAAGAACCGGAATTATTCGGAGTGCGGGAAAGCAATGTGAATGCGCTCTTACCTTCCGGATTGCAGGGGCCTGGGGGTTTGGGTTATCCTTTCAGATGTTTTATTTGTAATGTTGAAAAGTAGGGGCGAAGCATTTTTACTTAACAATGTAAATTTTAATCAATTATAAAAAATGCTTCGCCCTTACAAAAGCATAAAAAACCGCTTAAGTAAGCGCTTATAGGGACAAGCCCCCGACCTGCCATCTTATTGGTTTTGCGTTCCTGCCGCTTTTCAAGCCTCCGCAGGAGGCGTAAAGTGGCAGGAATATCCCCGACAGGTTACTCAGCCGTACGGCTGATTGAAACCTGTCGGGAACATGAATAGTTGTCATTCCCGCGAAGCAGTCTGTCCGAGAATACCAAAATCCCGTTGAGGTTGGATTGATTTTATTCACTGGAAATTATGGATATTGTGGAAATATAAATATTTAGAATATCCATCATATCCAGTGATTTTATTCCGTTTTCGTAACATTATAGTTCTTTAAAACTCAACCGATTTTATCATTCTGTCCGCCGTACGGCTGATTCCGGTATGACATTTTGTTGTTCTTATTCTTTAAAAAGAGAGCATCTATTTTTTTAAATCCATTAATAAGAGACCTAAAAATCGGTTTCCGCCTGTCAGGTTTCAAGCATCAGCCGCTGGAAACCGCGCTCAAATCCATCGCTGACTGCGGTTATCAAGCTGTGGAACTATGCCTGGAACATCCCGATTTGAATCCCGAAAATCCTCATCATTGGAGTGCAGAACAGCTGAAGCCGTATTTAAGAGAATGTAATCTTGAAGCCTCCGCAGTCAGTTTTCACGGTAAGAGGGCGGGGGGGAAGGAGAAGCGAGAGAAATGCTCATATGGGATGAAGTCAGCTTCTGATTTGGGGGTCAAAGTGTTCATTTCCGGTTCGTTTTTAGGTCATGAAACCGTTAAATTCGAAGAGATGTGCGAATTCACATCGGAAATGTGTGTTGAAGCTGAAAAACTGGGGATTGACTTTGCGGTAGAACCGGAACCGGGAACGGTGATCCATAATAGTGAAGACATGGAAAGTTTAATCGATCGAGTTAAGAATCCCCGCCTGAAAATCAATCTGGACATCGGACATTCTTATCTTACTGAAAATGATATTTTTGATGATATCTGTAAATGGAGCGGTATATTTGTCCATACACATATCGAAGATATGAAGAGAAGTATTCATGAACATCTGATTCCGGGAGAAGGAGATTTGGATTTTTTAAAGATATTTTCCATATTTAGAAGTATCGGTTATGACGGATATTTCACCATCGATTTATTTGACATTTTCGATAATCCCGAATCCCATGCCCGCCGGGCATTCAAAGCGCTGGAGACGCTTTTAACATGATTTTAAATACTGCTTGTTCCGACGGCTTCACTATCGGCTTAGGCTTGACCGACCGCTGCAATTCTAATTGTCCTCACTGCTATTCCCGCCCGGAAAATGGCTGCCATGATATGGATTATTCGCAGGTTACCGCTTTATTTGATAAAATCCTTGTTAAGAGTGTTAATTATGGAACAGGGGAGAGTATCCTATATCCCGATTTCCGTAAATTGATATTCGAGGTGAAAGCGCGGAATATTACTCAAGCGGTTACCACCAACGGTTTCACCATCGATTCTCTATCCGATGAAGAACTTCTGCTTTTTCACGATGTGGATTTCTCCCTCGATTATCCGGTAAAAGAGTTGAATGATTCCTGGCGGGGTGAAGGTTCTTTCGATATGGTCAAAGACAACGCCGTCCGGTGCATTGAACTTGGAGTGGAAGCCAGCATAGTGACATGTCTGATGAAAAATAATCACGCCTATATGGGCGATATGGTGCGGCTGGCGGCGGAATGGGGATTGAATCTACGGGTGAATGTGTATAAACCGGTGCGTACGGATAAGTATAAACCCGATTATCATGAATTTTGGCGGGCGGTCAGCGATATGGCGGAAGCGGGATATTTTATCGCCTGCAGTGAGCCTATCGTGAATGCGGCTATTGGTAATCCGAATGCGAAAAACGGAAATCCCTGCGGGAAGAATAGTTTCAGAGTGCATCCCGATGGTAAAATCGTACCCTGCGTGTATTTGAACCATAGTGATATTTATCTTTCACAGGTCATCAATGGTGATGCGGATTTGCTCTATAATCTTGGGAAGAAACTGGAACTGCCTTTGAACAAAGAATGTTCGGACTGCGATTTTAAAAACATCTGTCATGGCGGATGCGCTTCGAGGCGGATTTATCATAATCATGATAAGCCCGATGAATACTGCTTCATCCACCGGGATGATAAACCGGTGATCAAGGCGAAGTGGAAGACAAGTAAGGGACTCGTGCACGAGGATTATCTATGCACCATGATTTTTTCAGGTTAAATCCGCCGGATTACGCTTCGCTTGAAATACAGCGGGAATATTTTAATTTCATCCCGCCGCTGATAAAACCGCCATTGAAATGGTCGGATAACATTTGGGTTTCTCAGCGGGACGGATGGACAGCCTTATATAGGCCCTTGAATATGGGGCTTTTTTATATAAGACAAGATTGCGGTGATAATCCTGATAGTGATATTGATGATGGGTGGAAACAGAGATGGATTCAGCGTCTGATTTCCGAAAAATTCATTCATGAATCCGGTAATTCAACCGATTCCACAGAACATCGGAAACTGATTGAATCCGCCCGTAAAGGCAGATTCCGTTTCATCTGCCTGCTGCCCACCACCAAATGCGGTCTCCGATGCGCATACTGCCATCAAAATCCCGGTGATGGCAAAGGGATTGATATGACCGGACAGGATTTCATCCGGGGAATGATGAGATGCGCCGAATTATGCGATGATTTATCAAAACCTGTCGATATTCTGCTGTACGGCGGTGAACCGCTGAAGGCTTTCCACATCACTGAGCAATTACTCAAACTGACAACATCGCGAAAAAAAATCTTCAGCCAGGAAGTGAGGGTTTCCTTTACCACTTCCGGCATGGGTCTTACCGATGATATCGTTGAAATTATGGCGAAAAACAATATCTTCGTCATCGTATCACTAGACGGCAGTCCTCAAGTTAATGATGCAGTTAGGAAAATGGGAAGAAAGGGAAGTTCATGTGACATTGCGGAAAAGGCTTTTATAAAACTCAAGAATTTAAACTGCCGGGCGGGATTATCAGTCACTATGGGAACTCATAATGTGAGGAATTTCAAAGATAATGTTGAATACTTGCTGGAACGATTCAAGCCTAATGATATCGGATTGAACGCATTTTTACATCCTATAAATAATGAAAGAAATCCCTTTCAAACGAGCATAGATGACGCTTTCCCCGCATTCATCGAAGCTTTCAATTTAACAAAAGAGTACGGCGTGTACGCAGAACAGCCGTTCCGGCGGCTGAAACCTTTTGCGTTCCGAAAGCCGTTATTGAAAGATTGTTCTTCGCCGGGAGAAAGGTTAGTATTAGCCCCGGGGGGATTGATGGGATTCTGCGATTCCTGCTATCCTACAGGAGAACATTTCTATCCTATCGAAGATTTTCCCGGCTATGACAGTGTCGAATATGAAACCTGGGTGAAGTTATCATCACCGGAGATGCCGGATTGCAGAGAATGTCCGGCGATGACAGTATGCGGCGGAGCCTGCCGGTACGACGCTTACCGCGCCAGCGGGCGATGGGATGGCGTCGATCCTGAAAGATGCAAATTTGAAAGAGCCTTCCTGAATCATCTTATTTGGGATTTATTCGATAAAACCGGGATTCATTCCGAGCCTGTCTTTGTTCCCCAGGACGCGGACAGAGCGGTTTTATTTGGCAATGTCAGTTTAAAGGAGGAAAATCAGCCCTTCATTGCGGGCAGTTATTTATAATAAGCGGTATCAATTTTAATCATCTAAAAATCCCCCCTTCCCCCCTTTAGCAAAAGGGGGAGTTAGGTTTCCCCCTTTTTAAAGTGGGACTAAGGGGGATTATTATTTTTAAAATATAGTTCCGAACAACTAATTATGTCGTTTAGTATAAATAGTATCATGTGAAGGCAATTGCGCTGTATTATGTGACCATAGTTTCATGTTCCCGGCAGGTTTCAAGGTCAAAGCCCGTAACCTGCCGGGCTTATGCCTGCCGCTTTACACCTCTTGCAGAGGCTTGAAAAACGGCAGGAACTAAAAAGGTCATTCTACTCATCATTATCTTATTGACACAACACTAGATTATAATGCAAGAAAAATACCATTATTTCAGATGCGGCGATGAAATCTGTCGTTACGGCGTTTATGGATTGAGCCGGGAATATTTCAAGGCGGATTCGCCTATCCCGCAGGAAGAACATAGATACATTGAATTGAAAGCGCCGCCGCAAAAGCTTAAAGTGATACAGATGGTGGTGACGGCTAAATGCAACTTGAAATGCAGTTACTGTTCCTTCGCAGCGAATGCTCCTAAATTGAAAAGGGCGGAGATGAGTGCAGGGGAGGTCGAAGAATGGTGTGAATGGTTCAACTCTAATATCGGCGAAACCGGGTTGATTCTGATAACCGGGGGAGAACCGGAGCTGTACCCCGAAGCGGTCGACTATATCATAAAAAACGCCTCCGGTAAAAAGATTATCTTCACTAACGGCGCTTTAACAACAGCAAAAAGGCTTGAAATATATCGGGAGCGCAATGTCGGAGTTCTGTTTTCATTGGACGGCGATTTATCAAGTCATGATTCCGTCCGCATTGGCGCTGACAGTTCATACCAAAAAGTATCGGCGGCGATGCGCTTAGCCCGTTCAATGGGATTCGATTTCGGAATTTCCGCCGTTGTCGGAGATCATAACATCGAGCGCCTGCCCGATTTAGTGGAATTTTTCTATTCTGAATATCATCCCGCCAGTTTAGGATTGAACCTGCCGCATAAAAATGGAAATAATATTTGGAATCGTATCGAAGAATACACTGAGGCTCTGATCAATATATTCTCATCCGCCAAATCTAAGGATTTGTTCATCGACCAGATCAACCGCAGACTTGCGCCTTTGATTAACCGGCAATTCCGATTTAGGGATTGTTCGGCTCAAGGAGGAAAGATTGTGGTATTTCCCGGCGGTATGACGACATCGTGCGTGAATGAATGCGGTATCAAGAGTCGGAATGTAGTATGGAAAGACAGAATTCCCTTGCTGAGTGATGAATGCCAAGATTGTTACGCTATCGGTATATGCGGAGGCGGATGTATATTCGACGGCGAATCGATTTATAGTGCAGGCCGTTTCGATAAAAGAAATTGCTATCTAACTAAGAAGTTGTTGGAATATTTCATCTGGGATATCCGCAGTGAGATGGGGATGGAAGCGGATAATCAGATTAAAACGAAAGAAAGATATAATGCCTTATTAAATCGAGGCGGCGGGACATATTTTTCAGTGGGACATGAAACAATATAATTTGACTAACATGCGGGAACATTGGGATGAGCAGGCTGAAGAGTACGCCAAAGGCAGGGAATTCAGCGGTGTCGATGAGCGGGTTATCCAATTAATAGAACTTAAACCTAAAAACCGCCTGTTAGAGATAGGTGTAGGTTCGGGGATTACGGCTGAGAAAATATTGGATAAATGTGATAATATCAATTACTTCGGCTTGGATTTATCCGTTAATTTTTTAAAAGCAACCAAAAACAGACTGAGGGATAATATAAGTTATATCTCCGCCGACGCCGCTTATCCGCCCTTCAAAGCCGCGGCTTTCGATTTGATATTGGAGATGAATTCGATTCATCATTTTCCCAAAGATATTATTCCTAAAGTGATACTTGATATCGCCGGTTTGTTAAAAACAGGCGGCAGATATATTTCAGTGGAAGATTGGGGAGCGCCGGTCAAAGACGAGCGAGAGAAACTCGCTCACGAAATGCAGAAGAACCGGTCTTCCGTCATGGACGGATTGGAATACCATCCTACTGATGAGCAGTGGATAGAGCATTTTAAAAACTCCAGTTTAAAAGTTATTCATCTTGAACATATAGTCAGACCGTTGAATTTGAACTATTACAAGAATGAAAGAGATGATTTATTACAACAAAGAGTCCGGAAGTTAGAAGAACTTTGGGAAGGTGAACAGCCTGAATCGACCATGTCCATTTTCATCTGCGAGAAATTATAATGCAGGCGGTGATATTGGCGGCTGGCGAAGGTAAGCGGATGCAAATCACTACTCCTAAATCCCTGCTGAAAATCCGGGGCGAGCCTATAATAGTAAGATTAGTGAAGCAGTTCCGCCGATTTGGGGTGCAGGATGTTTTTGTCATTATAGGTTTTAAATCAGAGATGATGAAAGACACTTTAGCGCCGCTAAAAGTCACTTTAGTAACTAATCCTCATTTTTCAAAAACCGATAATATGATGTCTTTCCGCCTGGCGGGGGAATACATTCAAGATGACATGATCATGTGTCATGGTGATTTAGTTTTAGAAAACCGTATGTTTGAACTTTTGATTGAAAACAGAGGTGAAATCATCTTGCCGGTCGACACTAAGTCGATGGATTCGGAATCTATGAAGATTCAACTGACAGAAGATAGGGTGACGGCTATTGGGAAAAGGATTTCATTGCAGGAAACTTGCGGCGAATCGATACCTTTCATGAAATTTTCGGCTGAAGCTGTTCATGAACTTATGAGGTTGATAGATAAGTATATCGAAGATAATGATTTACAGCGCTTTTTGGAAGATGCGGTGATGGATTTGCTCCGCGCCGGAAAATATCAGGCGGAGTTATTGGATGCGACAGGATTAAAATGGATGGAGATCGACACGCAGGAAGATTATCAACAGGCGGTTGAGTTATTCCGATGAGCGCTAAGCGCGATGATTATATAAATGAGACGGCTCTGATTAAAGCGACGCGGGATAATTGGGACAGCCACTGGAAAAGCGAAGCGAGCGTATTAAATAAGCGCAGGAATTCATTTATAATAAAATTGACCCGTTTTTTAAAACGGGCGGGCGGCGGCGAACTTCTTTATCGAATTATAAAAAAAGAAGTCGATAGAGCGGGAGGGAGGCTCGTGTTAGAAGCCGGCTGCGGCAGCGGCGATGTATCTTTACGGCTCGCCGAAAATGGCATAAGGACAGTTTTACTGGATACTTCCTTCACTGCGGTTAATCAAGCGAGGGAACGGGCGGTTGATAATTCACTTGAAATATTCGCCGTCAATAGTTCAATCTTTCATATTCCCTTCAAAGACGACATCTTCGATGCTTGTTTTAACTCCGGCGTAGTCGATCATTTTGGACCTGAATATCGGAGTAAAGCGGTTTCCGAAGTAGTGCGGATCACGCGCGAAACCGGACGGATTATTATATTGACCAATGACATTAAGTCGTTAGTTCACGCTAAAGCGATGAGCTTTGCGCAAAGACATAACTGCTGGCGCTATGGTTTTAAAGATGCGGTTAAAAGTTTAAGCGATATATTAATACATATTCCTCATTCCAAGCTTATAAAAGAATATTCCCGGGGATTCATAAGTCAATTTGAATTTCTGCATTATTACCTGCCCGGCGGCTTACTCAAGTGGCTTTTTTTCAGATTATTCTTTATATTCTCTTTACCATTTAACTTCCTGAATCGTATTCCCGGTCATTTTTTAGTAACTATCATTGAAAAACAAATTCGCAGAACAGAACAATCATCACACTCCTAATAAAGCTCCCCCCATATTCGACAACTCGCTCTATCGGCTTCTGATTATCCGGCCTTTAGCCAAGCGAATTGCACCACTTTTTCATAAGATAGGATTCAGCGCCAACGGAGTATGCTGGTTGAAATTAGCATTCGGCTTAGCGGGCGCAATATTGCTCTCTTCAAAATCAGCTTCAATATGTTTATCTGGAATGATATTGCTGCAGATGAATTTTTTACTGGACGCGGTCGACGGTGAAGTGGCGAGATTGAGAGGTGAAGCGGGGAAATTATCCGGCGAATATATCGATAAATTGTTCGATCATCTTCCCAAGACCGCGATGTATTTCTTCTGGGGATACGGCGCTTTCAGACTGACAGGCTCACATATTCCACTATTTCTGGGAGCATTCTTTGCGGCTTGGAATATCTATCCCCGTTTCTGCGGGGTGGAAACATTGCTTGAAAGGCTTGATAAAACGCCGGAGGTTTATAATAAGGGATCATTTCATGAAGCGGTGGAGGGCGCTTTTTCAGTGACTGAAAGCCGGGGCAGGATAGATTACATGTTGACCATGTTCGTTCATCCGGCGATGAACCTCTTGACTTTACTATTCGTTATAGAAATATTCATCCCGGTTATCCGGCTGGATTCCTTTTCCATTTCATCGCGTTTATTATTTTTGATATTATATACCGGCGCGGGTATCCTCAATTTTTTCAGGAAAGGCGTCAGGTTTTTCAAACTGCTCGATTTTATGCAATAGCTTACCTTGAAAATAGGGGTTAGGGGTTAGGGTTTAGATACTTACACATCCGTTGTAAGAGTCCATCTCTTACATATCTGTAAATATTTGTAATTCATGAAGATGTATAATTCTATTTTCCTTGGGTCTTGAGTCTTGAGCCTTGAGCCTAAAGCCCAGAGCCTAAAATCACATATCAAATATCACATATCAAATTTCAAATATCTTTGGCTAGGGTTTAGTTTAATGTGGTGTCGACTCCCCGCAGTCGACACCATACATAATAAATACAATACCTTAGTGTCATGCTTGGACGCATGACGCCACTCAAATATCCTGTGATGTAGAAGCGGCCCTTACGGCCGCCCTTCCCCGAAGGGGAAAAACATGAATAGCCGTAGGTGAAACCTACGGAAGTAGAACATTAATCCTGACGACCCTGAAGGGGTCGAACTATTTTCATGCTTGGTGGTGCGCCGCCGGCGCATGAAGTTTTATTCATAAAAACGGCACTTCGCTGTTTTGTATGGGTAATTGTGTGTAATCCCCCTTAGTCCCCCTTTAAAAAAGGGGGAAACCAACTCCCCCCTTTACTAAAGGGGGGCAGGGGGGATTATTGAAATCAAGTGATATAAAAACAAACGATT
>JADHWD010000026.1 GCA_016783645.1 bacterium
TCGTTGCTTATCGGATGCGCGATATCCTTATAGGAGCCGTCGCCTAATTTCCTTGACGGCATGCAAACGAAGAGCCCCGTTTTTCCCTGGATAACTTTCAACCCGCGCACGACAAAGACATCGTCAAAAGTGATGTTAACAAACGCTTTCAATTTGTCCTCGTTCCGCAGATTGATGTTCACCTCTGTAATATCCACCTCTACCTCCTAAGTTAGTTAATCTGAAGCTACAAACGGTACAGGGGGCGCCGGAGTGCGAACGGCAATCTTGAAGGGATATTCTTTTAAATGAACAAGCGCTTCAAGCGCCTTTTCCTCACTCGCAAACAACCCATACACCGCTGAACCGCTCCCGGTGAGGCTGGAGTAAGAGGCGCCCAGTCGCACCAACTGGACCTTAATCTTCTCCAAATCACGATAGTACTGAAATACAACTTCGTCGAAGTCGTTCTTCAATTCGTTTAGCCCCTTTAATGCCGGAAAACACTTAAGTAAATAATCCTTTAAATTAATATTTTTCAATCTAAATGTCAAATTCTCATCTAACTTTCTATAAGCCCATTCTGTCGAAATCAATAAACCCGTGAACACTATCACCACCCATCCTGCAAATAACGACTCCATCGCTGTCACCTTCTCACCGATACCCTCACATAAAGCCGAGCCCTTAGATATAATGAAGAAAGGAACATCCGCTCCCAATTCCACGCCTATGGAAGCTAATTCTTCGTCATTAAAATTCAGATGATAAAGTTCATTGATACCTTTGAGCGCCGCCGCCGCATCACTGGAACCTCCCCCCATTCCCGCTCCTATTGGTATCCGTTTGATTAATTCCATTGATACCGGCAGTTCTTGGCCGATGAGTCCGGTCAATTTCCGGTAAGCCTTTACACAAATGTTGTTTTCATCGGAAGGCAGATCCGCCCGATCATGACTAAAGCTGAACTTATCAGCTATCGAAATATGTATTTCATCGAAACAAGCCGCTGTCTGCATGAATGTGCAGATTTCGTGATAACCATCAGGTCTTAATCCGCCTGCCTCCAAACCTATATTAATCTTCGCAGGAGCCTGAATGGTCAACTTTTTCACGCTTTAATCTTCTTGCTGTTGTCCGAAGTTTTCTTTCCGCCTTTCTTGCTCTTTGAACGGGAGGAACTGTAGTAATAATAATACTGATAGTAATGATAGTAATAATAGTATGAACCGTATATCCTCTTGATATCCAGTCCGTTGATCAGCACACCCAGCACTTTGGCTTTGACATTGTCAAGGATTGATATAGCGCGGGCGACTTCACGCCTGTTGACAAATCCCGATGACACAACCAACAGTAATCCGTCCACCCTGGTGGACATAATCACAGCGTCGGTGACCGCGATTAAAGGCGGACTGTCAACTAAAATGAAATCGAATTCACTGCGGGCGCGGTCTAAAACTTTATTCATTTGATCCGCCGCCACTAATTCCGCTGGATTTGGAGGAATATCGCCGCAGGTAATAAGGAATAAATTAGGAATATCGGTGGGTTTGACCGTCTGTTCAAAACTGATTTCACCGGTGATTAAATTTGTCAGCCCCATTTTACGGTCTAACTGGAAATAATTATGCAGAGTGGGACGCCGCAAGTCGCCGTCTATCATCAAAGTGCGGGAACCGGACTGCGCTAAAGTAATCGCTAAGTTAGCGGTGGTGGTGGATTTTCCCTCTTTGGTGGCGGAACTGGTGATCAATATAACACGCACCGGTTTATCCAGACGAGCGAATTGGATATTGGTGCGGAGCGAGCGGTAAGCTTCCGAAATCGGCGATTTGGGTGAGAACCGCGTAATCAGACGCGCATCGAAACGGAGCTTATCGATATCCTTCATAGTCTTCCCTTCACGCTGCATGCGCCGCGCCATCTCTTCAAGATTTATCGTAGGGATAGTGCCCAGCACAGACAGTCCCATCTTCTCCACATCTTCCACTGTCTTAAGAGAATCATCCAGAAATTCTATGAAGAAGGAGATACCGACTCCCAATCCTAATCCCATGAATATGCCTAAAATAATATTCAGCCGCCTATTGGGTTTAATGGGTTTTGCCGGCGGTTTGGCTTTATCGATTATCCTGACATTGGCGGTCTTCCCGGCTTCGGCGATGCGGGATTCCTCATATTTCTCATTCAGCATAAGGTATATTTTTTCATTCAATTCAGCGTCACGCAACAATCTGGCCAATGTCAGCGATTTTTCCGGCAGTAAATCCAGCCGGAGATCAAAGGATTGCAGAATCTCCCGTAAAGATTCCGTCCGCGAGGTTAGTGATTTTATTTCAATGTCAACTCTTAAAATATCATCGAATAACTGCTGTGTGGTCTTGATGGGATCGGTGGAGACGATGCCGGAGGAAGCGATCTTTTTCGTCTCCTCCATCAATTTGGATTTCAAGAATTCGATCTCCCGCTCAATACTCTGCACGGTCTCATCGGTGCCGGGATAACCCTTGGCTAACAGATTGGCGATCCGGCTCTGCTTCTCGGCTATCTGATTCTGGAGTTCGAGGATTAAAGGCGAAGTTATATTAGAAATATCATCCACTAGTGTGCTTTTGGTATCAGCCATCTTCCTCTTCAGAACATCCAGTCTTCTCAGGTTCGCCTGCAGATCCGTCTCCGCTTCATTATACAGAGTTTCAAATTGTACCGCCTGCTCCACCATCTTCTGAGTTTCAACATCCAGCGAGGCGATCTTCTGCTCTTCTTTATACCGTTTCAATAATTCTTCACTGCGGGTGAGTTTCTCACGCACCGTATGCAGTTGTTCTTCTAAAAACGCCCTCACTTCGCTGACTTCACCTTTGGAATATTCCAATTGCTGGAGATAATATTCGTTAGCGATAGCATTCGCTAAAAAAGCCGCTTCAAAGGAAGAATGGGCTATAATAGTCATCTGCACAATATCGGTGTCTTTGATGAGTGATACCGCCATGCTCTTCCGAAGCGCATCGACCTTTTCATCGAATGTCTGATTCTGCTGAAGTAATTCCAGCTCGGTGTTATAAGGCGAATTCTGTAATGAGCGGATGACTTGTTCAGCGAGGGTCCGGCTTCTAAGAACTTCCATCTGGTTTGTGAGGTTGTTCTTTATATTGATGAATGGATTCATGCTGAATAAACTCGATTCCATCCCGGTCTCTTCTATCATGATAGAGGTGTTCGCCTGATACACCGGCCTCATCTTATAGGTGAAATAGGCGGTGGATCCCACTATCACGATGAAGGAGATGAATATTATCCATCGTCCTCGAAATAGTATCCGCAGATATTCCGAGAGATTTACTTGCTGTTCTTTGCTTTCCAATTTAACTCCCTCACAATGGTAGTTGGAAGATAATTATGAATTATTTGAGCGCAGGTCGCAGGACTCAAGATGTAAGATGCACGCGCTGGCAGGTCACATCAGCCGTACGGCGGACGGAGAGTCGACACCACAATAATAATGTCGGGATTGAGACAATCCCGACTCCACAGTTTTACTTGCCACTTGCTACTTGTAACTTGCAACTCGAATCTATTTTCAGAGTAAAGATGCGTTGCCGGATTACTTCAAATTCGCAGTTTTAACCGGCTGGGCGGTCAGCACATAATCCGGATGCTCATAAAATAACAAATTCGCCAGATATTCATCAAAATATTTCGTCACTAACTGTCTGGCTTTACTTAGTAGAGGCGGGCGGCTTTCGTTGTCATGAGCATCGCTTGCCACGATTCTGACTAAGTCCATCGCCAGCAGTTTGAAAGCCGCTTTACGCACTTTACGGCCGAAATCCCCTAACAAACTGCCGGAATTGATCTGAAGCCATGCTCCGCAGTCCACAATATTCTGGGCATGGCGTAAATCCCGCAATATCATATTATTCCGTTCGGGATGGGCGATTATCGGCGTCAAATTATTCTCCACCATACGGCTGATCATGGATTCATAACCGAAAGGCAAGCCGGTCATGGAAAATTCCAGTAGAGTGAACCTTCCCATCCCGTTTATCGTCCCGCAGGAAAATTCCAGCAAGTTTTTATAATCCGGCTGAATGAACACTTCCGAAGCCAGATGCAGATCGATATTGATACCGGATTCGCTGGCGGACTGCTTTAACATTCTGAATTTGTGCTGAATCAACTCGTTCTGTTCTTCATCAAGCAAGCCGAAAACATGCGGAGTCGCCGCCATTGCGGTGATTCCATCATCTTCAGCCATCTTCAGCATCCGAAGAGACTGCTCTAAAGTCTGGGGACCATCATCGATATCCGGCAGGAGATGGGCGTGAATATCTATCATTAACAATATTAGTTAGTCTTTTGTAATATTTTTTTGAGTCTTTCAATAGATATTAGGCGCTTACCGCTGCGACATCGACAAAAAATTGTCGATAATTATCCAAAAAATTTTGAATTTTGAATTTTGAATTTTGAATTTCTGCGCAGCCTCCTCTTCCGGGCGATAGTCCCGGACGAGGCGTAGTACCTTAATTCTGATTTTCTTGCTTTTTCTGGCAGAAAATCGTGTATCAAGATATTTTTTAAAAGTTTCGAGCTGCGAGTTTCGAGCTGCGAATCAAAAACTGTCAGTTTCGGATTTCGAATTTCGAGCTTCGGATTTTGTACACTTTGCTTTTACTAAAGTCCAAAGTCTAAAGTCATGAGCCTTGAGTCTTGAGTCTTGAGTCTTGAACCTCTTTAGTTCCGGCTCGTCCGGGTTAGGGGATAGGATCTTCCGCCTTCTGAGCCATCTTCGACATATCCGTGAGCTTGATACCTTCGCGCATCATGCAGTAACCCCCGATTATTATCATAGGGATGAAATTGCTGACATGCATGAGCAGGGCATAGCTCATGGCGATATCGCCCGGAATATTGAATAATGACATACCCAGTAAAGTGATTCCGTGATAAGTGCCGACAGCGCCCGGGGCTGAAGGGATGGCGATTCCCAGCGAGGTGATGGTCAGCATCACCAGACAAGCGGTCAACGGAGCGTTATATATTTCAGGATGCGCGGGGTCGAGCAAATTCAACAGATTGAAAGATACTCTAATGATGAAAATGTACAATCCCCACATTACAACCGTCCAGATTAAAACGAGCAGATAATGTTCGGAACGGCGGAAAATTTCCAAACCTTCAGCGAAGGAACCGATCATCTCCAATGTTTTATTCTTTATCTTTTGCGGCAGGATTCCGAGAAAAAACTCCGCTAACTTCATCGCCCGCTGGCGCTGAAAGAATAACAGCAGAAGAAAAACAGTAAGTAGTCCGAACATGATGAAAGTGGAATAACCGCCGGTGCGCAGCCAATCGGGAATATTGGGGAAAAAGATGATACTGAATCCCAGCGCTAACAGTAACATCATCACATCCAGCACCCGTTCGATGACAACGGTGGCTAAAGCGGTGGACATGGGCGCTTTGGTATGCTTTGAAACGACGAACGCCCGCATGAATTCGCCGATGCGCAGCGGAAGCACTGTGTTTCCGAGATATCCGATCATCAAAGCCGAAAAAGCCGGTCTTGCTTTCACTTTCGCCACCGGTGAAATGAAAATCTGCCAGCGCCAGGCTCTTATCCACCAGCCTAAATATATCAGCAGTACAATCGCTATCATGTAAATGTACTGCGCAATCTTCAACGCTTCGATGATGCCTTTAACATCCAGCCGGGGATTCCCGAAAAATCCGCCGGCGATATCACCCGCAAACAGAGATTTGAAATCTAATTTGAAAAAAGACAGATATATGAAAAGCAGAGAGAGAGATATTCCCAGCGCGAGTTTCTTCTTCATTTAATATACATCCTGAAGCGCGTAAGTTTGTAACACTTTAGCTTTGTGAAGTTTGGGAATATGCATGTCCGGGTCAGGGACGACCCGGACTACGAGACTAAGGTAGGCGGGGTCGTCCCTGACCCCGCCATCTTCAAAGAACTAAACTGTTACATAAGTTTTTATTTTAAAAAGTTTGCAAGTTTGCAAGTCAATAAAGGCGGTAAACCGCTTGACCCTTTACCCCTGACCCCTGACCCAAGATATCATGGTATATAATTTTCATCGACTAACACCTTCCTGGCTTTGGAGCCGTCGAAGGGACCGACGATTCCCGCCATCTCCAACTGGTCGATCATTCTCGCCGCCCGGGCGTATCCCACTTTCAGACGCCTTTGCAGTAATGACACGGAACCCTGCTGATGCACCGCTATTAACCTTGCGGCTTCCTCGAACAATTCATCGCGGCTGTTTTCATCTAATTCCGTAGTGGCGGTTTCTTCCGCTATGTTGGGATCCGGCAGTTCCTTTTTATCGACGGGGGCGGGCTGGCGGCTGATATGTTCAACCACCGCCGATACTTCCTTTGAGTCTACGAAAGAACCATGAATGCGGATGGGCTTGCCGGAGCCGGGCGGGATGAACAGCATATCGCCTTTGCCTAACAAAGTTTCCGCGCCGTTAGCGTCGAGTATTGTGCGCGAATCGACTTTAGTGGGAACCTGAAATGCGATCCGGCAGGGGAAATTCGCTTTTATCACGCCGGTCAACACATCCACTGAAGGGCGCTGAGTGGCGACTATAAGATGAATACCCACAGCCCTGCCCATCTGAGCCAGTCTCGCTATCGGAGCTTCGACCGATCCCCCGGCGGTTATCATCAAATCCGCTAACTCATCGATCACTACCACGATGAACGGTTCTTTTATCTGCCGCGGTCTGTTGTACTCTTCTAAACTGCGGTATCCGCCGACCGATAACTGCTCATACCGCCGTTCCATCTCAAATTCCAGCGATTTCATTAATTTCAAAGCGTTCTCCGGCTTGGTCACCACCGATTCATTGGTGTTAGGCGAAGTGATCAGGTGATGTTCAAGCAGGGGGATATATAACGATAATTCCAGCTTTTTAGGGTCGACCAGCGCCAGTCTGACCTCCTCGGGTTTCGCCTTATAGAGGATCGACATGAGTATAGAATTCAAGCACACGCTTTTACCGGAACCTGTAGTGCCGGCGACCAAAAGATGCGGCATCTCCTGCAAATTGGCGATATACGGATTACCGTTAGTGTCCACACCCAAGGCGACGGTTAGTACCGATTTGGATTTCCGGTAAGCTTCCGATTCGATTTGAGTCCTCAGGCGGACGATATTAATTCTGCGGTTAGGAACTTCAACGCCCACAGCCGCTTCACCCGGAATCGGCGCCAATATCCTCATACTACGGGCGCGCATAGAAAGCGCTAAATCATCTTGTAGCGATACTATGCGGTTGATTTTCACCCCGGGCGCCGGCTGTAAATCGAATCTTGTGATCACCGGGCCGGGATTTATTTCTACTACTCTCGCTTCCACTCCGAATTCCGCCAGCCGCTCCTCTAAAGCTTTAGCGGAGGCGCGCAATTCGGCTTCCGGAACTTCAATATCTTCCTCCGGCGCGGTCAAAAATTCTATGGACGGCAGTCTGTATTCTTCCAATTCTTCTGCTTCATCAAGCGGTGATTCCGCCCGGTCCTGAACCATCTTTCTCCGGTTCGGGCTGATTTTTAAAGAACTTTCTTTGTTCTCAGTCTCTCCGCCTCCGTTCTCAATAACATCCGCTCTTTTTTGTCTCTTAAAATCGGATCTTCGCCCCGCGCCCGCATGTTTCCTTTTAAATATGCCTGATAGTCTCACCGCCGGGAAGGATTTCAAAAAATCTCTAATCACATTATCCGCAAACTGCAGGAAGCGGAAACCTAAAGTGTACTCAATGAGCGCTAACAGAGTCACCGTAGTGAAAATCCAAGCTCCGGTGAATCCGGTGAACCTTATGAATAATTTAGATATTCCTCCCGAAACCGCACCCCACATGTAATCCGGTAAAGGATGTCCGTAGAATTTGGACAGGAAATGGATCAGCCATCCGGTCATCAATCCCCAGCCGAGGAATTTCAATGTGAGATTCCAGGGTCTGCGCTCCCCCTTGAAGGCGTACACGCTCCACACCAGGATAATGAGAACAAAAGACAGACTTCCCCATCTGCCGAAAGTGAAATTCACTAAGATGAGGGCAAGGACCGCTCCTAAATGCTTAAGCGGATTGGTAATCTCTTCCGGATGACCGCCGGCGGGCCAATCGAAGGGATTGAATCCTATGACCGCTATAGCGGTGAGTAGGGCGGAGCATAGCAGTATGATTCCCAGGAGGCGGCCCGCTCTGTCAGTATTTGGAATATTGGATTTCGCCATGAGAATACCTCATAAGCGGAGACGGTCAGATATTCAGCTCGATATCACTTCCGCGGAATTCAGCGTGATTTTACCCTGCCGATAAACCGGCACATTGCCGATGTTGTCAAGGGCGGAGCATATCTCCAGATCATCGCCCATACCCAGACTCTGAAGATATTTTCCATGATTGCATTGGCGCAGGAGGTTCAAATAGCCGTTCTCATATTTTTTGAAGAGATAATGGGCGGCTTCCGTGCCATCGGTCATTCTGCAGTCTTTT
Source organism: bacterium (assembly GCA_016783645.1). Lineage (GTDB taxonomy): Bacteria > Electryoneota > Tariuqbacteria > Tariuqbacterales > JADHWD01 > JADHWD01. Next base: position 8,514 of record JADHWD010000026.1, read on the forward strand.
TCCAGTTTCTTCATCAGAATATCAATCATCAATCCTCCGCAGACGACATCTTCCAGACAGAACTGCTGTTTGTTGCCGGCGCAGATGAAGAGAAATTTATCATTCTGGCCGATGATATAATCGATACAGGCGGCGGCGTTGATGAATCCCGCCACTACCGTGCCCTTAGCGGAAGCGGTTTTCGATATTGTGATGGAACCATTGGTGCTGCAAAATATCAGGGATTTGCCGTTGACAGTATCAGCGGTGTACTCAATCGGGGAATTGCCCAAATCGAAACCCTCAATTATCCTGCCTTCGCGTTCTCCGCATAATAATAAATTGTCCCGCGAAAGATTTTCCGCCAGCTGGATAGCGGAGGGCACATCGACCGTGGGAATCACCTCCCGCGCCCCATTCTTCAATGCGATTGAAATTGTGGTCGAAGCTCTTAAGACATCGATCACTATAACCGTATGGTCTTTAAGCCGTTCCTCGGTGATGGGAATATGTGTGAATAACAGATCAACTTCCATAGCGTCTCGTCAATATTTGTGAATAGCTCGCTCCGGATTTAATTTCCGCTTTTATAAAATGGTGTTTCAACTACAAGGCCGGGTTGTTTTATGCCCCGTATTTCAACTTCTATAGATGTTCCGATCTCACATTTGTCTGCGGGCAGGTAAGCCAGTCCGATCCCCTTTTTCAATGAAGGCGAGAAGGTGCCGGAAGTGACTTCTGACACCTTGATTCCACCGATGTAGACAGGATAGTGCGGCCTGGGGAATACTTTTCCGGCTAATTTAAAACCAATTAACTTTCGGCTAATACCTTTCTTGCGAACTTCCTCCAAAGCGGCCCGTCCGATAAAATCACCTTTTTTCATCTTGGTGATCCAGCCTAAACCCGCTTCAAAAGGATCAGTGTCCTGGCTGATGTCATTCCCGTACAATGCGTATTTCATCTCCAGTCTGAGGGTATCCCGGGCGGCTAAACCCACAGGTTTCAAACCGTCTTTTTCACCGGCGTTCATTAGCTCATCCCACAATTTTCCCGCGTTTTCATTGTCCACATATAACTCGAAACCGTATTCGCCGGTATATCCCGTGCGGGAAATCACAGTTTTAATACCCGATACTTCATCTTCTATGAAACAATAATATTGTACGGAAGATAAATCCGCTTTGGTGAGCCGCTGTAAGATTGCGCCGGATTTGGGTCCCTGCAAAGCCAGCAAGGCGGTGTCATCGGATTTATCTGTGATATCCACTTCTGAACGGGAATAATTACTTATATGACGGAAATCTTTTTCAATATTCGCTGCGTTGACCACCATCATATAATGATCAGGGAAACGGTACACTAACAAGTCATCGATGATACCGCCATTAGGATAACACATCGCGCTGTACTGCACCTGCCCAATCTCCAATTTCGCAGTATTATTCACTGTCAGGTAATTCAACAGTTCCGCCGCTCCTTCACCCTTGAAAATTAATTCTCCCATATGTGAAACATCGAAAAGCCCGGCGGCGGAACGGACCGCAAGATGTTCTTCGGTTATGCTTTTATATTGAATCGGCATCAAATACCCGGCGAATTCGACCATTTTAGCCCCGCAGGCGGTATGTTTCTCGTACAAAGGTGTCCGCTTAGCCAATTTTATTCCTCTCTATAAAATTGAGAAATTAATGGTGATAGAAATGCAAAATAGCAAATTTACAAAACATTTGAAGTAATGTCAACTAAATATGAACGCGCGGAATATTTTGTTCCCTCATCCGATAAAAATAGATGCGAGATGCGAGATGCGAGATACGGGCTGTATCATCAACGGAATATATTGGCATCCCGGCTTCACCGAAACCGGGATTATAATTATAGATTCAAGTTGACTGGATTCCCGCCTTCGCGGGAATGACAATACTTTTTCTTAACCCTTTACCCCAGCCCCTAAACCCTATTTTCAAGGTAATTTAACAATGAATTTCTATAATATCTTCATCCTCCAGCACATGGTCCCGGCCCACTCTCCGGGCGTTGAAAGTGTTTTTACCCCACAATCTGGCGAATCTGAAATTATCGGCGAAATCGCGGTGGATGTCTTCCGCCAGTTGACCCACGCTCACCCCTCTATCCACGATATAGGGTTCATACATATCAGGATCTTTACCGGGTATCTTGGTGTATATCCGCATCACTTTCAAAGTATCGACTATAGTTTTGAATATACGCCGGATACTGTCATTATCTTTGGCGGAAATCAGACATACCGGCATCAAGCCGCTGAATTCAGCCTGGAAAAACCGCACCGCCTCATCATCAGCTATGTCAATTTTATTTACAGCTAAAAAAGTCGATTTAATAATCGTCCCTAAAGGAGCTTCGCCTTTCCATTCCGGACCCCTCAAGTATAGATTAGCGCGGTCGACCGCAGTCAACAGATCGGCTGTGCTTTCCAGACTCTCTATATTGGAACCGTCAACTACTATTCCAGCTCCATCCGCAGTTCTGACCAAATCGCTCATCCATCCCTCCATGGAATCGTTCATCACCGGCGGCAGATCGACAATTTGAATTCGGTAATTATCAAACCTGCATATTCCCGGCTGAGGTTTAACGGTGGTGTAGGGATAATCCTGCACTTCGCTGGAGGCTGAAGTTAAGGCGTTGAATAATGATGATTTACCGGAATTGGGCGGGCCGATGAGCGTTAATCGCGGGCAGTCTTCCTTTTCAACAGCATATGGATTGAACCGGGCGCCGGGTTTTTTCTTAGTCTCTTCCTTCTTCAGACGGGATATCTTGGCGCGCAAATCCGCCAGAAGATGATCCGTGCCCTTGTGCTTGGGCATTATCGAAAGCATCTCTTCGAGTATTCTTATCTTCTCATCCGTTGCCTTCGCTTGACGATAACGCTCCTCCGCAGCGTAATAATCCGGAGGGAGGTTAGCCGGCATTGAGTATCACTCCCGAATGTAGTTCGCTAATTTTCAAGTCGACAAGTTTCCAAATTCATGACAACTGATTTAGAATCGCTTGTTCTAATTAACAATATTTTAATATCTTTTTCAAGTTTTCACACTTTAGACGAAAATTCAGAAAAGAGGAACAATTTCACAAAATAATTATATTTCATTAATGTGTAAAAAACTATATATGGTGGTGTCGAGTCTCCGCACTCGACACATAACTTAATTAATAACAATATGATGCTGTCGACTACGGAGAGTCTACAGCACTTGTTAATGTCTTTTTACACAAAAATCATATTTGTCTATACTAAGAAATAGTCGACAGTGGAGGGTTGACGGTGAACGGTTATCAGTAGACGGTTGATAGCAATAGCAGTCCTTACCGCCGTGCTTTTACATCATGAGTTTCCCGGAAGAGAAAAATATGAATAATCTGTTGAATATTATGCGCCCGGAATAACAATACTAATCATTTTAAAAGGCAAGATTGTCACCAAGCCATGAATTATTCAATTTTATCACCATGTTATATTAGCTGGCTGACCGTATATATTTTATAAATACCTCTATAAAAACATGGCGGTAACGAATTAATGACTAAAAATAAAATCACAAGAAAATAATTTGTTCTTCGCTGAATCGTATGGGTATTGATATAATAAGCAAGCTGCTTACCGCTTCATTCAAAAACACCCCGCGCCGTCATTCCCGCAAGTCCGCCGAAAGCGGATGCGCCGGGAATCTTCTTGTATTCCGGAACCGATTCCGGACAAGCCGGAATGACGATAAGTGGGTTGTTTGGTTTAACTTAGTACTTACCCACACAAAATAACGAAGAGCCAAATAATTTGTAAAAAAGTGATATATTTTAATCATTTTTCTTGCATAATTTGAAATAAGTTGTTAAATTTATTGGTGAGTCAATTTAGGTATATATTTCTGAAGTATATTATGAATTTCACAGCGGCGGATTAACTTCATGAAAAGGACATAAATTTGCGGCTGGCTTTGAAATCCGGCATAAAATTTTAAACGGCCGATTCAGCATGAAATACAAGACAATTAATAAATTTAGAATAATACAAGATCAGAGACATGAAATCTACGGTTAAGCCTGTCAGAATCATCGATTTCGCACGCAAATTGCAGATTTCTACTTCCACAATAATCGTCTATTTGAAGGACAAGTGTTTCCCGGTTGACAGAAAACACCACTCACCTTTGACTTACGACATCATTAGAGAACTTGCGCTGGAGTACTGTTCGGGAAAACTTCCGGCAGCCGCTAAAAAACTGATCGATGACGCCCGTGAGTGGGAGAGCGCCAACCCTGAAGATTCCCGGCGGATAAAAGACACTCAAACAAAAAAGATAGAACGGAAACAGAAGCGTGATGAACACGCTCAGCGGATAATCGCCGGCCGAGATAGGGCGCGCCGTGAACGGGATAAAATCCGGGAGATGGAAGAAACTTATAATAGAAGTATGAGATCCACCGCACCCAGTATCGATACTTTCAACGGTGTGATACCGGTGAGCGGGATCGATTTGGAAATTATCGCAGCCGGTCTATCACTCTCCCGAAAGAAGAAACTGGAACTCCTAGAATTTCTCTCCGGTTTCAGCCGGGTCAATATTGAAACTGTAGTGTGATTATTTAAGACTTTGTTCTTTATTCTAATTATTTTTACCGGCATTATTTCAAACTGCTTTGTTGAATTCTTAAAAATATATATTAATTAGTTCGACTGGGAGGAAAAATCAAACGAAAGGACAATACGATGGAAGAAAATTTCGGAATTAAACTAAAATTCTGGCGTAAGAAATTGGGTTTTTCCCAGAACAAACTCGCTTCAAAATCCGGCGTTAGCCCGGTCACGATCGGGCAGATTGAAACCGGTAAACGCAAAGCGAGAATGTCAACTCAGCAAAAATTGGTGGAAGGACTCGATTTGACGATGAGTCAATTTCAAGGTGTGATCAAACAGTCTGTTCCGGAACCGCCCGCAATCCCGATGGAAAAACCCATTGTGTATGAAAAACCCGCTCCGCCGCCGCCGCCGCCGCCTGCGACTGTTAAAGAGATTACAATTGTGCTTTCCAACCTGGATTTGGAAATTATAAATCGCACGCTGAACTTGACTTTCGATGCGAAACTGGATGTCTTAAGATACATCAATTCGATCAAGTAATCCGATTTGAAGAATAAAAAAGCCGGGAGAAAACCCGGCTTTTTCGTTCAATTCAAGATTACATCCACCGCATCGTATCCACTCCGGACTGCGCCTTCAATGGAGGCTGGCAGACCGGTGTTAGTCCAATCTCCCGCCAGGGATAAATTTGCGCAATCGATAATTATCGCGCGCCGCAGTTTTTCTGTATCAGGTGTGAGCTTCACAGTCGCCCGCGGATGAGCTATAACCCGGGAATATACGACATCTTTTTCGTCAAAATCCGCCCCTGTCTTCTTCAAGTCAAGCAGGCATTTCACTATAATCCCGCTTTCGCTTAATCTCAAATCCGCTGAGCTGATCACAAGATTGTAAATCGTCAAATTGGGATCAGCGTTCAGATATCTGACCCTGAAAAACCATTGAGGATATGAACCCGGCAGACAGCCGAAATCATCGGGTAATATCTGTTTATGGAATCCCAGGTAGACATTTACGATAGCGGAATATTCTAATCGTTGCAGGAAAGCGTTCAGACTCCCGCTTATAGGAAATGATGGTATTTTCAGCAATTGTTCCGGCGGAATGGTGAAAATATAATAATCGCCCCTGAACTTTCCACCATTCGCTGTATAAACCGCGTCGATTTTATTTGAACTACATTCAACCGCGTTTATCCTGCCGCCAGTAATCACCTTCACCTTTTTCGATTGCAAATAAAATCCGGCTGAGTTGTGGAATATTTCTCGGAAGGTTTTTTTGAAGAATCCTAGCCCGCCGCCTTTCATGAAACCCTCAATTAACGCATTCCTCAATATTCCCAGATCAGCCTCATCAATATCGCAGTTCATCGCCGCCAGCGTTAAAGGTTTCCACAATAAATCTATCTCTTCTTTGCCAGCGCCCTTCAGCCATTCACCGACAGTAGAGCAATTTTTCGGTACTTTCGCAGTCAGAGACCGTAGGCGGTTTATCAGTTTTAGTCTTTGATTGAAATTCAATAGTGAGAAACTTAGTAAAGCTCCGGGGAAACCTTTTATCGGGAAGTATGTTGAGGATTTGAATAATACCGGCGTCCTATCCGGCAGGTAAAAAGGGATTTCGATTTCCGGCTGGATTTCCACCGCATCAACTTCGCCTATCTGTTTCAACAGGTCAAGAGTTTTTTCATACCCCGCCAGGATGAGGTGTTCGCCGTTGTTAAGCTCTAATCCGGTATAGCGGTCTTTGAAAGAAAAAAGCCGTCCTCCCAGATGGTGACGGGCTTCGATTAGGGTGGCTTTTAATCCATGTGAGACCGCTTTGACCGCTGCGGCGATCCCCGCCGCTCCGCCGCCGATTATCACTACATCATCCACTTCGATTCCCTGATAATCTGATATTGACATAAGTTTTCAGCGCCAATTTCATCTTCCGCCATCCCGGAATACTCACCCGCCCGTCGAACACCGGATAATCGTCGATTCTAATTTTCTCCAACAATTCGCGATACACTGTTTTCATGATCTCCGCCGCTATTTCACGCTTTCTTTCCGCGGCTGGGAGATAATTTTCCGCTTCATCGTAAAACTTCACCGCCCGTTGATATTGAGATTCCATCAATTCCAAAAAATTACCGCTGCGGACTCCGTTCGCTAAATCTTCTTCGCTATAACTAAACCGGTTCATATCTTCAAGCGGAATATATATTCTGCCCCGGTTATAGTCCTCTTTGATATCGCGCAGGATATTAGTCAACTGCAGGGCTATACCTAAGTTTTCGGCGTATTTCAAGACTTCAGGATTTTCATAGCTGAAAATCTCCACGCAGATTGATCCGACGGTGGAAGCGGCGAGCCTGCAATATTCCCGCAATTGGGCGAATGTATCATAACGGTATTTATCTATGTCCCAGCTCATTCCCCGCAGTAAATCGCGGAAATTACCGGGGGTGAGATTGAATCTGATAATGCTGTCCCCCAGAGCTTGAAACAGCGGTGATTTATAATCACCCTGCAGGCAGTGTTCAAAATCCTGCTGGTAATTTTCCAATCTTCCTTTCGCTTCTTCAGGCGGGAATTCATCTACCTGATGGTCTCCCTGCTGGCAGAAAGCGTAAACCGCGTATATAGCCCTGCGCTGGTCCCCGGGCAGAAACTGAAAGGAATAATAGAAATTCCCCGCTTTCCGCCGCGCTAAATCCTGGCAGAATCGATAGGCCGGTTTAAGCTTGGATTCCAATCCCGCCTCCGGAGAACAAAGTTTTCATGAATATCATCCCCTTCTGCCCTTTACTTAACACCGGTCTCTTCGTTAATACCTCATAATCGATTTTTTTTATTTTATTCAGTATGGATTCACCGCCTAATCGGAACAACCGCACTTCAAAAGCCAGTCTTTTGGGAAGCCGTCCATCTAATTCCGAACCCTCTGCGAACATCCTCCAGGTCCTTTCAACTTCAAACCTTATCAAGGATTTGAATTCCGGCTTGTCTTTAAACTCATGCAGATCCGCTTCCGTCAATCCGAAATTCTTCATATCCTCTGAGGGAATATAAATTCTCCCTTTATTCAGGTCCCGGGCGGCATCCTGCCAGAAATTAGTCAGCTGCAGGGCGGTGCATATTTTATCTGACAGCCTGAACAATTCCTCATCTCTTAAGTTGAATAACATGAGGTATATTCGTCCGACCGGATCAGCGCTGCGGCGGCAGTAATCCAATAATTCATCGAAAGTTTCATACCGCAGAACCGATTGATCCTGCCGGAAGGCGGAGATTAGATCGCAGAATAGCTGTGATGGGAGATTGTGTTTCCGGATAGTCCGCTGTAAAGCGGTTAAGATGGGATGGCGGGGACTGCTTTCATAACATCGGATTAGATCTTCTTCCCACACATCAAGCGCATGCCTTGCATTAATTCTGCCTTCGGTTGTATCGACTTCTCCTTCATCTCCCAAATCGTCGCTGAAACGGCAGAAGGCGTAAATATTGGTCAAATCGGTTCGCTTACTTTTAGGGAAAAGGAGGGAACCGACGGTGAAATTTTCATAATGTCCGGCGAAACTGCGGCAGTATTTTTCCGCATCCTGCAGACTCCGTTTCCCATCTTCATCGATTTCAATCAAGCCTGAAAGTCTTTCAGTTTATTCCGCACCAGCGTTTCGATTTCTTCAAGGCGTTTCTCCGATTCCGCTTCAAAGCGCATCACTAACACCGGCTGAGTGTTAGAAGCGCGGAGCAGTCCCCAGCCGTCGCCGAAATTCAACCGTACGCCGTCAATGTCGTTGACATCGTAACCCGCTTTTATGAAATAATCCTGCGCTCTTTCGATTACTTTGAATTTCACATCATCGGTGCAGTCGAAGCGGATTTCCGGGGTGGAATATGTTTTAGGTAAGTCATTAAGAAAACCGCTCAAGGGCTTATTCCCGGCCGCCACAATTTCCGCCAGCCGGCATGAAGCGTAAACCGCATCGTCATAACCTAAGTACCGGTCGTTGAAAAATATATGTCCGCTCATTTCGCCGGCTAACAGGGCGCCTTCCTCTTTCATCTTGTTCTTTATCAAGGAATGGCCGGTTTTCCACATGATAGGCCGTCCGCCGTGTTTGGCGATATCGTCGTACATTTTCTGGGAAGATTTAACTTCGCCGATGATCGCGGCGCCGGGATTATCCTTTAATATACTGCGGGCGAAAATCACCATCAGCATATCGCCCCAGATGATATTTCCCTTATCATCGATTACTCCGATTCTGTCGGCGTCTCCATCGTAAGCCACTCCGAAATCCAGTTTATTATCGACCACGGTTCTCTTCAAATCAGCGATGAATTTTTCTACCGTAGGGTCGGGATGATGATTGGGGAAATTTCCATCCGGTTCGCTGAATAGCTCTGTGACTTCACATCCTAACCTGCGAAACACTTCGGGAGCGACTAATCCGCCGGTGCCGTTGCCGCTGTCTAAGGCTATCCGCAGTTTCCGGTTCAATTTGACAGCCGCTGAAAGATAGCCGATATAATGCGTTATAATGAGATATTCTTCGACTGAGCCCTTCCCGGAGGCGAATTGCCCCTTCTCAATCAATCTGTACAAGTCCTGTATCTCTTCGCCGAAAATAGATTTATTTCCCACATTCACCTTGAATCCATTGAATTCCGGTGGATTATGGCTGCCGGTTATCATCACTCCGCCGTCGGTCTTAAGGTGGTGAATGGCGAAATAGGAGGAAGGAGTGGTACACATTCCCAGATGAATCACATTGACGCCGGTGGAATTCAATCCTTCAGTGAGGGCGTCACGGTAAATCGGCGATGAAAAACGCGCGTCCCATCCTAAAGAAATCCGCTTCATTCCCAAATTACGGAACATGGTCCCGATTCCCCGCCCTAAAGTGGTCACCACCTCTTGATTCAAATCTTCATCCACCAATCCGCGGATATCGTATTGCCGGAATATAGTTCGGTTCATCAACTTACCTTAAGTTTGAAAATAGAAATTGTAGTTCTTAACCCACCTTTGTATGCATTCCCACGCTGGAGCGTGGGAACGAGAAAAATCAGTTGTGTGGTGTCGACTCTCCGCAGTCGACACCATACATAATAAAAACAATATATTAGTGTCATGCGAGGACGCATGACACCACTCAAATATCCTGTATGTAGGAGCGAACCTTGCTGCCGCCCTTCCCCGAAGGGGAAAAACATAAATAGCCGTAGGTGAAACCTACGGAAGAAGAATGCTAATCATTAACAACCCTGAAGGGGTTGTACTATTTTCACGCTTCGGGGCGCGCCGAAGGCGCATGAGGGTTTGCCTCCTATTTTCCGGGCGGATACTAAGTCCGACCCAATATTGCAGGATAATTTTTTGCAGGCGCAGACCAAAGTGTCTGCTCTTTGTTCAGTCTATTATCAAAGCCGCTGTTCCAGCGCCTTCGCATAAAACGCTTCATATTGGTCAACTATTTTATCGGCGGAGAAATGATTTTCCACTCTATCGCGGGCTTTTTTCCCCATAGCGGCTCGAAGGGTATTGTTGCCCAGCAAATGCTTCACTTTATCCGCCATCGCCTCGATATCCCCGACATCTTCCAAATAACCGGTTATTCCGTCTTGCACCACTTCCGGCGTTCCGCCCGCCCGGCTGGATATCACCGGCACTGAACAGCTCATCGCTTCCAACGCCGATAAACCGAAACTTTCAGTTTGCGAGGTTTGAAGGTACAAATCCGCTATTGATAATAAATCGACTATGCAGGTCTGTTTTCCCAAAAATACCACATTATCTTCCAAATTCTTTTCCCGGCATATCTGCTGTAACCTCGAACGCATGGGCCCGTCGCCTATTAACAGCAGTTTCACTTTAAAATCTTTCCGGATGCGGTCAACAATCTCAATCAAATCCTCCATCCGTTTGACCGGGCGGAAATTCGATATGTGCATCAATATGAATTCGTCCTTATCCGCGAATTTACTGCGGCAGGGAGCTTCATCTCTGCGCCTGAAGAATTCCGTATCTACAAAGTTATAAATGACTTGAATCGGTTTATCCACTTTCAATTCGCTGATCGTCCTCTGAGCTAAATAGCGTGAAACCGCAGTCACTCCATCGCTCATTTCGATGGAGAAGCGGGTGATGGGCAGGAACGAAGGTTCATTACCCACTAAGGTGATATCAGTGCCGTGCAGGGTGGTGATGGTCTTGAACCCGCCCTTGGTGATCTGTTTGGCGAGGTAAGCGGAAGCGGCGTGGGGGATAGCGTAATGGGCATGGATTAAGTCGAGTTTATGATAGACCGCAATATCCGCCATTACTGAAGCGAGGGCGAGTGAATAGGGGCTGTATTCAAAAAGGGGGTAATCGGGGACTTCAACTTCATGGTAATATACGCGTTCTTGAAAGGGTTCATAGCGGGTGGGCGGGGCGTAACTGATGAAATGGACTTCATTTCCCCTTTCAGCCAATATTTTACCCAATTCAGCGGCGATGATTCCGGAACCCCCATAAGTGGGATAACAGCTGATACCGATTTTCAGCATATATAAGAATTCATGATTTCCCCCTTTTCCAAAGGAGAATTAAATTAACAAGGATATAAATGATCTTAAATTCAATATTCGATATTCCTTGTTCCTTGTTCAATATTCTTCTTTCCTTCTTCATTATTCAACAATACTTCGACATTCGACATTCCTTGTTCCTTGTTCGATATTCGATATTCTTTATTCCTTGTTCGATATTCTTCTTTCCTTCTTCATTATTCAACAATACTTCGACATTCGACATTCCTTGTTCCTTGTTCGATATTCTTTATTCCTTGTTCCTTGTTCGATATTCTTTATTCCTTGTTCCTTGTTCGATATTCTTTAGTCCTTGTTCGACATTCGACATTCCTTGTTCCTTGTTCGATATTCTTTAGTCCTTGTTCCTTGTTCGATATTCTTTATTCCTTGTTCGATATTCTTTAGTCCTTGTTCCTTGTTCGATATTCGATTTTCAAGTTGTGAAGGGTCCCACCTTCAATTTGGTCAAATCCGATGCTTTCATCACACCGGGCGATAAGAAGGGTTCGCCGTATTCCACTCCGATGCGGTTGCCGTAATATCTGGCGCGGTTGACTATCCAATCGAGAAAATCCGGGCGGGATAACAATGTCTGCGATTCAGTCTCATCATTTTCACGGTGAAACTGCGAGGCGTAGCATTTTATCGCTTCCAATCGTCTGGCAAATTCCCGCGATACATCTATGATGAAACTGAATTGGTATTCCCAGGCGAGAAAATATTGAAATATCTGTGAAGGTTTATGCGGCTGTGAACCGGTTTCGATTTTCTTCAAACCGCTGAGGAAACAGCTTTCCCGCACTAATTTTCCGCAGTTTCCGTGATCGGGATGGCGGTCGGTTTCACAGGGCATTAAAATCACTTTTGGGCGAAAGCGTCTAATCTCTTCGATGACTTTTAACTTGTTCTCCCGGTTGACTTCGACAAATCCGTCGGGAAGTTCTAATTTATCCCGCAGATTTATTCCCATGACTTTAGCGGCGGCGGCGGCTTCTTCCGATCGAGTATCAGCGTCTCCCCGGCTGCCCAATTCGCCCCGGGTCAAATCCACCACGCCGACCTGATAGCCCTTGTCAACATGTTTGATGATTGTGCCGCCTATCGCCAGTTCAATATCGTCGGGATGCGCGCCGAAGGCGAGGATGTCAAGTTCGCTGTAAGGCAAAAATTAAAAGTTCAAAGTTAAGAGTTCAAAATTCAAAGTTAAAGAGCCAAAGCCCATACAGACTGTCCGAGAATGTCATTGCGAAAGGCTGAAAGCCTTGTGGCAATCTCTCTAATTGATTATTAATAAGAGAGATTGCTTCGCTTCGCTCGCAATGACAATAGGCGTTTTTGCTATTCTCGGACAGACTGAAAAGCCCAAAACCTGAAAAGATTCACAACGAATTAAACGAATTAAAATCTAGCCAAAGATATTTGAAATTTGATATTCACCACAGAGAACACAGAGATACACAACGCTAAAAGGTAAAGACTCAGGATAATTAACAGGGATTAAGGGGATAAAAGGGATAAAAAATGCAATCTTTAGGAAA
>JADHWD010000027.1 GCA_016783645.1 bacterium
CGCAAATAATTTCGAGGTTATTATGAAGAAATGCTTATTGATTCTATTGATCCCTGTCTTGTCATTAGCTCAGCCAATGGACTGGCAGCCGCAGGGGATTCCGGTGGAACAGGATGGAAGGGAACTGCCGATACCATTCACCGGCGGCATGACCGATTCCAAGCCGGAATTTGTGGATATCGATGGAGATGGAGATTACGATGTATTTATTGGTGATAATTCTGGGAAACTGTGGTTTTTTGAAAATGTCGGTGATAGTTTGAATTCGGTCTGGGAATTTGAAAGTGATTTTTATGATTCGATTTATGTTGAAATGAAAAGTTCGCCAGCATTTTGCGACATTGATGCTGACTCTGATTTTGATCTCTTTACGGTAGGATATGGTGTTATTGGATCATATGCACTAACAATATGGTATTATAAAAATAATGGTACACCATATAATCCAGATTTTGAATTTATTACAGATACCTTGGCAGGTGTATATTGGTGTCAGGGAATAGATTTTGGTGATATTGACAATGATAATGATTATGATTTGTTCAAGGGTTGGACTGGTGGTGGAGGAATTAGTCTTTATGAGAATTACGGTGATTCCAGTTCTTATCTTTTTCAAAATAGCATCTTGATTCAATCAACAAGTACACATAACGATCCCAAATTATGTGACTTGGATAATGACGAAGATTTAGACATTGTATATAGATTGGAAAACGGTAATGTCTATTATCTCCGCAATGACGGCACACCATATCAATACAATTTCACGGTAGTCACTCAGAATTTAGTGCCGGATGTGGGGGTGGACGCGGCTCCGGCGCTGGTGGACATCGACGGGGACGGGGATTTGGACCTTTTCGCGGGAACGGGAGCGGCGGGTTGGTTCACACTCTTCGGCAATATCCATTACTTCGAGAATACCGGCAGTCCGGAAGTATATCAATTTAGGGAAATAACAGATAATTATTTCACCATCGATACCGGATGTAAAAGTGTGCCGAGATTGATCGATATCGATAATGATGGCGACTTGGATCTGTTCATCGGAAACATGAGCGGAATACTGACATATTATGAAAATATTGGGACGGCTTCAGAACCTCATTTCACTTTGGAATATATCAATTTTCCTGGGATAGCGCCGGCGGCTTATCTGTCCCCGGAATTTGTCGACATCGACGCCGACGGCGATTACGACCTGTTTCATGGCTGGTACACCTCTAATAGTGAAGGGAAGTTAGCCTTATATGAAAACACCGGAACCCCGGAAATTCCGCAATTGGAAGTCATCACCTATGATCTTTTGGGACCTTTCAATGATGGTGAAGTGAGCCCTGCCTTGTGCGATATTGATAACGATGGGGATTTCGATCTTTTTATAGGTAGTGAATGGGGTAACATAATTTATTATCGCAATGATGGTGATTCCAGCAGATTTAATTTTAATCTTATGAATGAAAATTATCAAAACATAGATGTCGGCCTCCTCGCCAAGCCTTTTTTCTATGATATTGACCAAGATGGTGATTATGATTTGTTTGTGGGCTGTGGTATGTATAATACTTATTTCTTCGAGAACATTGGAAATCCCAACTGGGCTAATTTTGTAGAGGTTTCATCGTCATGGGAGAATGCGGAGAATCATTCGGGTTATTCCGCGCCCTGCTTAGTTGACATAGATAATGATGATGATGCGGATTTGTTCATAGGCGGCGCTGACGGCGGAGTGACTTTTTACCGCAATCAGGCGAATCCTTCGACGGTAGTGTTGATGGTTTCAATATCTCCGCCGGATGTAATACTGCATTGGAATCCGATTGTAGGCGCATCGGAATACAGGATATATACCGATGACACTCCATATTTTCTTCCCACCGGGCTTCCCGCCTTCACGGTTCTTCCGCCGGATACATCTTACATTCATTCAGATGCGGTGAATAGTAATACGAAATTGTTTTATCGAGTGGTGGTGGGGAATTAAGGTATTTTGCATTTATTTCGAATAGTAATAACCGCTCTCTACCCGTGTGGCTTTTTCATTTTTTAGCCGATATTTAGCTGATAATTGTGGCTCGTCATGGCGCACTATGGATTTTTAGGATTACTGGAATGACAGTATAAAGAATAAATTGAGTCGCCGCCGAGTCGCAATATAAAACAAAGGCTTACAGTATTAATCTGTAAGCCTTTGTTTTTTAAAGTGGAGAATAGGGGATTCGAACCCCTGGCCTCAGGCTTGCAAAGCCCGCGCTCTCCCATCTGAGCTAATTCCCCTTTATACCATTAAATTACGAAAAATAGCGGGAAAAGTCAAATCATTTATAGTAACTGTTTAGTTTTTTGAAGATGGCGGGGTCAGGAACGACCCCGCCTACCTTAGTCTCGTAGTCCGGGTCGTCCCTGACCCGGACATACATAATTGTGAAGAATTCAAAAATCCTATCAAAATATTGACTTTATCTCTAATAATCTCTATATTATTAAGATAAACATATCACTATCTGCTAAAATATAATCAATATAACTATAAACCGGAGTAATCAATGTACGGTAGAATCAAGCAGGACCTCGCCAAGGAATTGGCTGAAATCAAAGCCGGCGGGCTTTATAAAAAAGAACGCGTGATTGTCTCGGAACAGGGAGCGGAAATCACGGTTGAAGGCGGCAAGAAAGTGCTGAACTTCTGCGCTAATAATTACTTAGGATTATCCGGCGCGCCCTGGCTGAGGGAAGCGGCTGAAAAGACCTTGAAAAAATGGGGCTACGGCATGTCCTCCGTCCGCTTTATATGCGGCACTCAATCAATCCATAAGGAATTAGAGAAGAAAGTATCCGAATTCCTCGGCACCGAAGACACTATCCTTTACGCCGCCTGCTTCGACGCTAACGGCGGTGTGTTTGAACCCTTCCTCGATAAAGAATGCGCTATAATCACCGATGCGTTAAACCACGCATCCATCATCGACGGCATCCGGCTGTGCAAAGCCGCCCGCTATATCTACAAACACGCCGATATGGCTGAATTAGAAGAAATTCTGAAGAAAGATGAAGTGAAAGCCGCTAAATACCGCATGATCGCCACCGATGGTGTGTTCTCAATGGACGGCGATATCGCCAAATTAGATAAAATCTGCGACTTAGGCGACAAATACGACGCTTTAACGCTGGTTGATGACAGCCATTCCTCCGGCTTCATGGGTAAGACCGGACGAGGAACTCACGAATACCGCGGTGTGATGGGCAGAGTGGATTTGATCACCACCACTTTCGGCAAAGCCCTCGGCGGCGCTTCCGGCGGATGCACTTCTGGACGCGCGGAGATGATCGAATACCTGCGCCAGAAATCACGCCCTTACCTGTTTTCCAACACTTTAGCTCCTTCAGTGGTAGGCGCAACTATAGCGGTTTTTGATAAACTGTCGGAAACAACCGAATTGCGCGATAAACTGGAACGGAACACCAAACATTTCCGCAAGGGGATGACCGATGCCGGATTTAAAATTGTCCCCGGCGACCATCCCATCGTTCCCATCATGTTCGGGCATCTGCCCAATGACGCCGCTTTAGCCAATCAGTTCGCCGATGAACTTCTGCAGGAAGGAATCTATGTGATTGGATTCAGCTATCCGGTAGTCCCGCGAGGTCAGGCCCGCATCCGGGTGCAGGTCAGCGCCGGTCATGAAAAGGCGCATTTGGATAAAGCGATCTCCGCTTTCACCAAAATCGGAAAGAAGCTGAAAGTCATTGAATAATTGATATTTAAGACGAAAAGCCGGATAATTGAATCCGGCTTTTTTTACTTGAAATATATGCTCCGGCGCGGGAATACACACAAAGATTCACAACGAATTAAATAAATTAAACGGTTCCTCGCTGTTTTGTATGGGTAAACATATTTATTACCGTTAAGCTTTCATTACCCCGGGATTGTCATTTCCGTTTGCGCGGGAATGACAGATGGGAAGCGTAAATGACAAAGTGTAATTTACCCACAAGAAATAGTAGAGCCAATTAAACGAATTCATATTTTGTTCCCGGCAGGTTTTTAAGGTTGAAGCTCGTAACCTATCGGGTAGGCCGATGAAATTCGCTGAGAAAGGGCGAAGTATTTTGAGAGGATGATATATATGCGGGGCTGATGTAAAAAATGCTTCGCCCCTACCGGCAGGTCACACCCGCTTGAAGCGTGCAAGACCTGCCGGAACAATGTTTTTCTTCCCGCTCCCACGCTCCAGCGTGGGAATGCTTATTAGAATATGGGAACAAGGGAATACTGCAGAGTGCGGGGACTCTGCAGCACAGAAAATACTGATATAATCCCGTTTTTTCAGTATTCAGTATTATATACATCCTGTCAATCCTGAATATCCTTATTAATTCTCTTCCCTGCGATATGAAACAGTAAAATCCCGGCGGCGACAGAGGCGTTGAGTGAAGCCGTTTTACCATGCAAAGGTATTTTCAATAAAACATCGCATTTATCCTTTATCAGCCTGGATAATCCTTCCCCTTCCGCTCCGATCACCAGCGCCAGTTTTTCAGGATAGTCAACTTCACTAAAATTCACTCCTTCCATATCGGCGCCGAATATCCAAATATCTTGTTTTTTCAGATATTCCAGGGTCTGCGCCAGATTCCCCGCTTTTGCCACCGGTATATGCGCCAATGCGCCCGCTGATACTTTAAGAGCCGTTTCGCTTAAAGGCGCGCTGCGCCGCTTGGGAATAATAACGCCATGACATCCCGCGCCTTCCGCCGAACGAGCGATTGCGCCTAAATTATGCGGATCTTCAATCCCGTCGAGTATCACTAAAAATGGATTTTCATTCCTACTCTCGATTTGTTGGATGATATCTTCCACTTCAACCGCCGCAATGGAAGCGGTGTAAGCGATTACTCCTCCGCTGTTCATTCCCATGAATTTTCTGTCGAAAACAGTTTCTGTCATCCGGTCGATACGAACATTCTGCGATTTCGCCAGCTTGATTATATCTCCGATTATCTTCCCCTGCAGATTCAGGCGCAGTACAATCCGTTCGACAGACATATTGGACTGCAGAGCTTCCAATACCGGCCGCCGGCCGTATATTATGTTTGTTTCGCTTTTCAATTCGCTTAATTTGTTGTGAATATTACCTATCAGAATCGCTGATTACACTGAAAAAGAGTTATTGACACTTTAAAAATCAATGAAATCAGAGTAAATTCTCATACGCCGGCGGCGCACCATCAAGCATGAAAATAGAATTCTTATCTGTAGAGGCAAACGGCGTTTGCCCTTGCGGAAATTGTCAACCACAGTAAGGGCGGACGCCGTCCGCCCCTACAATTTTTATTGTTCTGCCGGGTCTTGTCCCGGCTGAACGGGATGTGACCTGGCAGCATCAGGTCACACTTGCGTTTCCGCAAGCAAGACCTGATGCAACAATTAAATTGTATATGGTGTCGACTGCGGAGAGTCGACACCACATTGAATAACTGGATTCCCGCCTTCGCGGGAATGACGACATTTTGTTGGTCTTTTCTTGACCCTAAACCCTAAACCCTAAACCCTATTTTCAAAATAAATCAGTTGAATAAGCAATCTGATGATCTCTAACCGCTTAAGATATATGTTTAATTTAAAATATTCAAGAAAAATCCTCTTAATCACCTGCTATGTTAAACCTGGATTCTGTGTTATATACTTAAAATATTCACAAGGTTGGTGATAATTTTATTTTTTTCTCTGATAATGTTGAAATTCATTGATGTTAGTGTAATTCTATATTATAATTGAATATGCATCTGCGCAATCAGTGAAAATCTGCGTTAATCTGCGGTTCAGATACTGGTTTACACAAAATCGAGGTTAAAATATTGTGAAAAAATCGAAAAATATGCTCGAAAAAATTTTCATATATCAAATTATTTTTTATATTTGGATAATACGCGAAAATGCGCTGTCAACAAATATTAATCAAGGATGCAGATTGAATCTACGCATTATTATCAAATTCATATTAATCATTATCTTAACCACGGCTTCTATACAAGCGGAAGAAAGCCCCTATAATTATTCTCCCAAGGAGCTTTCCCGTTCTTTGGAAGTGACCAATCCCACGGTGGAAAACCGTGTTCACCGCCGTTCCAACATGTGGATGAATATCACTAACTGGGGATTTTTCGGCAACCGCAAAATCGGCACATCGGAAGCGATGGAGGACCCGGAGTATCCCGGCACATGGGCGCCCCAGTGCGAATACCCAGGCGGCAGCGATGTGCAATACTTATTCATGGGAACTTTATGGGTAGGTGCGTTAGTTCAAGAGGAAGGCTATGAATTCCCCCGGGTCTCCACCGGTTCGGAAGGATGGTTTCAACCCCGCATTTACGAATTCTTCCCCGGCTCCGGTCCAGATGACGGTATCGAAGAACGCACCACCCGGGCCAATCAATGGAATCGATTAGGCGATTATATCTCGCATCCCCTGGCGGTCTCCGAACAGGATTTCATCGCTGTCTTCTCCGATACATTGACCGATCCCTATTGGTTGAATTCGGATCCAATTGACGGGCCTCATTATCCTTTGGGAATTAAAATAATCCAGAAATCCTATTCCTGGACTTATAATTACGCCCAGGATTTCATAATCATCGACTACGAAATTGAAAACATCGCCAGCAACTACTTGAAAAATGTATATGTGGGATTGTATGTCGATGCGGATGTGGGACGGATTGACGAATTTCCCGATTGGCATCAGGATGATATCTGCGGATTCCAGCGCTATTACTATTATGAACGGCCTGACGGGATACAAGACAGCTTATTCATCGATATCGCTTTTATCGCCGATAATGACGGGAGACCATCCAGCGCCGCATCGGGAACGGATTTCATGTCCCCCGATGTGACCGGCACCAGAGTAGTCCGCGCCCCTAATCCCCGCCTGCAGACCGCATTCAACTGGTGGATCTCCAACGGCAATCCCGACTTGGATTTCGGACCTTCATGGATTGACGACTTGTCCGGCGGATGGACTAACACTTTCGGAACGCCGGTTGGTGATGCGCGCAAATATTTCGTGATGTCCAACCGCGAATTCGATTATGACCAGGTGTATGTCAATAATGAGGAATATCTTATCGACCTTTCTCAGGAATTGCATTACCGCAATCCCGCCAGCGGCGAATGGGTGGATGAAGAGCATAATTGGAAGATTGAAATATTGGATGTGGCGGCTGATTTAGCCAACGGTTATGATACCCGCTATCTATTATCTTGGGGACCGTTGGGAGTTTTCGACCATACCGATGAAGCGGGCAACGATATTTTCCGCCTCAATCCCGGCGAAAAATTCAACATGACCATAGGTTATGTGGCGGGCGATAATTTTCATGACACCGCTAATCCGCAGATTTCAGCGAACGAAATCGATCCCGCTAAATTCAATTTCACAGATCTCCGCTACAACGCCGCCTGGGCCGCCTGGGTCTATGACAATCCCATGGTGGATACGCCGATATATAATTACGGGTATGACGGTAATCCGGATATACATGACGCTGACGGCAGTCAGGGTGACGGCGTGATGGATACCGGGGATGGATGGTTCGGCGAAGACACCGGTTCCGACGGATTGTACGCTATATTAGAACCGGGTGAAGATTCGACGGCGGTCTATTATTTCGGCGTGTTTAAAGGCCATTACAGCGGTCCCGATGCTGACGGCAGCGAGATGAACGGAAAGCTCGATCCCGGTGAAGATGACTGGAGCGGGCCCGAATACTTCTTTTCCGAAAAATACGGTGAGCTGGATTTCGGATACATGCGCAATAATTATATTCTGAATGCAGGCGACGGAATACCGGATTTTCAAGGTCCGCCGCCGCCGCCCATACCTGAACTGAAATATGAAATCACCGAAAATGAAGTCATCTTGAAATGGAGTAAAATCCCCTCCGAAGATCCCTTTTACCAGGATCCTTTTTCCCGTATGCAGGATTTCGAAGGGTATAAAATATATATTTCCACCTCCGGACTGGAGAATGATTTTTCTTTAATCGCCGATTTGGACCGGGTGGATTTCAGCTACTTCAGCGAAACCGACTCCATGGCTACTTATCCCGACACCCGCACTAACGCGCCGGCTGATACTGTGATTGACTTCAAAACATTATACCGCCGGGCTGTAGGATTGAACACCGGGCTGGAATCTCTGATGGACAGCGATTCGACCTACACTTTCGTTTTTCAAAATATCCATTCGCTGTATCCTAAATGGTATTCCATCACCGCCTACGATTATGGCGATCCGCGCACCGGCACCGGTCCTTTGGAGACCGCCAGAACCGCTAATGCTATTTATATTGCTCCTTCAGGGCTGCCGCAGAATCCGGTGATGGTGGTGCCCAATCCTTACCGGGCGTATTTAGATTATACAATTCAACACATCGATGGTTCGTCTTGGGAGAATCAGGATGATGGATCAATCGAATTCTATCCGGAATCCGACCGCCGCCTGGAATTTATCAATCTCCCTGAAAAAGCATTGATCAGGGTGTTCACCATAGCGGGAGATTTGGTGGCGGTGATACCGCATAATATCGAAGGGGACAGCAATACGGGATGGGTTTCGGATTACAGCGAAGCCTGGGATTTGAACAGCCGCAATCTCCAGCAGGTGTGTTCAGGCCTTTACCTGTTCAGCGTAGAGGATTACACGACCGAGAACAAGGGTAAGATAAGCGCCGGTAAATTTGTGATTATCAGGTGATGATATGGATAAAAGCAGTACCGCAGGATTAATAATCGTCGCAATAATGGTTTTCAACATCGCCTGCCTGCTGATATACTTTCTTTTGAAATTCATGCGGCATGATAAAAAACTCAGCGAGGATAACGAGAGGGAAATAATCTCCGATTAATTTAAATTTACTTTGAAAATAGGGTCTAGGGTCTAGGGTTTAGGGTTTAGTTCAATGTGGTGTCGACTCTCCGCAGTCGACACCACTCAAATATCAGGTTGTAGGGGCGACCCTTGCGGTCGCCCTATTTAGGGCAGGGGTGAACCCTGCCCCTACAGAATCGTCTGCAATCACTTATATTGAAAATAGCTGTCAGCGGATGTGACCTGCCGTTATTCCCGGTTTCGGAGAAACCGGGCTGTAGGGGCGAAGCATTTTCACCAATGCAATCGTAAAATCCACTATATCCCGGAAAATGCTTCGCCCTTATTTGGCGCATGTCATTCCCGCGAAGGCGGGAATCCAGTCACCTAAATATACCCGATTTTCATGCTTCGGGGTGCGCCGCCGGCGCATGATGGTTTAATTATAAAAACATTGACTTCCCGATATCCGTTTTTACAATTGGAGAATAAACATACAAAACGGAGTAAAAAATGAATATCATGGACGAACATTTCAGTGAGGAGCTGAAGAGAATCCTGGTGGTCGATGATGAGCCCAATGTCCGCAGGATGCTGATCAAAGGATTGGAAAAATTGGGATATGAAGTTGAATCGGCGGCTGATGGAATCGAAGCTCTGGAGATTTTAAACCAGAAAGAGATCGCTGTAGGTATCTACGATATCATGATGCCCAGGATGGATGGTCTCGAACTATTAGCCAAAACCCGGGAGATTGATCCCGACATTCAAGTTTTGATAATCACCGCTATGTCGCAGATGAACATGGTGATACACGCATTGAAGCAGGGCGCTTTCGCTTTCATCCGCAAACCATTCCGCCTGGATGAAATCACTCATGAAGTTCAGAATTCGCTCAATCACCGGCGGCTTACTATCGCCAACCGCAGAATGCGCCGCTTTTTAGAAAAACTCACCGACGCCCAATCGGAAGAATTACGCGCATATCAAACGAATTTGAAGCTTGAGAAAGAGAAACTCGAAAATGTTCTGAAAAGCATCGGCGCCGGTTTGCAAGTAGTTGATAAAGACGGAAATATCACCTGGGCTAATCAGATTGTGAAAGATTGGTTCGGAAAAATAGATAACTGGAGCAAAGTCAAGCACACCGGCAAATTTTCTATCAGCGAACCGGAACATTGTTTTGATTGTATGGTATTTAAAAACAGGCAGAGTTATAATTGTGAATTCGTATTCACCTGTAAAGACAACGAAGTGCGGGAATTTCAACTGGACTGCTGTCCTATCGAAGATCCTGATGGACAAGTGATTCAAGCTGTCGCTTTGATTCAGGATATAACCGAGCGGAAAAATCTGGAAAGAGGATTGATTCATTCCGAAAGACTCGTTTCCATGGGTGAGATAGCCTCAGGTTTAGCGCACGAAATTAATAATCCTATCGGAATCATCCTGGGCTTAGTGCAGAATATAATTTCTGAAATTGACGAAAAGCATCCGTTCTATGAGGATTTGATCGCCGTTGAGGAGGAAACATTACGCACCAGTAATGTAGTCAATTCGATGCTGGAATTCGTTCATGTGCCGGAGTTTAAAAAATATGAAGTGTTTCTTCCTAATATCTGGCGTTCCAGCATTCAATTCTTAAATTATAAACTGCTGAAAAATCAAATAAAATTAACCATCGATATCGAAGAATCACTTCCGGAACTGATAGGCGACCCGGAACAGCTGAGGCAGGTTTTCATCAATATAATATTGAATTCAATTTACGCTATGCCTCAAGGCGGATCTCTCACCGTCAGAATGTATAAGGCGGTTGAGAAAGATGATGCGGGCGGCAATTATATTATCACGGAAATCGCCGATACCGGGACAGGGATACTGCCCAATGAATTGAAGAATGTTTTTAAACCTTTTTACACCAGTAAAGGCGCCGGGGGCACAGGGCTGGGATTATCTATATGCAAAAGAATAGTGGAAAATCACGGCGGGAAAATAAATATAACGAGCGGGGAGGGCAGGGGGACAACTTGCATGATAAAACTTCCGATATAGATCTCGTGGATAAAACCGGCAGCAATCACGGGATTAAAATCCTGGTCGTCGATGATGAATCGCATTGGCTGAAGACATTCCACCGCATATTGGAATCGGAGAAGTATTCGATATTATCCGCGCAGGATTCCACCAGCGCTTTAGCTATCGTGGAAAGCGGCGATATCGATTTGATTATAGCCGATCTAACACTGCCCGATATCGACGGTATCGATTTAATGCGTCAGGTGAAACACATATATCCTGATATGGACTATATCATCGTAACCGGACACGGCAGTATTAAAACGGCGGTGACGGCAATTAAGGAGGGTGCGGATGATTATATAACGAAACCCTTTGACCGGGAACAATTGCTACTCTCGGTTGATCGGACAATCGAACATAGAAGACTGAAAAAACAACTTAAAAACCTTCAGGAACAGTTGTCGGACCGGTTTGGGATGGAAAATATTGTGGGACGGTCCAAAGCGATGATAAAACTATTCCGCACCGCTCGCAAAGTGGCGGACTCGGAAGCCACTATCTTGATTCAGGGTGAATCCGGCACCGGCAAAGAGCTTTTAGCTAAAGCGATTCATTACAATTCCCGCCGCCGGGAAAAACCTTTGGTGACGGTGGACTGCGCATCTCTGCCGCCTCATTTACTGCAAAGCGAATTATTCGGTCATGTCAAAGGAGCTTTCACCGGGGCTGTCTCCAGCCGCCGGGGACTGTTTGAAGAATCCCGCGACGGCACTATTTTCCTCGATGAAATCGGTGATATCAGTCCCTCCATGCAGTTGAGTCTTTTGAGGGTTCTACAGGAAGGTGAAATCAGACCGGTGGGAAGCGATAAAGTAGCGAAAGTCAACACCAGAGTCATCGCCGCTACTAATAAACCCTTGCAGGAAGCGGTGGCGGCGGGAGAATTCAGGAGGGACTTATACTACCGTTTGGCGGTCATCACCTTGAAGATTCCGCCTTTGCGGGAAAGAATCGAGGATATCCCCGAATTAGGCCAATTCTTTTTGGAAAAGTATAATGAGCGGAATAAAAAAGCGGTCAAATCGATTTCTCCTTCGGCGATGAATCACCTATTATCATATAGATGGGAGGGAAATGTACGGGAACTGGAAAATGTCATTGAGAGAGCGATTGTGCTGGCTGAAGGAGATATCATCACACTCGATCTGCTGCCGGCGGAAATGATAAGCGGGGCTGGCGGGATACATTCTGAAGAATATTCGGCGCCGCAAAATAATGATATAGGGATAGATTCTGCGGACTTTTCCGATGATGCGGTATCCGCATTGAAGAAGGAAGGGCGATCGCTGTGGGAGATTAGTCAGCAGGCGTCATCCGAAAGCGAGAAAGGAGCTATTGAAGAAGCTCTGCGAAAGACCGCCGGTAACAAATCGAGAGCGGCGAAACTGCTGAAAATCAGCCGCGGAGCTCTTTATCAAAAATTGCGGGAATACCAAATTGATATGTGACGCTCTGATTTTGTGTAAATTTTTGAACACTTTTAAACAGTATTGTTCATTAAAATATACAATAATATTATTTTATAAATGATTTTTAGTTATAGAAATTATAGGATTGAAGTCCTTTACTGAAAACAATGAATTCTAATATATTGTAATATAATTATTTGGAGATGGGAGATATTCCGGGACACAGAATAGTCTAATATTTGGCATGTATATTGCTATTTTGAATATTGAAAGCAGGTTAAGCTTAGTTGTGGACGGCAGATGAATACCCCTAAACGCTTTTTGATAATCGACAATACAGCGAATATGCGCCTGATGTATAGAAAGGTGCTTGAGAAAAATGGGGTAAAGATAGACGCTACGGATTCTGCGGATGAAGCGCTGAAGATGGTCAGCGCAAATGACTATGATTTGGCTCTTATAGATAATGGAATACAACCTATGGGCGGGCTGGATTTTCTGACGAGATTGAAGATAGTGGCGCCTGAGTTACCCGCCATTATGATAACAGGGTTCCCTTCTGATTATATTAAGCGTAAGAGCGCTGAACTGGGTGCGGTTGATTACTTAGTGAAACCTATTGAATTAAAAAACTTGAAAATTGCTGTGTCGAATGCTTTGAACGCCGGGAGCCCTGTGATTATTTAATCTGATTTCTTTGACAAATTTTCAATATGCAGTCATGGGATAGAAAGAGAGGTTGCCTCCTCCCCCTCTCTTTATTCCCAGGCTGCCTTCGGGGACTGAGCGGCTTGGCCGCGAGTTGATCACTGTCTTTCCACCTCCCGGGCAGTCGATCATGCCCCGAAACTTAATATGACAGGCAGGGTACTATTATGTTCCAACTAGATTAGCGAGGGAACTAACACACCCTGCCTCTCTTTTTGTACTAATCCCCCTTTTTCAAAATCGATAAAAAAATTCACAGCAGCGAATTCTACCTGTTATTCCACCACAATATTCTCCAGATTGTTAATCCTCACTTATTAAACCTAACCCGGACGAGCTGGAACCCAAAAAGGAATATTGAACAAGGAACAAGGAATATCGAATTACGAAATCATCGCGGTTGTGAATATTTCGACATTCCTTGTTCGATATTCGTTATTCAAGAATATTTTCTGCCAGAAAAAGCAAGAAAATCAGAATTAAGGTACTAAATCCTACTCCCCCCCCCCTAATCCCTTTATTATTTCAAACACTTGACATTTAATTAATAATTCGTTATATTATTTATAGGCATATGCCCATAACTTGAGATTGATAAATGCCCCGACCATTCAAGAAACGGCGGATATGCGGCTGGTATGAAGGCGCTTTTTTCAAGCCGCGGGGTATTCCGCTGAGGCAGTGCGAGATCATCGTCTTGCAGATCGACGAACTGGAGGCTTTGAAACAGGCTCACATTTTCGGCAAGACTCAAACTGAAGGCGCCGAATCTATGGGAATCTCCCGTTCAACCTTCCAAAGGATACTTGAGCAGGCGCATTTGAAGGTCACCACTGCATTGACCGAAAACGGCGCTATCCAGATTGAAGGAGGTCCCGTGCGTTTCGATATCCAATATTACCTCTGCCGTAACTGCGGATATCGATGGAACGCGCCTTTTCAATCAAAACAGTCTGAGGTCTGTCCTAATTGCGGCGCCGCTGATATTGATCAGCTTGATTCCATTCCACCGCACCATAATCGAGGACGAGGCGGACATGGTCATTGCGGGGGAAACAGGCTATAAACGCCTAACCCGGACGAGCCGGAATCAAATAGGAATAATGAACAAGGAACAAGGAATATCGAATGACGAACCATCGCAGTTGTGAATATTTCGACATTCCTTGTTCGATATTCGTTATTCAAGAATATTTTCTGCCAGAAAAAGCAAGAAAATCAGAATTAAGGTATTAAATAAGCGGAATTGTATGTTTTTGCAGGGCGAAGCATTTTTTACAAGTGATTAATATTTTTATTGTTAACTTAAAATGCTTCGCCCCTACATCCGATTATATATATCTTAATTAAGCGCTTATGGGGAAACATGCAGCCCGGTCTCTCCGAAACCGGGTTTGAAACCCGGCGGGAATGGAGTATTTTTGGTGGGTTAAAAACCCACACTACTAACAACTGACAGCTGACAGCTATTTTCAAAAAAAAACACTCAATTATAAAATTATTAATAGGAGCATAATATGAGAATCGCCATTCCTTCTGATGACGGGAATAATTTCGCAGCGCATACCGGCAGGGCGCAGGGTTTCATAATCTATGATGTGAATAACGGTAAATCTGATAAAGTCGAATACCGGGATAACCGTTATACCGGCCATGCTTTAGGACTACATAACACCGGTGATGGACACGGACAGCATCATTCGCATAATTCGCTGTTGAATGCGCTGTCCGACTGTCAGATAATGCTGGCGCATGGTATGGGGCCCAGATTAGTGGACGATTTGGACGCAAATGGTATTCAGGTGGTATTCTGCCGCGAGACCGACGCCGATTTAGCCGCGCAGAAATTCGCTCAAGACATTTTAATTCAAGCGGATGGCAGTTCCTGCGATCACAAACATTAATCGACTTGTCAACTTGAAAACTAATTTACAAGGAAAAAACACGCATGAAAGTAGCAATATCAACTTTGGGAAATGATTTGGACAGCCGGATAGATGAGAGATTCGGCCGTGCTAAACAATTTTTAATTGTCGATTCGGATTCTTTAAATTTTGAAATCATCGACAACGATGAAAACACAGAATTATTAAGCGGCGCCGGAATACAAACCGCCGAAAGGATTGTCAACAGCGGCGCGGAAATTGTCATCACCGGTCATTGCGGACCTAAAGCGTTCAGGACGCTAAGAGCCGCAGGAATTAGAATCGTGACTGGCGCTGAAGGCGGCGTCAAAGAAGCCTTAGAAACACTGAAAAAAGGTGAATTTCAATTCGCTCAAAACCCCAATGTCCGAGGGCATTGGTGAAATTTCATAAAAACTATTATTATATTAATCATAGCGAAGGAGTATTATCATGTATCCAGGCGGTGGAAACAGAAGAGGTTCCGGACAAGATAGAGGAATGGGAGGCGGACAGGGACGCGGTATGGGCGGAGGGCAAGGCGGCGGAGGGCAGGGACCCGGTGGGCCGGGACCCAGCGGGAATTGCGTATGCCCAAAATGCGGTAAATCTTTCCCTCATCAAAGAGGCGTACCCTGCAGTCAAATGAAATGTCCTGACTGCGATACAGCTTTGACACGGGAATTTTAAGATTAAACCTGCTTAAATTACACTTGTAACTTGTAACTTGTAACTTGTAACTTGTAACTTAAAAATGCGTATTGCTGTCGCCAGCGGAAAAGGCGGAACCGGTAAAACTACCATCGCCGTAAATCTGGCATATACAATGTCTAAAAACGGCGAAGATGTAGTCTATGTGGACTGCGATGTGGAAGAACCCAACGGGCATCTGTTTTTAAAACCCGCTATCGAGGAGGTAAAAGAGATTGGTGTGCTCAATCCTGCCGTTGACGAAACTAAATGCGATGGCTGCGGCGAATGCGGAAAAGTCTGCCGCTTCAGCGCCATCGTTGTCATAAGCAGTAAAGTCTTGACATTCCCGGAATTATGTCATGGATGCGGAGCTTGTTCTCTCGTTTGTCCCAAAGATGCAGTCGAGGAAATCAAACGCCCCATTGGCGTCTTAGAAACGGGAACAAGCGACAGTATCGGCTATATCGCCGGCAGATTGAATATCCGTGAAGCGATGCCGGTCCCTTTAATCGCCCAAGTAAAAAAAGCCATTCCTGATAATGGAATCACCATCATCGACGCTCCCCCCGGAACTTCATGCCCCGTGATCGAAGCTGTCAAAAACTGCGGATATGTGATATTGGTCACCGAACCCACTCCCTTTGGGATCAATGACTTGAAACTCGCGGTCGATATGGTGAAATCTCTCGATATCCCTTTCGGCGTCGTCGTCAACAGAGCTGAAGCCGGTGACAACAGCGTCCAAGAATTTTGCGCATTAGAAAATATTGAGGTCATTTATGAAATACCGAATGACCGCTTAGCCGCGGAAAAATATTCTCAGGGCGATTTAATCTGTGTTGCAATCCCCGATTTTATGAAACATTTCAAAATGTTATCAGATAAGTTAATGTGTAACAGTTTAGCTTTCTGAATTTCAGGATTATGTATGTCCGGGTCAGGGACGACCCGGACTACGAGACTAAGGTAGGCGGGGTCGTCCCTGACCCCGCCATCTTCAAAAAACTAAACAGTTACGTTAATGTCTATAGTATCACAAAATTTATAAATATATTATGCCGATTTTTGAATATAAATGCGATAACTGCGGCGCAGTCTTCGATATCCTTCATCATGGGAATACATCAGAGGATACATCACAAACCTGCCCTCAATGCAGCGGATCCGGAAGGAAAATTATATCCGTCCCTTCAAGCCTCATCGAAACGGTTAACCGGCGTCACACTGAAAACCGCAGGCAGAATTGTGATCATCAAAGCCCTTGCTGCGGCAGGGAAACCAGATGCGATAAGCCTCCGTGTGAAGTCTGAAAGTATCTGGAAGTTTAATAATGAAAGAAATCGCTGTAATCAGCGGCAAAGGCGGCACCGGTAAGACCAGTATCACCGCTTCCTTCGCCACATTGGCTAAAAATTCCATCTTCGCCGACTGTGATGTTGACGCCGCCGATTTATTTCTGATTTTACAACCTGAAATCAAGAAGAGAAATGATTTCAACGGGCGGCCTAAAGCGGAAATCGATCCCGAAAAATGCTCCTCCTGCGGTAACTGTCTGGAACATTGCAGATTTGAAGCGGTTAAAAGTACATCAGCGTTCTTCATCGATAAAATTTCCTGTGAAGGCTGCGGCGTATGTCAATTGGTCTGTCCCGAAGACGCAGTGAAGTTGAAATCTTCAATCAGTGGCGAATGGTATATCTCCGACACCCGTTTTGGACCTTTAATCCATGCTAAATTGGGCACCGCGGAAGAAAATTCCGGCAAGCTGGTCGCTTTAGTGCGGATGCAGGCAAAATTACTGGCTGAAAATAGAAACAGCGATTTTATCATCATCGACGGTGCGCCGGGTATGGGATGCCCGGTCATCTCATGCATCACCGGAACCGATGCGGTCTTAGTTGTCACTGAACCCACAGTGTCAGGCGAACATGATTTGAACCGTATCTGCCAATTGACCCGCCATTTCAATATTCCTACCTTCATTTGTATTAACAAATATGATATTAATCCTCAGATGGCGCAAAAGATGGAATCTTCTGCGGAGCTCATAGGAAATCCCGTAATCGGACATGTTTATTACGACAGCGTGTTCAATGACGCCCAAAGGAGGGGAATGAGTGTTGTGGAATATGATAACACCGCTCTTCCCGCTCGGCAGATCATCGATATGTGGAAAAACCTGACTAAAAATATTTGAAGTTTGGTTTTTTCGCTGAATCGCGTGGGTAAAAATTGTCATACCTTGATTCTGTGTAAACCAGTATCAGAACCGCAGATTAACACAGATATTCACTGATAGCGCAGATGCATATTCAATTAAAATATACAATTACACTAACATCAATGAATTTCAACATTATCAGAGAAAAATAAAATTATCACCAACCGGGTGAATATTTTAAGCACATAACACAGAATCCAGGTCATACTCTTCGTAAGTCATCATTTTGATTTGAACAGATTATCATAATCACCGGCTTTGATACCAATCATCTTGTAATGCCCTATCTCCTTTAGAAAAGGGGGGAGACCTATTTCTCTCTTATTAAAAGGAGGACTGAGGGGGATTATACACAATCACCCATACAAAATAACGAAGAGTCAATTTTAAAACAGGGAGCGGCATTCTTAAGCGCATCGTTGTCATAATCTACATCAGCGATTCTCCCGGAACGCAAAATTGTTTTTCAGAAAAACTTAATAATTATTGACTTTGTTTTTACTTTTTAATATATTATGTTAATAAGCCGCAGAGGAGGCGGATTAAGGGAATGAGGACACCCGCGATAATTGTACTCAGCCTTTTATCACAGTTGGAATGTTCCCTATAGTTTGAAAAAATTAAACCAATATAGACGCAATGTTCAGCTAGTAAACATCCAATCCACATCAATCAATTATTAGGAGTATTAAATGGGTCAACAACAATTACTTCTCATCGTCTTAGGAGTTATCATCGTCGGTATCGCCATTGTAGTCGGTCTGAATATGTTCCAGACCAAATCTGTGGAAGCTAACAAAATGGCTGTAATCGCAGATTTAACCAACCTCGCCGCTAAAGCACAGATGTATTACAAAAAACCTTCCTCGCTTGGAGGCGGTTCGCAAGATTTTAACGGATTTGCGCTGGTCACCAATGAACAATCGAATGACAACGGCTCTTATCGAATTTCAACCGCCGCCCAGGCGACTAAAGTGGCAGCCGTTGCTAGTATTCCCGCTTACGCCGCTATCGCCGCTTCAGCTACCACGATTTATGTCACCGGCTATGGTACAGAAAAGGGTGATGATGGCACCAATTTAATCCATGTTTATCTAACAGTTACCGGTAGCAGCTTCACTACCACGATACTCAATTAACTTCTATTTCCTTAAAAAGGGGGCGGTTATTCGACCGTCCCCTTTCTATTTGCTTATTATAATGAGCGACATTAATTCTAATCATTTAGTAATCCCCCCTTCCCCCCTTTAGTAAAGGGGGAGTCATATTTCCCCCTTTTATAAAGGGGGACTAAGGGGGATTATAGTCATTGTAAAACATACTATCGAACAAGCTATAATGTCGTTTATTATAGCATTTACCATATAAGTTTTCATGCGCCTGAAGCGCACCCCTAAGCATGAAAATATTTTTCAGGGCGGCCGCAAGCAGGCTGTCCGAAAACAGTAAGAACGCCTATTATCATTGCGAGCGAAGCGAAGCAATCTCTCTTATTAATAATCAATTAGAGAGATTGCCACATCAGCCGTACAGCTGATTCGCAATGACATTCTCGGACAGACTGCAAGGGGCCGCCCCTACAATTATTATTGTTCTGCCAGATCACACTTGCGTTTCCGCAAATAAGACCAGGCGCAACAATTAAATCATGTATGGTGTGGACTGCGGAGAGTCGACTCCACATTGAACTTAACCCTATTTTCAAAGTATAAACGCGTTGCCTTAAATCAAGACAGAGCCAATCTGAAAACCTGTCGAATTTCCGTAAATTCAGAGGCATTTTATGGGACAGCAGCAATTAATATTAGTTGTCCTCAGCGTCATAATCGTTGGAGTCGCGGTCGTAGTCGGAATAGGTATGTTCCAAGGTAATGTGGCGGAGCGAAACCGTGAAGCAGCAACAAGCGGCCTTTTCAATTTAAGAGTGAAAGCGAGGAACCATTACGAGATATCCCGGCTTTTAGGCTGAGAGGGCAGCCGGTATTTCGACGGATTGATGTTGAATACGAATGAACAGGAAAACGGAAATAGTTCTTTCCGTCTGCTTGACGCCGTTTTCAAGGTATTAGCTGCGCCAGCCGCTAATTCGGGCAATACCTCTTTTGCGAACAGCTCCAATACTTCCATTACATATATCACCGGATACGGCGCTGAAAAAGCGGTAACGGCTCTAACCTGGCACAGGCTTTTATGGTGGTAGATGGCAGTTCTATAAATCTGACGATAGTCAATTGAAGATTCTCTCTATCTCGTCTTCCTGATAATATTTCATTTCTTAATATTAATCTATAAGCTAATCTGTGAATATCAATGCCTGAATTCAAATTCGAAGGTACACTTTCTAACGGTAAACCGGCGCATGGCGTTTTCACCGCTGACAACTTGAAAGACGCCAAAATCAAACTCAAATCCCTCGCCCGCTCAAAAAATCTTAAGATAAACAGAATTCTGAAGAAAAGAAGTTTCATCTATAAAGTACAGAAAGGAAAAGACAAACCCTTCACCGGTGAACAGAAGGCATACACCAAAGAAGAAGTATCCGCTGC
>JADHWD010000028.1 GCA_016783645.1 bacterium
ACAGTTCCTGGTGGTGTCATGCGTCCCCGCATGACACTAAGGTATTGTTATTATTATATATGATATCTACTTCAGAGAGTCGACACCACATTGAATTGAACCCTAAACCCTAAACCCTTTACCCTATTTTCAAGGTAAACCCTATTGCGTTCCTGCCGTTTTTCAAGCCTCTGCAGGAGGCGTAAAGCGGCAGGCATATCCCCGGCAGGTTACGGACTGCGCCCTTGAAACCTGCCGGGAACGATTGTGTTTCAGGGCGACCGCAAGGGTTCGCCCCTACATTTACCGTTCACCGTTCACCGTTCACTATCAACTGTCCACCGTCAACTGTCGACTATTTTCAAGAGAAATTCGTCAGAAGAATCATACCTGTTTTATCCTTCTAATATCCCTTCGAGGCCGAAATCATGAAATATATTTTTCAAGACAGTAAGAAAAGTTGATTTAAAAGATAAATATATTTAATTTTTAATTCGCACGGTTTTATACTTTGTTTTCCTCAGTTAAAATAAGTGAATTGTGTTTAAAACGGAGTATCAACTATGAATGTAAAACCCGCAAAAATATTGGTGGTAGATGACGAACAGATCGTCCGGATCAATCTGGAAAAATTATTAACTAAGCTGGGTTATGAAGTTGTGACCACCGATTCCGGTGAAAGAGCGCTGGAATTATTGAAGGAGCAGGAGTTCAATCTGGCTTTAGTTGATTTAGTTCTTCAGGGTATGGACGGTTTGGAACTGCTTGAGCGTATCAAGCGCAAGTCGCCTGAGACGATAGTGATAATCCTGACGGGTTACGGTTCGATGAAATCCGCTATTGAGGCTTTGCGCAAAGGCGCTTTCGATTACATCCTGAAAACTTACGATGAAGATGACGAGATGAATTTCCGTATCATGCGGGGATTGGAGCGGCAGTCTTTCGGCCGGCAGTTGAAACAGCAGTTATTGGAGAAGGAGAGATTAAAAGCGATCACCGAATTAGCGGTCACCTGCAATGACCAGATTAATTCACCGTTAGGGGTGATATTAGGAAATATTGAGCTGTTGAAAATCAATATGCCGGCGATGAGTGAATCTATCCGCCATACTTTTGAGGTGATAGAGATGGAGATAAGAAAGATAGAGGAGATTATGAGTTCGTTGACCCGGATTGCTAAACCGGTTATCAGGGAATACGGACTGGGGAAGTATACAATGATAGATATTAGCAAATCGGAAATGAAAAAAACAAGTGCGCGAGCCGCGGCCGCCAAAGACAAAAAAGTATTATTAGTTGACGATGATAACTTGATGGTCGATTTGATGGCGAATATGATTGAAGAGATCGGCTGTAAACCACTAGTGGCTTATGAGGGAAATCAGGCTTTGGAACTTTTCCGCAAAGAGAATGTCCAATTGGTGGTCTCAGATATTAATATGCCGGGTATGAACGGGATTGATTTGATGGAGAAGATGAAGGCAGAAAAGCCCAAAGTGCCAGTGATGCTGATAACGGGATTTGGTAAAGAAGATGCGGCTCAGGTGGCGAGAGCCAAAGGAGCGGATGGTTTCTTAGGCAAACCCTTCAATTTCGCCGATTTCCGCGATATGGTGGAAAGATTAACCTG
Organism: bacterium; assembly: GCA_016783645.1. Taxonomy (GTDB): domain Bacteria; phylum Electryoneota; class Tariuqbacteria; order Tariuqbacterales; family JADHWD01; genus JADHWD01. Next base: position 1,610 of record JADHWD010000028.1, read on the forward strand.
ATGTTCGTGTCCTATGAAATCACATTATTCGAGATTATTATTATCCTTTATTTTACTGCTTTGCGCGGCAGGCTGCGCACAGGAGAAGGATGAAAAAGGCGGGCGGATTATGGCTAAGGAAGAATCTAAAATGAAAATCCGCTATCCCATGGTGGCGGGGCAGTTTTATGAAAAAGATCCTTACACTTTGCGTAAGGAAGTCCAATCATATATTGACAACGCTGAATTCTATCCCGATTTGGAACCTATAGCGCTGATAGCGCCTCATGCGGGCTATATTTTTTCCGGCGCGGTGGCGGGATACAGTTACCGGCAGGTGAAAGGGAGGAAGTACGATGCGGTGATTGTGATTTCACCCAGTCATACGGATTATTTCGCATTTTCATCAGTGATGGCTGACGGCGTGTACCGCACACCATTGGGCGATGTGCCTATTGAAAGCGAATTGGCGGAGAGGATTGCGGCGAATTCGGATTTTGTGGTGATTTCCGAGCGGGGACATATGCCGCCGGCTCACGGCGGCCGAGGCGAACATGCTTTGGAAGTGCAGCTGCCTTTCCTGCAGATTGCGCTGGGTGATTTCAAATTAGTGCCTATTGTGACGGGCGGCCAGCGCTGGGAATTATGCCGGGAATTGGGTGAAGCTATCGCTTCCGCCGCAGATGGTAAGAAAGTGCTGATTGTGGCTTCCAGCGACCTTTCCCATTTTTACCGTTATGATGAAGCCAACCGGTTGGACAGCGCTTTCATCGAGATTCTGCAAACCCTTGAACCGCGCAGAATATGCGAGGCTTTGCAGTCTAAGGAAGTGGAAGCCTGCGGGGGAGGGCCTATCGCAGCGGCTATGATAGCGGCGCAGAAATTGGGCGCCGGCGGAATAAAAATCTTGAAACACGCCAATTCCGGCGATGTGCCTATCGCCGGGAAAGATTCGGTAGTGGGTTATCTGGCGGCGGTGATGCACCGAAATCCCGATCAACGGAAAGAAGTGGATAATATGGAAGAAGAATCTGCGGAACAGACTCCGTTCAAACCTTTAACTTTAGCTGAGAAGCGGCAGTTGATGGAAATCGCCAAGCGCACGGTGGAAGCGGTGGTGAAAGGAGCGGCTGTCCCCAAATTCCAGCCTTTGACCGAAACTTTGAAAGAAGAGCGCGGAGCTTTTGTCACCCTGAAGAAGAAGGGACAGCTTCGGGGATGTATCGGCTATATTATACCCGTAAAACCCTTATATCTCACTGTGCAGGAGGTTGCAGAGTCGGCCGCTATGAAAGATCCGCGATTTCCGCCGGTGACTAAAGCGGAACTGCCGGATTTGGAATATGAAATATCCGCTCTCACGCCGGTGCGGGAAATTAAAAATATAGAAGAGATTGAAGTGGGGCGGGATGGTATTATCATCCGCAGAGGTTACCGTCAAGGATTGTTACTGCCGCAGGTGGCGGAGGAATATAATTGGAACCGGATGCAGTTTTTAGAGCATACCTGCATGAAAGCCGGACTGCCGGTTGACGCCTGGAAGGATTCGGACACTGAGATCAGTGTATTTTCCGCGGAAGTATTCGGTGAAGAGGATGTAAAATAAAAAAACCGGGCTGCCCGGGCCCGGTCTTACAGCATACTATTTCGGAGGAGCAAAGTATGCGTATCAATTACTCATTAACGCTATCGCTTCATCGACAGTCTTAGTCCTTGGCATAATTTTGGATAAACCCGTAGATTCCAGTAACAGCGCGCCGCTGTTATTGAAACTGTCGACCAGCGCGAATTTATTTCCCCGTCTGCGGCATAATCCGAAAATCCTCACCAGGCTGTTTATCAGCGGGAGAGTGAATTCGGGTACTCCGTTTAGATTGACAATTGTGTTGACGCTGCCGTCGGCGCCGACCCAGTCCAGCCAGGTCTGCATATCCGCGCCGGGGATGAAATCTATATTCCCTTGAGGATTGATTATCTTTATTCCGTTGAACTGCGTTGCGCTTATAGTCATATAGGTCTTTCTTAATTTTTTGTTTTACCTAGATGCAATTATCGTGCCACCTAAATAAATTTTTATAGTTAATTGTTATTATTAGATATGCGGATTAGTAACAAAAATATTTATAAATATTTTCTGTTATTTTTACTCATTCCATCGGCAATTTTTGTATTTTTAAACTGCGGCGGAACTTTGCCGCCGTCCGCAGTTGAAACATCTCAGGATAGTGGAACTAATAAGGAACAGACGGTCAAACCGGGGACGGCGGAATCTATTATGACTCCTGACTCGCTGATTTTTCATCCGATGGAATTAGGCGATGACAGCGTGATAGTTGCTAAAGCCTTGCTTCCGCCAGTTGTGAAAACCGGCGGAGGTCCTGCGAAACAGGCGCCGGCTCCACCTGCGGAAATTCCGGTCATCGAGAAAGAAGTTCCGGGTTTCAGAGTGCAGATATACGCTACGAGTTCACATGAAGCCGCAAGGCAGATGGAACAGCAGGCGGCTTTAGAATTTGAGGAGGGTGTGTATATGGTATATGATCCGCCGACATATAAAATCCGCATCGGAAACTGCCAGACTCACGCTCAAGCCGATGCGCTTAAAGCTAAAGCGGCGGCGTTAGGCTATCATGACGCCTGGATAGTGAGAGATAATGTGATGGTGAAAAGTGGAGGGAGATAGCGCCTATTTGCTTATCTATGAACAACTTCGAAAGAGGCGCTTAAATTAACAGCCGTTTTTATCCATATAGTATCGGCGGTAAAATGAAATTTTTACAGTTCGAGTCTTTTTAAATTAGGTATGCGGAATAAGCATTATTTGAATGAAAGATAAAGTTCAATTTTTAGATTCAATCGGTTCAAATTCTAAATCTCACTTAAAACTCCTCCGCATCGCACTCCTCTTTGTCCAAATCATATCCGTTTTATACTTTTTAAATTGTTCACTTTCGATCACTGAGTTGGGAGTTGCGCTCGACGATTCTTGGATACATTTTCAATTTGCGCGTAATTTGGCGGCTGACGGACAGATCGCTTTCAATCCCGGTGAATGGTCGACCGGCACAACAAGTTTGTTATGGGATGTGATTTTAGCTGCCGGATTCATCATCGGTATTCCTATCGTCTGGTACTCGATTCTAATAGGTGCAATATTATATTTAATTCTGGGTCAGCTGGTCTTCGCAGTATTCAGGGATTATTGGGATGATTTTTCGACAGCTTTTTTCGCCGCATTGATAGTGGTGATTACCGGTAATGTTATATGGTTTGCGCTGTCAGGCATGGAAACAATTTTATTTTTAACCCTGGGTCTGCTGTGGATCGAAGTATTCCGCCGGAGGAAAATTGTTTTGACGGGATTGATAAGTGGTTTGCTGATGCTCACCCGCATCGAAGGACTGCTTTTCATTCTGATTGGAATATTTTTCACTCTATACCGCGATGGAATCAAGAAGGGATTGAAAAAATCCATCATTATAGTTCTATGCGCTCTGCCTTTCATATTGCCTTCCATCTTACTCAATCTTAAAGTCGCCGGAGAGTTCTATCCAACTACGATGGCGGGAAAAAAATGGCTGTATTATATCGATTCCGGATTCTTCGCAATATCAATCGACCGAATATGGCGGTTCATCGCTGTATGGTTTGTCACATTATTTGAAACTAATTGGTTTCCCGAAACGCTAAGCGGGTCCTTCACTTTCAAATATTATTTTTTTCGGCTGATTTACGGAGGCAGTTTAGACAGACAGCCGCTGAATTTACCAATGAATTCCCTTCCAGTAATTTTACAAATCGTTCTTTTACTCGCTGGTATTATTCTGATTCTTATATTACTTGTGGGTGTATGGAAATCTTTTAAGTATTTGATAAAGGATTTGCTACAAAAGAAGAAGGAATTATCGGGCTGGCATTACTTTATCTTCTGGTTTTTGGGTCACAATTTGATATATTTATCAATAATGCCTATCCGGGGACACGGGGGGCGGTATCAAGCGGTCAACTTCATCGCTTTCGGATTATTCCTGACCGCGGGATTGGATAGTGTGAAATTCATCTGGAAACGGCGGCATATTCTCAAACAAAAAATCCTGAAATTTCTAATATTGACTATTTATATATTATCTTTAATCACATGGGGGAGTATTTACGCAGAGAGCGTGAGGCATGTGAATGAAGTTCACTGCAAAGCAGGAAAATGGATCAGGGATAATCTGCCGCCAGACGCGGTTTTAGCGGTTTTCGATGTGGGAGCGGTCAAATTTTTTTCCGAAATGAAAATTTTAGATATTGCGGGTCTGACTGACCAAGAAGCTCTGAAGTATGTATTGAAAGGTGATATCGTTCCCTATATGAAGACTCACCACGCGGACTATTTAATCTTTGTGGAGGAATTGCTCACCCCGCGGGAAATTGCTGAAGGTAAAACAGAATATTTGAACAGCGTCTATTACGAAAGGCTGGGTATTAAGAGAGAAAGAGGCAGGACATTGGACCTAGAACCTGTGATTAAGTTCTCCATCAGCAGGAACGAATGGTACCGGCACTGGAAAGCGCTGTTAACTCACAGCCCCATTTTAGCGGTATATAAAATTCACTGGTTATCTAAATGATTAGCGGAATTAAACCCAGCTGTAGGGCGGGTTCTTAACCCGCCAAAATTTACATGGATGACCTGTAGCAGTCTCTAGCGACTCACCAAACTTATCGCTTCGCTGGGACAATCATCAATACATACTCCGCATCCTAAGCATAATTTATCATCGACTATCAGTTCATCATCCGTAATCATCCTGGCTGAGAATTGGCAGGCTGCAACGCAGTCCCCGCAGGCGGCGCATTCTTCCATCGATGTGTATTGGATGAAACCGCTGGCGACAGTCCCTTCACCGGTTCTGAGGAATTTCCTTATCGGCATACAGCAGCATCCGCAGCAAAAACACAGCCAGCCTCCTCCGTCTGTCATATCGAAATAAGTGGGGACCAAGTTATTTTCCTCCGATTTCTCCGCGATTTTCAGCGCTTTTTCCAGCGATAATCTCTCAGCGCCTTCATACTCGTAATCCTTCACCAATCCCATACATATTTTTTTAGGATTATCACAGTTATTGTGGAACACGCGGCAAACGCAGGGTATCACCCAATGTCCTTCCGCTTTCTTGATATAATCTTTAATCTGCTCATAAGTCTTCACATTATGCTGAGACATCTCCCGGGAAAAGAATTCATCGAAAACCGGAATTTTATCGGGATCGATGGTATCCCGGTAGAAAACAATATAATTGCAGATGAATTTGTGGGAATTGACGAGCTTATATTCGCCCTCTTTATTGACAATGAACTGCCGGTTGAGCAATTTTTGTATAGCCTGATTATTCTCTGATAGATATTTATATTTTCCTTCGATGATTCCAGCCAATAAAGCCAATTCTCCCACACTGAATCCCGTTCGAATGGTATCGCTTATTTCCTGGGGTAAACTTAGAAATTGGGTAACGATTTGCAGGTTGTTCATCGTTTTTTCTCCATTAGTGAATCTGACTTCATATCGGCTTTCTTCTGGGGCATGGGGGAAGCAGTTCTTCCAGCAGAATTGTTTTTTCGCTCGATTCCATACATTCCGCCGGATCACAGCAAGTATGGCAGACGCGTTTCAGCGCGCGAAAACTCAGAAGCTTAATATCAGGGGAGAGGAAACCGTCTGTCGCTGGTTCGTCTTTCAATAGTTCGGTGCTCAGATACTTTTTGTTGCTATCGGGAAATACCGTCACCACCACCGCCTCCCCGCCCATCCGGTTCTGAACCATCAAAGCGCCGAGGAAATTAGCTCCGGAGGATATACCCACCCCCAACCCCAGCTCCGAAGCGATCTTCTGCGCCATGATTATGGCGTCACCGTCGTCGACGCTGATGATCTCATCCAGAAATTTCAAATCTAAAATGGGGGGAATGAATTCATCGGAAATACCCTGGATCCGGTGCATACCGGCTTTGCTGCCGGTAGTCAAGGTCGGGGAATTCAAAGGTTCGAGCGGATGAATTTTCACCGCTGGAAATTGGCTTTTCAGATACCTTCCTACACCCATAACCGTCCCGCCAGTTCCCACCCCGGCGATGAAAGCGTCCGGATATTTATTGTGATATCTCAACTGCCACCAGATTTCCGGACCGGTAGTCAGATAATGAGCGTCGCAATTGTCGGTATTGGCGAATTGCCGGGGACGGAAGGTCGTTTCACTCGCTTTCGCCGAATCTTCAGCCATGCTGATACTCCCTATAAATCCACCCTCTTCTCGGCTAACTAATCTGATAGAAGCTCCCAGGCTTTTGATCAAGTTCTTTCGCTCTTCGCTCATCCAATTGGGCATGAAAATAGTTACAGGATGGCCTAAAGCCCTGCCTATGGCGGCGAATGCTATACCGGTGTTGCCGCTGGTCGCTTCGACAATATCATATCCCGGTTTCAAATCGCCCTTTCTATAACCTTCTTTCATAATATGCAGCGCCATGCGGTCTTTTATGCTTCCGGTCATATTCAAGTTTTCCGCCTTGGCGTAGATTATGCGATCTTCGCCCATGTATTGAAACCGAATCTTGAGTAAAGGCGTGTTTCCTATCAGACTGGACAATCCTCTGATGCGTCGAGAGTATTCGGATAATGTCATATTAATCTGAAAATAACAAGCTGCAAGTAGCAAGTTACAAGTTACAAGAAATAAATCTGTTCTGGCAGGTCTTGTCAGCCTTGCGGCTGATGTGACCTGCCAGCATTCCCGGTTTCGGAGAAACCGGGCTGTTAAACGCGGAATACGGAGCGCGGAGAACAGAAAACGGAGAAAAGTGAACAGATTTAAAATCGAGAATCGAAAATCAAGAATCAGAAATCTGTAAATCCTGTAAATCCGTAGTTAATTTGGAATAGATTCACAGGTAATTAAAGGTAAAGATTCACAAGCAATTAAAGCAATGAAAGCTATAAATCTCTTTTTTCTTTAATAGCTTTAATAGCTTGTGAATCATTCTATCTTTTCTCAAAGGACGACCTGTATAACACCACCGCCAGGATTGCAAAGACCGCCAGTGAAATCACATCCTGGAAATGTCCGCCCCATTCGGGACCGAAACCCACTTCATCGGCGGTCTTATTCAGCGCTAATAACACTAAAGCGACGATGACAGTTACTATCCCTTCGCCGCCCACTAATCCCGAGGCGAACAGTATCCCCCGTTCCCGGTTCTCCTTCTTCAATTCATCGCCCTTCGAGCGGAATTCTACAATTGTACGGACGATCCCACCTGCGAAAACGGTCGCCATAGTGGATAACGGCAGGTATATCCCCACCGCTAAAGGCAAAGACGGCAGTCCTAAAATTTCCATGGTCAAACCGAGAAACACACCGATAAAAATCAATGCCCAGGGCAGGTCTCCGCCGATTATCCCTTTGACCACAAAGGACATGATGGTGGCTTGAGGGGCGGGCAGTTCGTCCGAACCTATCACATAGGTTTTATGCAGTAATATCACTGTGAAACCGATGAACAAGGCGGAAGTAATCACTCCCACCATTTCGCCGATCTGCTGTTTGGAGGGAGTCGCACCCACTAAAAAGCCGGTTTTCAAATCCTGGGAGGTATCTCCGGCTATCGCTATCGACATAGCCACCACTGCGCCGACCGATAAAGCGGCGACTTTCGCCGCAGTGCCGGTCCAGCCCAACATCACAAACACCAAGCTTGTCCCTAACAGTGTGGCGATGGTCATCCCCGATATGGGATTGGAGGAACTGCCGATGATGCCTACAATCCGGGAGGAAACGGTGGTGAAGAAGAAGGAGAAGATCACCACTAATATTCCGCCGATAATCCCCACCGGAATTTGGGGCAGGAAAGCCATCACTATGGCGAGGAGGAAAGCTCCGATCAAGATAGGGATTAAAGGCAGATCGCGGTCGGTCCTGATTTTAGCGGCGATAGTCCCCTTGACCGATTTAGCGACTTCCCGGAATCCCAGCCGGAAAGATTCGATTATAGTGGGAACCGCGCGGATCAGAGTGATGATTCCTCCGAAAGCGACCGCTCCCGCCCCGATATATCTGATATAATAGTCCCAGATATCCCAGGCGTCCATCTCGCTGATGAGTATATCCGCCGGGAACATGGGCGCCGTCAGTTTATCGCCCACGATGGATATCAGCGGTATCAATCCCAGCCAGGAGATAATCGCTCCGCCCACCATTATAGCGCTTATCCGGTAGCCCAAAATGTAGCCCACCCCTAACAGCGCAGGTGTGACATCCAGGTTTATAAGACCGTTCTTGTAACCCGGTATATAATATTCCGCCTCATTTTTCCATAATCTCAAACCCTTCAATAACGCTGTATAGACAGCGCCGGCTCCCAATCCGAAGAACACCTGCTTCGCTTGCGCGCCGCCGGTTTCGCCCGCCACTAGTACTTCAGCGCAGGCTGTCCCTTCGGGATAAGGCAGATTACCATGCTCTTTTTTAATCAGATACCGCCGCAAAGGTATCATGAAGAACACGCCTAAAAGCCCGCCGATGAGGGCGGTGATGAATATCTGAAAGATGGTAATAGTGTATTCTTCGGGTAAAATGAAGCTTGTAAGGAAGAATGCGGGTATGGTGAAAATCACTCCCGCCGCTAAAGATTCGCCGGCGGAACCGATGCTCTGCACGATGTTGTTCTCCAGTATCGTGCCCTTTCTGGCTCCCAATTTCTTCATCAAACCGAATATCGCCACCGCCATCACCGCTGTAGGTATCGAAGCGCTGATGGTCAATCCCACCCGCAGCCCCACTGCCGCATTGGCGGCGGCGAATAGAATCCCTAAGACCGAACCTATGATACAAGCTCTTAAAGTGAATTCCAACGGTTTTTCTGAAGACGGAATATACGGCTTATATTCTTCGCCGCTGACTCCGCCGTAAGCGCCGTCCGATAATCCGCGCTTTTCGCTGTGTTTTTCCGACAATTGAATCTCCGGTTTGTGTGAAAGTATAAAAATAAGATTTTTCACGGAAAAATCAAATTAATCTATCCGATTCTCGATTTTTGATTCTCGATACTTGATTTACGATTTTTAAATAAAATGCTAGGGCGACCGCAAGGGTCGCCCCTACATAACTTTTCATCTCGTTCCCACGCTCCTGCGTGGGAATGCATACCTACTTACTCTTTACCCATAATAATACAATGATTTGACATTGACGGGATTTTTTAGTACAATTAAAGTCTATGGAAAATCACCAATGCCGATTGAAAATATCACTTTAGGCCGATTCCGCGACACGGGTTCCGTCATTCACAAATTGGATCCCCGCACCAAAGGATTCTGCGCTCTTTCGATGATGACCGCTACATTCGCCGTGAATGATTTCAAAGGATTAGCGGTTTCCTTTGCTATAGCAATCATTTTTATAATAATGGCAAAAACCGGCTTCGGCGATTTTCTGAAAAACATGAAGGCGTTCATCTGGCTCTTTGTCATCACCTTCGCTTTGCATCTATTTTTCAGCCCCTATCCCGGAGAATCTAACTATTACGAAATTTTAGGGATGAAGATAAATTCCGCCGGGGCTGAGAGGGGATTTTTTTATTCCGGCCGGATAGCTTTACTGTTGGCTTATTCCTACCTGCTAATGGTTTCCACCGCGCCTTTGGAAATAGCCGACGGCTTGGAAAAAGCGCTTAAACCCTTGAAAATAATAGGATTCCCCGCCCATGAAACCGCTATGGTGTTGTCGATCGCCCTCCGTTTCGTCCCCACGCTCTTAGACGAAGCGGTGCGGATTAAGCAGGCGCAGTTATGCCGGGGAGCGAAGCTGGAAGGCAATGTGATATTCAAAATCAAAGGTTTCAGTTCGATGCTGATTCCGCTGTTCACCTCCGCTTTCCAGCGCGCCGATTATCTGGCGATGGCGATGGAAGCGCGGGGATACCGCGGCGGTGAAGGCAGAACTTCCTATACGGAACTGAAGTTTAAATTGAGCGATTTAACCGCATTGATTATTTGCGCTATTTCGATTATCTTGACGATATTGATTTGATAGTTATATCAAACTAATTAACCGCTTACCGCGGCGATATCGATAAAATAATTGCCGGTATTTTCAGAATGTTTTTGTCTTTTCGAACCGCTGATAAAAACTGATTTACGCTGATTCCGCTGATTATAATATCAGTGTCATCATTTTTTTTATCAGCGTCATCAGCGGTTCAAAAATATTGCAGCTGCGCAGCCTCCTCCTCCGGGCGAAAGTCCTGGACGAGGCGTAGTACCTTAGTTCTGAAATTCTCTAATTTTTGTGCAGAATTTGAAATGACAATTTGTATTATAATGACTTAGATATCGCTTTTTTCAGTATTCAGTATTTAGTATTTTTTCCCTTTTGGGTTCCGGCTCGTCCGGGTTAGGTTATAGCACACCGACGGTGTCATTGCGAAAGGCTGAAAGCCTTGAAGCAATCTCTCTAAATGTATTGACATTCGACATTGGTTCGATTTATAATAGAGATTGCCACAAGACTTCAGTCCGCTATACAGCGGACTTCACCCTTTCGCAATGACATGATTGGAGCCTTTGTATAACTAATCTTTATTGTCAATACAGTTAAAAGTTAAAAAGTCATCAAGCTGAAACCTTGAGCCCTGCGTCCTGAGCCTTTTTACCAGAGCCTAAAGCCCATATCACATATCTAATATCAAATATCACATATCACATATCTTTGAAAAATATAGTCCATGCCCCGTTATAAGATAATCATAGAATACGACGGGACCGATTTCGCCGGCTGGCAGAGGCAGCCTGCAGACCGGACGGTGCAGGAGGAACTTGAGAATGCTTTGTCAGAATTCGGCGAAGGGCATATCAATGTGATAGGGGCGGGGCGGACTGACAGCGGTGTGCACGCTTTAGGACAAACGGCGCATTTCGATTTAAATTACGAAATTGCTATAGAAAGCCTGCTCAAAGCTTTGAACGCCAAGACAGAAGATGATCTTTTAATTAAGCACATAGAAATAGCAAAACCGGATTTTCACGCCCGCTATGATGCGGTTTCCCGGCGTTATCTATATATCATCTCCCTTCAACCCACTGTTATTGGCAGAAGATTTTCCTGGTATCCCCGTTTCGATTACAATTTCAAATTATTGGAATCATTAACGGCTGAGATCATAGGGGAATATGACTTCGCCGCTTTCTGCAAGACGAAATCGCTAAAAGAGAACACTGTATGCACGGTCTATCATGCGGCATGGACGGAAAATCCTTCCCAGCGGGTATTTGAAATCACCGCCGACCGCTTTTTACATCATATGGTGCGGCTGATGGTGGGAACTATGATGAATATAGCGGCGGGCGGAATGGCGCCGGATATAATCCCGGAAATCATCGCTTCTAAAGATGTTTCAGTCTGCGGCGCGCCCGCTCCCCCTAACGGGCTATTCTTAGCCGAAGTCAAGTATTGAAATTGACAAAGATATACAGGATAAACCCTCATACGCCTGCGGCGCGCCACCAAGCATGAAAATAGTACGACCCCTTCAGGGTCGTCAGGATTAATGTTCTACTTCCGTAGGTTTCACCTACGGCTATTCATGTTTTTCCCCTTCGGGGAAGGGCGGCCGCAAGGGCCGCCCCTACAATATTGGATATTTATTTATAGGGGCAGCCCGGTTTCTCCGAAACCGGGGATTGTTTCAAACTGCCAGGTTACACCCGAAAACGGGCTTGAAACCCGGCGGGAACAGAATTGACTTCGGATTCAAAGTTGTCGGACTGAAGTCCGACCTCCTATTCATAGGGGGATGACGGTGATTTTTTAACTGTTTACTGTTCACTATCGACCATCGACTGTCGGTTTTGAAGAAAATATAATAAAATTGGAAATAAACTGAGGTCGAATTAATGAAATTTTTCATAGATACAGCCAATTTAGATGAAATCCGTGAAGCGGCCGCTATCGGTATCCTCGACGGAGTGACCACTAATCCTTCTTTAGTGGCGAAGGAGGGGCGGAAAGATTACAAGTCATTACTGAAGGAAATATGCGAAGTTGTGGATGGGCCTATTTCGGCTGAAGTGGTCGCCACTGACTGCGAAGGAATGCTTCAGGAAGCGCGGGATTTAGCCGCGATTCATCCCAATATCACCATTAAAATTCCCATGACCCAAGAAGGTTTGAAGGCGGTCAAGATATTGTCATCCGAGAATATCAAGACCAATGTCACCTTGGTGTTCTCAGCTCCTCAGGCGATAATGGCGGCTAAAGCCGGGGCAACTTTTGTCTCGCCCTTCGTAGGAAGACTCGATGATATCTCATCTGTCGGAATGGAATTAGTCGAGCAGATTATCACTATATATAATAATTACGGATTTAAGACAGAAGTGATAACCGCTTCCGTGCGCAATCCTTTGCATGTGGTGGAAGCGGCGTTATCGGGTTCTCATATCGCCACCATTCCTTTCAATGTCATCAAACAGCTCATAGCTCATCCGTTGACTGACAGTGGACTGCAGAAATTTTTGGAGGACTGGAAGAAAGTATCTTCTTGATATAGACTGAACGAAATTTAAGTAAATGTTATTATGATCACAGCCAGCTAAATAAGTCCTATATTCGACTTATCAATAATTTCTTGTATTATCAAGCCATAATTCATATGCCAGGGCTGGCTGTGCCACCCGTTTAAACTTCATTCTGGGTGGCACGGTCAGCCGTAAAGTGTCTCTGAAGATTTTTTTATTCCGAATACTTTCGATTAAATAGACTGACGCTATATTCCTGCTGACCGTGCTTGTTTTATCATAGTATAAGTCATATAATCGTTTAGCAGAATTATCCAGGCGGATTATGTCTTCATATATGAAATATTTTTTCGCGGGATTGATAACCGGCGGGGCGGCGCTGTTGGTGATTTTCGCGGTATGGCAGCATGAGAAAGTGGAAAATTTTGTGGACAGCGACAGCATGACCGTCCCCGCCGTATTAGCGCAGTATAATGACTTCATCGAAAACTCACGAAAGAACGCTATCACTCAGGCTATCGAAACCGCATCGCCCGCTGTAGTCGGTATCAATGTGATTCAAATCAAGGAATACATTTTGCGCCCGCAGTTATGGGACGACCCGGTATTCCGTTATTTCTTCCCGGCTCCGAAGATACAACAGCAGGTGCAGAACCTCGGTTCGGGATTCCTCATCTCACCCGACGGTTATATCATCACCAACGAACATGTGGTGCATGGCGCGGTCAAAATCATCGTCACCATGTCCGACGGCACTCAGCATAATGCGGAGATAATCGGAAACGACTACCTGTCAGATATCGCGCTTTTGAAGATAAAGAGTGAAAATCTGCCTTACCTGCCATGGGGTGACTCCGACGATGTCATCATCGGCGAATGGTCGATAGCTATCGGCAATCCTTTCGGATTGTTCTCCAATAACGCTCATCCCACGGTGACCGTAGGAGTGATATCCGCAGTCGACCGCGATTTTGAACTCAACCGCGATGGGAAGCTGTATCAGGATATGATTCAGACCGACGCTTCCATCAATCCCGGCAATTCCGGAGGTCCTCTGCTCAATAGTTTAGGGCAGGTGGTGGGGATGAACACTATGATATTTTCCGAAAGCGGCGGATCCATCGGACTGGGTTTCGCAATCCCCGCCAATAAGATCCGGGAAATTGTGGAGGCGTTAAAAGTCGAAGGTGAAATCAACCGCAATTATTGGATTGGCATCGCCATCCAGAGTGTCAATCCGCAAATCGCCGCCACTTTGGGACAGCAAGCCGCCAAAGGAGTGGTGGTGACCGATATCGACCGGAATTCACCGGCGGAGAAGGGCGGTATAAAAATCACCGATGTGATACTCAGTATCAACGGAAATACTATCACCAACCAGGAAAGCGTGCGCAAAGCGCTGTCCAACGCCGATATCAAGGTGGGCGACTCGATGACCTTCGAGGTATTCCGCGAAGGTGAGACTAAGTTTATTACTATCAAACTGGAAGAATTGCCTAAACAGGGGCAGTGATTTGGCTCAGGACTCAGGACGCAGGACGCAAGGCTCAGGACTCAGGACTCAAGACTCAGGATTCAGGACTCAAGACTCAGGACTCAGGACTCAGGACTCAAGACTCAGGGCTCAGGACTCAGGACGCAAGGCTCAAGGAAGTGTGAAAGTGACAGATGTGAATACATTAAATCAAGAATCGAGAATCGAGAATCGAGAATCAACAATCCTGTAAATCCTGTATATCCGTAGTTAAACTAAGCAATAATAATTATTGTCATAAAATAATCCCCCCTTCCCCCCTTTAGTAAAGGGGGAGTATGGTTTCCCCCTTTTTTAAAGGGGGACTAAGGGGGATTATAATGATTATTCAACATGCTGCCGAAAATTATTTTATCGTTTTGTATAACTTAATAATCCGATATCATAACACCGGCAGATTACAGGCTTTACTCTTGAAACCTGCCGGGAATATGAGAACTTTGAACTTTGAACTTTGAACTTTGAACTCTTAACTCTTAACTCTTAACTCTTAACTTTGATACCTCGTTATTCACCGCCGGAAATCGCCGGTATTTGGTCGGAAGAGAACAAGTTCGCCGCTTGGCTGAAAGTGGAAACCGCCGCTTTACGCGCCCGGGCGGAAGCGGGTGAAATACCCCCGGAAGTCCCTGATGAAGTGGAACGGTCTGCAAAATTCTCCATCGAAAGAATCGATGAACTGGAACGGGAATTCCACCATGATGTGGTAGCTTTCATCACCAATGTGGGGGAACATATCGGGGATAATTCGCAGTATTTCCATCAGGGAATGACCTCCTCCGATGTGCTGGATACCGCTTTAGCGTTACAGCTTAAACAGGCTTCACAACTGATACTGGGCAAGATAGATTATCTGCTAAAAGTGTTGAAAACGCAGGCGGTCAAATATAAACATGTCCAGACCGCCGGGCGGACTCACGGGGTGCATGCTGAAACCACCACTTTCGGATTGAAATTAGCTAATTTTTACGCTGAAGTCTATCGCGGCAGGGGCAGATTCACCGAAGCCGCCTCTCAAGTCGAAATAGGCAAGCTGTCAGGTGCGGTGGGGACTTATCCCCTCATGCCGCCGTCTATCGAAAAACGGACGATGGAGATCCTGGGATTACAGCCGGATACTATCTCTAACCAGATAGTCCAGCGCGACCGGCATGCGTTCTATCTCGCCGCTATAGCGGTATTAGGCGGGACTTTGGAAAGAATCGCTTTGGAAATCCGGCATCTAAGCCGCACTGAAGTGGGTGAAGCGTTAGAACCCTTCGGTAAGAAACAGCGCGGTTCTTCGGCAATGCCTCATAAAAAAAATCCCATCACCTGCGAACGGATTTGCGGATTGGCGAGGATACTGCGGGCTGACGCTTTAGCCGGAATGGAAAATCAGGCTCTGTGGCACGAAAGAGATATATCACATTCTTCGGTGGAAAGAGTGATTTTACCCGACAGCACAATTTTGATTTATTATATGCTTGACCGCACTATATATGTCTTGGAAGGTATGGCGGTATTCCCGGAAAAAATGGCGGATAATCTGGAAATTACCGGAGGCTTGATACATTCGCAGAAGATACTCAATTTACTGCTGGACAAAGGCTTCACCCGTGATTCGGCTTACAATATAGTCCAGCGCTGCGCGATGGCAGCCCGTGAACGGGGACTCTCTTTCAGCCAATCATTAGAGGAAGACGATGAGGCGAAGAAAATGATATCCTCCGAAGATATCCAGCGCGCATTCAAAGCTGACCTGCCGCATGTGAACGAAATTTTCCGGCGGCTGGGATTGGATTGATATAGGCAAGGTAATTGTATCGTAATATCAGAAGTAGGGGCGAAGCATTTTAACTAACAGTAATATTTTACAAAGGTTACAAAAATGCTTCGCCCCTACATAAGTCAACCTGCAAACTTTTAAATATAGGTCACTCGATTGGAAAAGCGAGAATTATTACATGAAGGGAAGGCGAAGCGGATTTACGCTACGGATAATTCCTATTATGTAGTTCAGGAGTTCAAAGACACCATCAGCGCCTTCGACGGCGCCAAGAAATCCGTCATGGCAGGCAAGGGCGAAATAAATAATGAAATCTCCTGCTACCTCTTCGAATACCTCAATAACTATCAAATCCCCACTCATTTCGTCCAGAGGCTGTCCGCTACGGAGATGCTGGTCAAGAAGCTGGAGATGATACCTATTGAGGTGGTGATGCGCAACATCGCCGCCGGGTCTTTAGTGAAGAGGTACGGCATTGAAGAGGCTAAGGTCTTGGATTATCCAATCTTTGAGCTATATCTCAAGGATGATGAGCGGCACGATCCCATGATTTCCGAAAGTTTCACCTTTGCGCTGGGGCACTGCACGCCGGAACAGATGCGCTTCATCAACCGCATCACATCTAAAGTGAATGCGGTATTAAAATCACTGTTCGACCGCCGGGGATTAGCGTTAGTTGATTTCAAGCTGGAATTCGGGAAAATGGACCGCGAGATATTCCTCGCCGATGAAATTTCGCCCGATACCTGCCGAATCTGGGATAAAAAGACCAGCAAGAAACTGGATAAAGACCGTTTCCGCAAAGATATGGGCGATGTGGAAGCGTCTTACCGGGAATTGATGAGGCGGATAATGAACATGCCGCCGGAAAAAGAGTGAAATTAGTAGGGGCGAAGCATTTTGTTAAGTGATTAAAATTTTTATTGCTAAGTAAAAATGCTTCGCCCCTACTCCCTTATTAATACAGCGTATTAAATTAACCGAATTGGTGAATTAATTGTTCGGAATCGCACCGGAGGGATATTCCACAATTATCCCGTTTTTTCTATTAGCGGCGGCGGCCCTCGTCCTATATTTAAAATGGAAGAAATTGACCGTTATCCCGGCGGCGGCTTTTCTGCTTTTAGCAGTCAGCATCGCATTATTCTTCCGCGACCCTGTGAGAGTACCGCCTTTAGGCGATAATCTTATCCTGGCGCCTGCTGATGGGACAGTACTCACGGAGGAAAATTCTATAAATGCAGACTGCGGTTCTCAAGGTTTAAGCATATTCCTGTCCCTGACAGATGTGCATGTCAACCGGATACCGGTGAATGGTGTGGTGCAAAGTGTGGAGTACCGGCCGGGAAAATTCAGACTCGCCTGGCGGAAAGACGCCTCTGAGTCTAATGAGATGAACCGTATAGTGATCGCCAATGAATCAGGTGAAGTTATTATACAGCAGGTGACGGGAACAGTCGCAAGGCGGGTGATATGTCATCTTCGACCCGGCGATGTAGTGAAAGCCGGACAGCGATTCGGAATCATGAAATTTGGTTCCAGAATCGATTTAGTATTTCCGGAAAATGTAAAAATAAAAGTAAAACCCGGCGATAAAGTGAAAGCGGGTGTAACAATCATCGGAGAATGGATCAAATGAACAGCAAACTAAGAATACTGCCTAATACATTGACAATGTTGAACATGTTTTTCGGATTTTTCGCGGTTGTAAAAGCGATTTCCGGAGATTTAGTTTCAGCCGGGTGGTGTATCACCATAGCCGCTATATTCGACGCCTTCGACGGCAAAGTGGCGAGGGCGGTCAACAGAGGTTCTAAATTCGGAATGGAATTCGATTCCATCAGCGATATTCTCTCTTTCGGATTAGCTCCGGCGGTTTTAGCTTACCAAGCGGTTTTTTATAAAATGAATTTTGCGGGAATCATAATATGCTTTGTCTATCTTTTATGCGGCGGAGTAAGATTAGCCAGGTTCAATGTGATTACAGTCAGCGGCGGTAAAAAGAAATATTATTTGGGTCTGCCTATCCCAATCGCAGCCATAACCCTCTCTTCTTTCATCATTCTGGATTTATCCTTGTCAAGAGGATTAGTGCTCGAATATTTCCTCACATTACTAATCGCCCTGCTCTGCTTTTTAATGGTCAGCGTCATTCCCTATGACAAGATGCCTCAGCTGACTATAAAAGACGGCAAGGGCAATAATCGGAAACTGATATTCTTAGTCTTAGGTTTGACCGCCATCGCTATCTGGCCTAATACGATGTTTTTTCCACTATGCATGGCGTTTATCCTGCAGGGAATAATCCGGGCTTTCATCCGCAGCGTCCGTAAATTGTCTTTTGAACCCCAGGCGGAAAAACAGGAATGAAGCGGTTAAGTAGTTAAGTAGTTAAGTAGTTAAGTAGTTAAGTAATAACTGATTATAGGCTCTTCGCTATTTCGTGTGGGTATAAATTGTTACACTCTTCGTAAGTCAACGTTTTGATTTGTACAGTTATTAAAATCAGCGGCTTTGATATCAATCATTTAATAATCCCCCCTGCCCCCCTTTAGGAAAGGGGG
>JADHWD010000029.1 GCA_016783645.1 bacterium
TTACATCCGATAATGTAGGTGCGGCCCTTGCGGCCGCCCTTCCCCGAAGGGGAAATACATGAATAGCCGTAGGTGAAACCTACGGAAGAAGAACATTAATCTTGACGACCCTGAAGGGGTCGAACTATTTTCATGCTAATTTGTCAGCCGTACGGCTGATGAGGGTTTATCCTGAAAATAGAAAATGCCGAAGAGGGCGGACGCAAGGTCTGCCCCTACAAATGATCATCTAACTGTAGGAGCAAACGGCCGTTTGCCCCTACTACGAATTGCGTCGAGGCGCAGGGGCAGGTTTTTAATCCACCTTTTTCCAAATCCGGAAAAACCCCCTAAATTCCCCTGTTCCAAAGGGGGACTTTTATGGTTACCCCTATTGTAAGATGGACTTTTAAGGTATTCCCCCTTTAATAAAGGGGGGAAGGGGGGATTACTAAATGATTAAAATTAATGTCGCTCATTATAACATCAATAAATATAAGTATCTTCAAATTCTATGTTTCTGGATAAGTATTGATTCTTCATCCAGCTTGTACATAACAACTTTATCAAATCTAACCCACTCCGCTTTCTTTGAATTCCAATATTCCGGCTTCGGCGTCCATATAAGCGTCAATGCCGAGCGGCAGTGTTAATTTCACATCGCCGTGCCCGAAGGGCAGTCCCGCCATGACCGGTATATTGGTATCTGCTAAAACCTGTTCAATGATTTCCGGAAGTTCAAGTGAATCGCCGTCACCGGGCCAGCAGTTTTGAAAATCGCCTAATATTAAACCGGAAATCCGGCGGAATACGCCTGCGTTCCGCAAATGGGTCAGCATCCGGTCGATACGGAAAGGTTGTTCACCCACTTCTTCTAAAAATAATATCCTCCCGTCAATATCACCGAAATATTCGGTTCCGAGCAGTGACACTACTAAAGATAAGCATCCGCCGATTAGTCTTCCTTCGGTTTCACCTTTCCGGAGGGCATAAGGATTATATCCTGCAGGTAATTTTACTAAACCGGTGAATTGACCGGTCAGGGACTGAATCATGAATTCGAGCGAATATTGGTCAATATCCCTGCCGATCTGTAAAGCCATTGGCGCGAAGAATGTGACAAGACCGGTTTTTTGGTGGATTGCCCATAACAGGGCGGTCAAATCGCTGCCGCCTGCGATGATTTTAGGATGCGCCCTGACAGCTTTATAATCGATTAGAGGCAGTATCCTCGAACATCCATACCCTCCGCGGGATGTTAATAATGCGGAAATGGCTTCATCACCGATAAAACTGTTAAAATCCTCGGCGCGCTGGATATCGCTTCCGGCGAAATAGTGGTCAACCGATCTTGCGTACCGTCCTTCCCGGACTTTGAATCCCATCGAACGCAGTTTGACAACAGAGGCGTCGAAGTCTTCGGTTATCCCAGGGGAAGCGGGGGAAAATATGCCGATGGTGTCCCCCGCCTTCATTGACTGCGGTTTGAATATTTTCAAAAGAATTTAATCAACAAGGATTAACAGGATATACAGGATAAAATCCTCATCAGCCGTACGGCTGACAACTTAGCATGAAAATAGTTCGACCCCTTCAGGGTCGTCAGGATTAATGTTCTACTTCCGTAGGTTTCACCTACGGCTATTCATGTTTTTCCCCTTCGGGGAAGGGCGGCCGCAAGGGCCGCCCCTACATTCCCGGATATATGTGGTGTCATGCGTCCCCGCATGACACTAAGACATTGTTTATATTATGTATGGTGTCGACTGCGGAGAGTCGACACCACATTGAACTAGACCCTAGACCCCAGCCCCTAAACCCTATTTTCAAAGTAAAAATCAATTTCCCCAGAATGGGCTTTTTAGACGGTAGTCTCCGAAACCGTTCTCGTCCACGAAGACGAATCTTCTGTTAGTCTCGAAGTAGTACCAGATTTCGTAAGCTTTATATTCCATATTGAAGGGATGGCGGTCGACTTCGGAGGGGGGTCCGAATACGACATATACATGCCCGCGGTCGGTACGCCATCCGTTCGAGCCGAATAATTGATTGGCTTCGGTGATCCGGCGGTAATATTCTTCCATCAAGCGGTAGGATTCCACATCATCTTCACCCCATTTCGACCAAAAATTGAGGAAGAATTCCAGCCGCCTTCCCAGGTAGTTCTGTTTTATTTTTTCAATTTCACGGTTGGTCGCCACATATTCCAGTTGTTCGACAGCTAATTCCAGGTCGTGAATGAAGGGCGGCAGTTCGGGCCAATGAATCCTGAATTTCTTGCGGGCGTGAGTCGAATATTCACCGGCGGCGGCGGATAACACTAATTGATAATCGTCGAAAGGAAATTCGTTTATATCCAAGGGAAATTTATCTCGTAATACAGCGCTTTCAAGATAACGGCTGAATTTACCGTTTATCTTCTCCTCGCCCTTGGAATTCAAAAGACTGTAAGTGAAATCCACTGTAACAGGGTAGTTTTCCGCCTGTAATTCAAAATACACCCATATACTCTTTACGCCTTCAAATACAGTCCCGGACATACCGGGACGCAGTTTAACTATCCCGTTATCATCCACCACCACCGAATCCAGCAATATGGGACCTGAGATAAGCAGAGGCGACTTAGTCCTGTCGGGAATTTCAATATGTTTCTCCATCCTGACAGGTTCGCGGCTGCCGCGGTCAATCATCTCAATAACGACCCGGTATTTACCCGGTTCAAGGTCGAATTCCGCCTCCACTTGGTCAAAAAGTTCCCGGGAATTGGTCTTGAAATAATCATCGGTCACCACTTCCCGCGCGATCTGCCGGCTGTCAATATATTTATCCTCATCTTTCATTATAGCGAATGAAAGACTGAATTTAGCGGTGAACTTATCGTTTTCTTTCAGGAAAGTCAAATCATCATACACCACACTCACGAACATTTTGAGATGACTTTTGGATAAATCATCGGATAAAAGCGCTATGTAATCGAAATTGAAAGCGTCTTTGACCGCGAATCCCCTCTCGCCCATAAAATCCTGCATCGCAAAAATCGAAAAGAAAGGGATAGGCGTTATAATTAACAGCGTGAAAAGCGTCACCGCTCTTTTTCTATTCATCAACTAAATCTCCGTATAAATTCAGCTCATCAGCGTCAGTGATTCTCACTTTTATAAATCCGCCGGGTTTAACAGCGCCTTGAGTGCAGACGAGATTATCGATTTCCGGTGAATCAAATTTAGTCCGTCCGGTTATCTCCGAATCCGGGGAAATTTCATCGGCAATTATCTCAACTATATCACCGATTTTCGCTATATTTTTCAAATATGCGATATTTCGCTGGATATCTAATAACTGCGTCTGCCAGTCAAACATAATATCCTGCGGAACCGTATCTATGAAATTCAAAGCGGATGTTCCCTCTTCCAGGGAGTATATGAACACTCCCAGTCTGTCGAACTTGATATCTTCGATGAAATCCGCCAGTTCATTGAAATCTTCTTCATCTTCTCCCGGAAATCCGGTCATCAAAGATGTGCGCAGGCAGGAATCGGGGAAAACATCCCGGATGCGCCGTATCCAGTGTTCGATTCCTGAACGGGTTATGCCCCGCTTCATCCGTTTCAATATCTTATCCGATATATGTTCTATAGGGAAATCGAAATAGGGCAGAACTTTGTCATTATCGCCGAAAGCAGATAATATTTCTTCACTGAAAGCGGGCGGATGCAGGTAGTGAACTCTGATCCATTCAATTCCCTCAATCTTGTTCAAACTGCGCAGCAGCAGGGGTAGATCAGCTTTTTCCGGTAAATCCACACCGTAACCGCAGGTTTCCTGAGCGATTATTATAATTTCCTTAGCGCCTTCATCCGCTAATGATTCCGCCTCCGCCAATAATTCTCGCATCGGGCGGCTATGGAAATTTCCCCGTATATTTGGTATGGAACAGTAACTGCACTTCCGGTCACAGCCGTCGGCGATGCGGAGATAACGGTAATGTTTAGGAGTCATACTTTTTCGGGGAATCAGATCTCCTCCGGATACTGTGACTCCGGTAACCGCTTTGACTAGTGAATTATAATCTCCGACTCCGAAGAATCCGTCAACCTCAGGTAATTCTTTAATGAGCGCTTCACGGTGAATCTGCGGGAGGCATCCTGCGGTATACAGTTTTCTGCCTTTGGATTCCTCTTTCCAATGTACGCCGGCGAGAATTGTCTCCACCGCTTCTTTACGGGCGTCTTCGATGAAAGCGCAGGTGTTGATTATCAAGCAGTCTGCGGGTTCTTCTTCAGTCGTCACCATACACCCCGCTTTCTCTAATAATCCGGCGATTCGTTCGGAATCCACCAGATTTTTAGCGCATCCCAAATTGACTATCCTGACTGTTATACTCACGATTCAGTCCAGGAGTTCTTCAACGAACATTTTAGAGTCGAATTTTAGGAGGTCATCGATTTTTTCACCCACTCCGATATATTTAATCGGCAGATTGAACTGTTTGGAGGCGGTTAAAGCGGCGCCGCCGCGGGCGGTGCCGTCGAGTTTGGTGATTACTAAGCCGGTCACCCCCGCTTTTTTAGTGAACACCGAAGCCTGCTGAATCGAATTCTGCCCGATGACCGCATCGAGTACCAATAGTGTTTCATGAGGCGCTTCAGGGAGCAGTTTCTTCATCACCCGGCTGATTTTCTCCAATTCAGCCATCAAGTTAGTTTTAGAATGCAGTCTGCCGGCGGTGTCCACAATCAGTACATCTTCCCCGCGGGATAAAGTTGATTGGAGGGCGTCGTATGCGACCGATGCGGGGTCAGCTCCCTGCTTCTGCCGCACTACCCGCGCTCCCGCCCGCTGCCCCCACATCTCCAGCTGCTCCACCGCCGCCGCTCTGAATGTGTCACACGCCGCTATAGCCACTTTCTTTCCAGCCTGAATATAACGATAAGCTAATTTTCCCGCAGTAGTGGTCTTACCGCAGCCGTTGACGCCGGCTAACAAGACGACTAACGGATAAGTATCCGATGTTTCTTCCGCTGTGGGCAGGAGATTAACTAATTCGTCACGGAGAATATTCTTCAAACCGGCTTCACCGTTGTCGTGTTTAGAATATTTGCGGAGCGAATCTAACAGCGGTTCAGTGATATCCGCACCCAGGTCGCCGGTATACAGAACTTCTTCCAGTTCATCAAAAAAGTTTTCATCGAGGCGGGAATGGATTTTGAACAGAGAACCGATATTCAGGTTTTCTTTAGTGCGGGACAACGCATTTTTCAACGAAGAGAGAATACTCAATCAAATCCCCCAGTGCAGTTTCTTCCGCAGGACATTATAGAAATAATTGCCTTTCATTATTATAAGATTGACTACTCTCTCCGAGCGCTGGATAGAGACTCTTGAACCCGCCGGCAGAAGTTTTTCTAAGAAGCCGTCACAAATGAAAGCTTGCTGGGGAGCGGTGGGATCAAGGGCTATTTCAATCAATTTATTAGGCGAAATCACTATCGGACGCTGGCTGAGGGAATGGGGGCAGATGGGGATGATGATAATCCCCTCCAATGTGGGTTCAAGGATGGGGCCTCCGGCGCTGAGAGAATAGCCTGTAGAGCCGGTCGGAGTGGCGATTATCAGTCCATCTGCGTAATATGTGTTGAAAAACTCGTTGTTGATGGTGGCGCTGAGCTGGATTAGGCGGGAATTGTTGCCCTTATCCACCACCACATCATTGAGGGCATAAAACACTTCAACTTTGTCGATGTATTCAATTTTGGCTTCCAAAAGCATCCGCTCTTCGATGCGGAAATGTCCAGCTAAAAATCCCTTAATTTTATCTTTTAATTCCTGCGGTGACACTTCCGCCAAATAGCCTAAACCGCCGATATTGACGCCAAGAATGGGCGTTTCATGCGCGCCCATCGCCCTTGCCGTTGACAATAATGTGCCGTCCCCGCCGAATGATAAAATCACATCACAGTTCGGAGCTAATTCTCCCCTGGAATAATAGGCTTTGGGTAGATCCTTCAATAAGTTCTGCAGTTCCTCGTCAGCGATGAATTCCACACCCCTGTATTTGAGCCAGCTGAGGAATTCCGGGAGTATTGTCCCCGTTTCCTTCTTTCCCGTATTGCTGATTATTCCGAGTAACATAACTGCTATTGTCCGCTAATAGACGGCTTTCTCTTTCATTAGGAATTTATATACCGCATCGTATATTCCATCCGAAGTCAACCCCAAGTATTTCAGGAGCTGTTTCCGTGTTCCCTGTTCGATGAATTTGTCCGGAATTCCGATGCGGAGTGTTTTGCATTCGATGTCCATACCGGTGAGTTTTTCCAGGATAAGACTGCCGAATCCGCCTTCGAGGGCATTCTCTTCCACGGTGATAATAAACCTATGAGTCGAGGCGATATTATACAAAAGTTCCAAATCAAGCGGTTTCACGAATTTCATATCCGCTAATGCCGCTTGAATGCTCTTGGAAGATAGTTTTCCCAAAGCGTCCAAACATTCATGGACAACCGGTCCTACAGCCAGGACTGCGGCGTCTTCCCCTTCCCAGAGTATCTCCCCTTTTCCGATAGGAAGGGCTTTAAAATCATCCCTTAAAGGCACACCGGCACCCGTTGCGCGGGGATATCGTATCGCAGAAGGTCCTTCAATATGATAGACAGCGGTATAAAGCATATCCCTGAGCTGAGATTCATCCCGGGGAACCATCACAGTCATATTGGGGATATGGCGCATGTATGAAAGGTCGAAGCATCCGTGATGTGTTGGTCCGTCTTCACCTACGATACCGGCTCGGTCGATGGCGAATATAACTTTCAGATTCTGAAGCGCGGCGTCATGAATAATCTCATCATAGGCTCTCTGCAGGAAGGTGGAGTATATCGCCACGATTGGAATAAATCCCTGCGCCGCTAATCCTGCGGCGAAGGTGACTGCATGACCTTCGGCGATCCCCACATCGAAAAATCTTTCGGGAATTTCGTCTTTCAAAATGGATAAACCCGTGCCTTCCGCCATAGCGGCGGTGATTCCCACAACACGGGGATTCTGCGATGCGATTTCAGTTACCGCTTTCCCAAATACCGAAGTATATGTCGGAATCTTCCGGCTGGAACCGTTGCTAATACCAGTAGCTTTATCGAAAGAACCCAGTCCGTGGAACCTGATAGCGTCTTCTTCGGCGAATTTATAACCCTTACCCTTCTGGGTGATGATATGGAGGAATTGCGGTCCTTTCAGTTTTTTCATTTGGCGCAGTATCCGCACCAGGCTTTCGATATTGTGTCCATCAGCGGGACCTAAGAAGCGGAATCCCAATCTTTCAAACAGCAGACCGGGAGCTACGATGGACTTCAAACCGGTGTCGATTCTGCCTACCGCTTTCTGTAGTAATTCGCCGGAAGGCAGGCGGCCGGTGATGTCCCATAAGTCATCCTTCATCTTACTCACCGTGGGATGAGTCATCAACAAGGTGAGGTAATTATGGAGAGCGCCGACATTGGCAGATATCGACATTTGATTGTCGTTGAGGACGACGATGAGATCTTTCTTTGAAGCGCCGGCGTTATTCAATCCTTCGAAAGCCAGCCCGCCGGTCAACGAACCGTCACCTATCACTGAAATCACATGGTATTTTTCACCTTGCAGATCCCGGGCGCAAACTATTCCTAATCCGGCGGAGATGGCGGTGGAAGCGTGTCCGGTGCCGAAAGCGTCATGAGGCGACTCCTCCCGGCGGGGAAATCCGGAAATCCCTTCCCAGCAGCGATTGGTGGCGAAGGCTTCCCGCCGCCCGGTGACTATCTTATGGGAATAAGCTTGATGGCCGACATCCCAGATGATTTTATCCACCGGTGAATCGAAGACATAATGGAGCGCCAGTGTGAGTTCAACCACACCCAAACTTGGAGCCAGATGTCCGCCGGTCCGGCTGACCGTGTTGATTATATAATCACGGATTTCATCCGCCAGCCGCTTTAACTGCTCCATTGTCAGTTTTTTCAAGTCTTGAGGCGAATTAATATCAAGCAGAAGCTGATATTTCATTCCATCTCCTCGACCTTGAAACTGCCATCACTCTTCTCTATCAATACTTTCAATTTCTCTTCAACTAGCGCCAGTTTCCCGCCGCAGTAATCCGCCAACTCCATCCCGCGCTGAAACACGGCGAGCGATTCCTCTAAAGGCAGGTCGCCGCTCTCAAGCCGGTTCACGATACTGTCCAGTTCCTCTAAGGCTTTCTCGAAGGGAAGCTCGTCATGGGGAGGTTTATCTTTATTAGTCATTGTTTATATTAAATTTCACAACGAATTAAGCAAATTAAACGAAGAGATTATTTTTCACTTAATATTATAGTCTTTTCTTTCTTGGATTTTCTTTGGTGGCAATAATCTCTCAAATTGAAAACTATCTTTTCCAAAATTTGCTATTATAGCCACCGGATAATCAGAAGCGGCGAAATATTTAATCACTTGAAAACGATGAATGTTATCAATCTCGCGGACTGACTTCAATTCCAGAATAAGAGTTTCATCAATGACAAAATCTAAGTAATTAAGTCCTACTTGAATTTCTTTATAGAACACCTGAATAGCCTTTTGAGCCTCGAAAGAAAGATTACTAGATTTAAATTCATATTCTAAAGCATTTTGATAATATTCCTCCGGAAAACCAGGCCCCAGTTCACGATGAACTTCCATACAAATTCCCACGACCTTGTAACATAAAGAGTTCAAATTTTCAGTAATTTCAACCATCATTTTTAAAACAGCGTCACAAATTCGTTTAATTCGTTTAATTCGTTGTGAAATTTTTCTTCACACCATCAACCTCGATTCCTCCGTCTTCTCTACTCTCGCTATAGCGCTCCCTGAAGCGAATAAAATATCCAGCCGGTCACTGCGGTTAAGTTTTTCCGCCTCAGTCACAATCTCCATCTCCGGCAGTTTTCGGCATATGGAATAGCCCCGTTTTAGCACATTGCGGGGATTGAGCGCATTCAATGAGGCTGTGATTCTGTCGATTCGGTTTCTGCGTTTATCTAAAAAAACAGCGGTGGCGGAATCCATCCGCCGGCGGAGTTCGTCCACTTGCTGGGCGTACTGGCGGACTATATCCAAAGGTCTGTTCAATCCCCTTGAACGGCGCACCCATTCCAAGCGATTACGGTAATTATCTATTCTCGTTTTCAATGCTGTTTTCATGCGGTAACGGGAATCACTGATTCTCCGTTTCAGTTCTTCGGAATCCGGGACCGCCAGCTCCCCGGCGGCTGAAGGAGTGGGAGCCCGCAAATCAGCGGTCAAATCAGCGATGGAGAAATCGATTTCATGCCCGACCGCTGAGATTACGGGTATTTTCGAGGCGAAGATTGCTCTCGCCACAATCTCTTCATTGAAGGGCCATAAGTCTTCCAGCGATCCGCCGCCTCTTCCCACAATCAGCAGGTCAACTGATCCGAAACGGTTGAACGCATCGATAGCTTTCGCAATCTCTTCAGCGGCGCCTTCGCCCTGCACCCGCACCGGTTTCAGTATCAATTCCACCCCCGGATTACGCCTCCGTATCACCGACGCCAAATCTCTGACCGCCGCTCCGGTGGGAGAAGTGACGATGCCGATACTTGCGGGGAAACGGGGGATGGGCTTCTTATGCCGGGAATCGAATAATCCTTCTGCGGCTAACTTCGCTTTCATCCTCTCGAAGGCGATCATCAATTCGCCTTCTCCGGACAACTGCAGTGCCCATACTTCGAACTGGTATCGGCCGCCTTTTTCATAGACGGTAATCCGCCCCTGCGCTAGCACTTTCATCCCCGGTTTAGGGGTGAAACCGAGCGCGGAACTCCGCCCCCGCCACATCACGCAGGACAGCACCGATTCACTATCTTTGAGTGTGAAATAGTGATGACCGCTGCGATGAACCGTGTAATCCGAAATCTCACCTTCAACCCAGAGGACGGGCAGACCATCTTCCAGCAGAGCTTTAACCGCCTGGGTGAGTTCGCCGACCGAATAGACTTTCATCAACGGCGTCCGAATATTTTAAGAATTATTGTGATAATCAAGCTGAGGAGAATCATTGTGACAATGGGGATATAGACTATATAGTTTTTCCCCTTGATGGTGATATCGCCGGGCAGTTTTCCCAGGAATGGAATTTTACCGCCTAATGTTAATAAGATTCCGGCGATCAGGATTACAACTCCGGCGATTATCAATAATCTTCCCAATTGCGCCATCACCTCAGCCTCCGGATATTATTTCTTTTTATGACGATTCTTGCGTAGACGCTTCTTGCGCTTATGGGTCGCCATCTTAGCGCGCTTGCGCTTTTTACCACTTGGCAAATTGAACTCCTATATAGTTGATTTGTGTATTTATTATTTCAATTTAAAATAGTTGACGGTAAACGGTTGACGGAAAACAGTTAAATTTATCTTGAAAATAGTATGCATTCCCACGCTGGAGCGTGGGAACGAGAGGGAAGGGCGGATTATAAACCCGCCCCTACGAAGGGCGATGTAGGGGTGGGTTTTTAACCCACCCAAAGATTATCCCGTTTCGGAGAAACCGGGTTCCGTTCCCGCCGGGTTTCAAGCCCATTTTCGGGCGTAACCCGGCGGATTTAACCGCTCTTAACATTACTCTACCCGTCAGGTTACTCTGCGTTTGAAACCTGACGGGAACAAATAACATGGGACATGTAGGGGCGCGAACCCATGTGTTCGCCCTTGAGATTAGTTTCATGCTTCACTGCGCGCCGCAGGCGCATGAGGATCTATGACTTGTCAACTTACAAACTTGCCGACTTGCCAACTTGCCAACTTTTATCAAAAAGCGATATATTTCAGTTCCACCCGGTTTCCCGTCAAATGGCTTATGGCTTCTTCCAAATCTCCAAAAAGAATATCCATTATTGTAATTTTCCGCCGCTTTTTCTCCAGAATCATCGGCTCTCCCTTGATACCGGCTAACTGCCCGGCGGTTAAGATAGCGTCATGCCAATCGCCTAATGTGTCGACTAATCCGTATTGCAGAGCCTGCCTGCCGGTGAACACTCGGCCGTCGGCGATCTTCCGTACTTCCTCTATCGGCAGTTCCCGCTCCTCCGCTACTTTTTCCAAGAATTGTTCATAAGTGTCATCCACCCATTCCTGCAGATATTTCCTCTCTTTTTTAGTCATCGGTCTAAAGGGATTTCCGGTATCTTTGAATTCGCCGCTTTTAATAGTCTCCTGAGAGATTCCGATTCTATTCATAAGTTCATAAAAAGCAGGCACTTGTGCGATAACTCCGATACTGCCGGTGGTGGTAGCCGGATTAGCCATGATTATATCCGCCCCTAAGGCGGCGTAATAGCCGCCGGAGGCGGCGATATCACCCATTGACACTACAACGGGGATTTTTTCGGAGGCGCGTTTGACAGCGTTGGAAATCTCTTGAGATGCGCCTACTGTCCCGCCGGGAGAATCTATCCGCACCACTAAGGCTTTCACCGAGGGCGTATCCAGCAGTTTCTTCAAATTATCGACAAAGGGGCGGGATTTGTAAATAGGCCCATTCAGTTCGATAACTCCCACCCTTTGACCGCCGATGGAGCTGAATGAATCAATCTTAGGACTGGAGGTGAATACATTGAACAGCAGAGCTATCACCAGTATAGTGATACCGATGATGAGTATGAAAGCTAAAATATCTTTTTTTCGCATAGGATTATCCTCAATTGAGCGGAATTATCAGCTGGTCGCCCGGGCGGATAACCGTCGTTCCGTCGATATTATTGATTCTTTTCAAATCGGATACCCGGACTCCGAATTCCAAAGCGATATTCCATAAAGTATCGCCTTTTTTGACAGTATAGATTGTTTCACTGCCGGATGACGCCATCTCTGTATCGTCTTGGTAATCGTGCAGTAATAATTCATCTCCGGGTCTGATGACGCAGTCCCCTGTCAAACCGTTTATCCTCTTGAGATAATCGACGGAGACGCGGTATTTTTTGGCGATTATCCATAAAGATTCCCCGTTTCGGACACGGTGATAGCGGGGATTTGAGCTTGAATATTCAGTTGATAGTTTGGCGGGGGGAGATGACTCGCCGGATTTCGCCCAAATAGTGAGTTTATGCCCGGGAAAGATGAATTTCTTACCGTAGAGATTGTTCCATCTCTTCAAGGAGCTGACTGATATATTGTATTTTTCAGCGATAGTAGATAGATTATCGCCCTGCCGGATAGTGTAAATCACTTTATACGAATTAGGCGGCGGAGTATATTCGGGTTCGTACTCCAGATCCGCTTTAGAGGACTTATAGAGATGTGAGGGCACCGGAATCAGCAGATACTGTCCGGCTTTTATCCGGTGTTTATTAGTAATTCTGTTTTCTTTGACACCTGAAATTGCGGTGATGTTGGTGCCGTATTTTCTGGCGATGGTGGATAAAGTTTCGCCGTTTCGGACTTTATGCCGCACCCAGCTGCGTTTTTGGTCAGCGGGAATCAGCGCCAGTTCCTGTTCAAACTTCTCCGAAGTTCCTTTCGGCAGATAGAGCCATATACTGTCCATAGTTGGAGGAGTGCACCAGCGGACTATAGCGGGATTGAGTTCTTTAAGAGTTTGATAATCACAATCAACCATCTTCGCCGCTAATTCCAAGTCGATGCATTCGGACACATATGCTGAATCGGGATAATCGCGTTGCTTCAATTCAATTTCTTGGAAACCGTATTCGGCGGGATTTTTTGCGATGATGGCGGCGGCTATATAAGTTGGAACATAATTGCGGGTCTGCCTCGGCAGTTTCTGCAGTTTCCAGAAATCCTGAGTGTTATAGCGTCTGATATGCCGTTGGACTTTTCCCTCCCCGCAGTTATAAGCGGCAAAAGCTAAATTCCAATCATTGAATTCCAGATAGAGCTTTTTCAGGTATTTTGATGCGGCGCGGGTGGATTTTACCGGGTCACGCCGCTCATCATACCAATAATCGCTGTGCAGGCCGAATATCTTGGCGGTGGAGCGGATGAACTGCCAAGGCCCGCAGGCGTGAGCATAGGAATAAGCTTTAGGATTGAAGCCGGATTCTATCATCGAAAGATACACTAAATCCTCCGGCAGTCCTTCTTCACGCAGAATTTCTGTCATTAAGGGGATATAATATTCCGCGCGCTCCAGCCATTTTGTGAAGACTTTGCGGCCCTTGTTCTGAAAAAAGGAAATGGCGTTGTCAACTTTGTAATTTCTTTCTAAAGGGACTGAAGGAAAAATGAAAGCAGTGTCGAGCGCTATTTCCAGGTCGCTGGAATCGAAGCTCACTTCGGGGCGGGTGAATACTCCGTTATCCCCATTGAGGGAATCTCCTTCAGCCTCTTCAACGCCCGCGATAACCGCTTCCGGAGGACTCTCCTCCGGCAGAACTTCAATACCCGCGACATAATTATTATAGTAATGATTTATATCACGCGCAATCCTCTCATAAATCTCTATTTCTTCATTCGAGGATATATCTTCAATCCCAGCGACGACATATCTGGCATTCTCAAAATATAAACTTGCGGTCGCAAGGTCGTTTTCAGTTTGATAATCATAAGCCCGTTTAAGCATGTTATCGGCGGCGGAAAGTTTTTCCGATATGCTAAGAGCCGATAATTCCTCCTCGGAGTAGATTAATTCAAATCCCTCATTAAACAATAATTCGGTATCAGCTGAATTCTGCGGGACCGGAATTGAGTCAATTTCCGATAAGCGCATAGAATCAGCTGATACTCCGCTGGTGTCTTCATAACCGCTATTCACATTAACGGCGGCGCATCCGAACAGCCCCAGGCTGATAATCAGCGGGTAGATGAAGAAGATAATGATTCTTTTCATATATCGGTGTTCAAATTATTGACAAAACCATAAACTTTTTAATGTACAAAATTTATCTGACATAATCAAAGGTAAAGTATGAGAATCAGCATCTTCTGAGATTTACACTAGTTACAGCACAGCGGTTGACCAGTTCATGGAATTCGATACCGAGGGCGGCGGCGGATTTGGGCACCAGTGAAGCGGCTGTCATACCGGGAACAGTATTAATCTCCAGACAGTAGAATTCCCTTTTAGGATTCAATCTGAAATCCACCCTGCCGTAGACCTGGCATCCGGCGGCTTGAAAGGCGCGGGCGGAATACTCTATCACTTTTTCGGTAAGTTCATCTCCGATTTCCGCCGGAGCGATATACTCCGTCTGCCCGGATGTATATTTATGTTTATAGTCGTAAAATCCGTCTTTAGGGATTATCTCCACTACCGCCATACCCCTGCCGTCTAATATTCCTACAGTGATTTCCCGGCCCGGAATGTACTTTTCGACCAGTATATCATCATTCTGCTCTTTCACCAATTCCAGCGCCCGTTCCAGATTGTTGGGATTATGCAGGATAGTGAGCCCCACGGTGGAACCGCCGTGAACGGGTTTCACCACTAGGGGATAACCCAGTTTATCGCAATATCCGGGAGCTAAATGGACAGATTCCAGAGGCAGGCAGAAGAATTCTGCGGTGGGTATTCCTACAGCGGAGAACAGCTGTTTGGACATCCGTTTGTTCATCGCGGCAGCGCTGGCGGCGGGGCCTGAACCCACATAAGGAATACCCGCTAATTCCATTAAAGCCTGCAGACGGCCGTCTTCACCCCAGCCGCCATGCAGCATCGGAAATATCAAATCGATGGAAAATTTTTTTATTGAAGATAATAGCACATTAATCTGTTCAATGGTCAAACATGCGTGCTTACCATGCGGAATTTCGCCGATTGCGCCTTCAAATATCATCTGGTCAATAGTGTAAACTTTCTCTGGCATTGCAGGATCCAGTTTCAACACCTGATGGCCCATCTTATCCAATCCTGCCGCCACCGCTTCCCCTGAAGCCAGCGAAACCATCCGCTCCGGAGAATTCCCCCCCATCAATACTAATATACGCATAATTTTCCTTGAAAATAGGTTTTAGGGGTTAGGGTTTAATTTTTCGTAGTGCCGGCTCTCCGCAGTCGACATCATCATCATACATAATAATAATCGGTTATCCAGTTTGTTCAGCCAATTTATTGGGCAGGTTACAAACCTGCCCCTACCAAAGTAGGGGCGGGTTTTCAACCCGCCCTTAATGAATAATAAGATTTCCTGACCTAAATGGATAACCGGATAATAATAACAATACCTTAGTATTATGCGGGGACACATGACACCACAAAAACCTCCGGTTGTAGGGGCGGCCCTTGCGGCCGCCCTTATAACATTTTTTGTTCCCGGCAGGTTTCAAGGGCGCAGCCCGTAACCTGCCGGTGATATGCCTGCCGCTTTACGCCTCCTGTGGAGGCTTGAAAAACGGCAGGAACGGAACAGGCTGAGCAGTCTGTCCGAAAATGCCAACATGTCATTCCGAAACCTGTTGTACCGTGGACTTAGGAGAACAGACTTTAGTCTGTTCAATGGTGTCGGACTGAAGTCCGACCTCCTATATGAGGGTTTCTTTTGAAAACAGTGACCGGTGAACAGCTAACCATTGACGAAAATGAGTTATCATAAGATTTCTAAAGTTTCCTGCACCAGGATTAACAATTTCTCTTTTCCCAATATTTCCGCAATCAGTCCTAATTCGGGACCGTGCATATCGCCGGTCAAGGCGATTCTCACCGGTATCCATAAAGATTTGCCTTTAACGCCCGCCTTTTTCCCCGCTTTCTTGACCAACTCTTTAAATATATCGGCGTTCCATTCCGGAGATTCATCAATATCTTCGATAAGATAATGCAGGAGCTCTTTCACATTCTGTTCCTGCAGGATCTCCCAGGCTTCGCCGCTGTCCGGTAATTTCCTGTCACCGGTGAAAGGTTTCAATTCGACTGCAATATCTTTGAAGTTGTTTATCCGTTCACGGACTGCCTGCAGTAATTTCATACCCTTTTCACTGGTGAAATCGATTTCTGAGGGTAAGTGTTCCGCAGCCTTTTCCAAAAATTGTTCATCGCTTAATTTATTCAGATGCTGGCGGTTGATCCAGTTCAGTTTATCGACATCGAACACCGCTCCCGCTTTACTCACCCGGCCGATGGAAAATTCTTTTTCAAGTTCAATTTTAGTGAACACTTCGCGGTCATCTGAAGGATGCCATCCCAGCAGGGCGGTATAATTTATCAGAGCTTCCGGCAGGTAACCCTTTGCCCGGTAATCTTTCACCGCGGCATCGCCCTGCCGCTTGGAAAGCTTAGTCCTGTCGGGATTGAGCAATAAGGGCAGATGATAGAATTTGGGCGCTTCCCAGCCGAAACAGCGGTAAAGATGCACATGTTTCGGGGTGGAAGTGAGCCATTCCTCGCCCCGTATCACATCGGTGATACCCATTAAATGATCGTCTATCACATTGGCAAGGTGGTAAGTGGGATAACTGTCGGATTTCAACAGCACTTGATCATCGATTTCGGAGACATCGAAGGATAAATCACCCCTGATACCATCGGAGAAATCAATTCTGCCTTGCAGTGGAATCTTCAATCTTACGACGAAGGGTTCATTCAGCGGCCGTTTTAAAGATTCCTGTGGATCAAGGCTGCGGCATAGGCGGTCGTACATAGGAGTTTTACCCGCTCTCTGCTGTTCTTCCCGCACGCTTTGCAGTCTTTCCGGCGGGCAGAAGCATCTATAAGCATGCCCTTCGGATATTAACCTTTTCAGATGAGTCCGGTAGATATCGAGCCGCTTTGATTGAATATAAGGACCATATTCTCCACCAATATCGGGACCTTCATCGAATTCAATGTCCAGCCATCTGAAGACTTCCAACAGGTTTTCTAACGCGCCTTCGATATACCTCGATTGGTCGGTGTCTTCAACCCTTAATATGATTTTCCCGCCTTGGGAACGGGCGTATAGATAGTTGAATAACGCCGTCCGCAGACCTCCGAGATGCAGATATCCGGTAGGTGAAGGCGCGAACCGGACGCGGATTGTTTTATCAGACATGATATTTTAAAGTCGATTTTGAATAGTGAACGGGGAACGGGAAATAGCGAGCGCTCTCGTTCCCACGCTCCGGCGTGGGAATGCATACCAAAATTATGACTAATCTATCATTCCATCATCGGAAAAATATCTTCCGAATATATCCCTCAACAATTCGGAGGCGAATCCCAGTCTCTGCATACGGCGCCAGAGTTTCTCTTTATCTTTGGTCTTGTTGAATTCGCGCTTGAAGGCTTTTACCGCTATCTCTTCCTCGGTGAATCCGGTGTAAGCGGCTTCAGCGGCGGCTTCGGCGATATCTAATGAAATCAACGCCCTGCGAAGTTCATATATAATGTACTTCCTGCTGACCGGTTTCGCTTCTAATATGTATCTGGCGCGGTCGAAAGCGAGTTCTTTATCATTAAGGAAACCGAGGTCTTCATACCGGTCCAGTAATTCTTCAATTTCAGCTTCATCATATTTACGCTGAAGCAATTTGCGCTGCAGTTCTCCCCGGCTTAACCGCCTTCTTGCTAACAGGTCAGCCGCTTTTTCGGTGATGAGAACCGGTTTGCGGGGCTTCCTTCTACGCCTCTGTTCAAAATCATACATCAATCAGCGGAGGAATCGTCCGAAGAATGTGCTTTGTACTCTCCCAGATTAAGCTTATCGCGGACTTTCATCTCGATTTCGTTCATGATTTTGGGATTCTCTAACAGATAAGCTTTGACTTTTTCCCGTCCCTGCCCGATTTTATCATCGCCGTAATTAAACCATGCGCCTGAACGGGCGAGGATGCCTGCTTCTAATCCTATATCGATCACCTCCGCCGTATGGTCGATACCGGTGCCATAGACGATATCGAATTCAACTTCTTTGAAAGGAGGGGCGATTTTATTTTTCACCACTTTGACTCTTGTGCGGTTGCCGATCACTTCGGAACCGGACTTAAAGGAGGCGATGCGGCGGATGTCCAGCCTGACAGATGAATAAAACTTCAGAGCCCGTCCGCCAGGCGTTGTTTCAGGGTTACCGAACATACTGCCGATTTTTGAACGGAGCTGATTGACAAATATCAAACATGTGTGTGATTTGGACACGGTGGCGGTCAGTTTCCGTAAAGCTTGGGACATCAGCCGCGCCTGCAGACCCATATGCTGGTCGCCCATCTCGCCTTCGATTTCAGCTTTAGGCACTAACGCCGCCACCGAATCGATAGCGATTATATCCAAAGCGCTGGAACGGACTAAGGTCTCTACGATTTCCAAAGCTTGTTCGCCGGTATCCGGCTGGGATACTAATAAATTATCGATATCGACGCCGAGATTGCGGGCATATTTGGCATCTAAAGCGTGTTCGGCGTCGATGAATGCGGCTAACCCGCCTGTTTTCTGAGCTTCGGCGATGATGTGCAGAACTAAAGTAGTTTTGCCGGATGATTCCGGTCCGTAGATTTCAACCACCCGGCCTCGCGGCACTCCGCCCACACCTAAAGCCGCATCCAAAGCCAACGAACCGGTAGGAATCACTTCAACCGATATATTTGGGCTTGCTCCTAATTTCATGACAGCGCCTTTCCCAAACTGTTTGTCAATCTGAGCCAAGGCGAGGTCTAACGCTTTAAGCTTCTCCTCGTGTTTCATCTGCTTTTCTCCGAAGTATATGTATTAAAGTTATTAATTGCTTTGAAAATAGCTGCAGCCATTAGCTGTCAGCTGTTAGCAGGGTGGGTTCTTAACCCGCCTGTCGTATGCATTCCCACGCTGGAGCGTGGGAACGAGATGAAAGGGCAGACACACATAAGCGCTTAAATAAGCGGATTTGAATGCTTTTGTAGGGGGACAAGCCCCGACCTACCATTTTCTGCTGTTCCCGGCAGGTTTCAAGGGCGCAACCCGTAACCTGTCCGGGATATGCCTGCCGTTTATTTCACATATCAAATATCGTAACAGTTTAGCTTTCTGAATTTCAGGATTATGTATGTCCGGGTCAGGGACGACCCGGACTACGAGACTAAGGTAGGCGGGGTCGTCCCTGACCCCGCCATCTTCAAAAAACTAAACAGTTATCAAATATCAAATATCCCTGGGGATTGAAGCGGGTATCTTTCCAGGGCGGTATAAACCGCTCCCTGAGAATTAAGCTGACTGCGGAAAAGGACAACTTCATTGATGGGAACGCTAAAGTCGGGAGTCTTGATATTATAAATATTGTCCAGCAGCTCCCGCGTCCCGGAAATATCTTTCACTCTTCCTAAAGTCAGATGGGGGTGCAGTTCTCTTTTTTCTGTTTCAAATCCCAGGTGATTCACCGCTTTATCCACGCTCACCGCTAATTTAGAGAGGTTTATTGAAGGTTTGAAACCCAGCCACAGCACTTTAGGGCGGCTTCCGCCAAAATGTCCCGCTTTATCCGATTTTAAGATAAAACTCTGATGTTCGCTCACCGCAGGCGCAAGAAGTTTTTTAATATCTTCTATCAATGATATTTCCGTTTCGCCTAAGAATTTAAATGTAAGATGCATTCCTTCGGATTTAGTCCAAGCTATGCGGCATTTAAACCGCTGCAGATCCCGCTGTAATTCCGCTGCGTATTCTTTCATCAGGGGTGTGACTTCCACCGCAATAAATATTCTGTATGTTTCCATAATGATATAAATTATAACAAAACCCGCAATAGAATCATCCCGGCGGAGATGATTTTTGCGGGTTTAAAGTAAAATCAGATATCAGCCGCAGTCTCTGCCGAAAAGAGGGCTCATTTGACTAACACCAATTTACTCACCGCCGTGAAATTATCAGCTGTCAAGCGGCAAAAATATAATCCGCTGGACAATCCCTGACCGTTGAATGTGAAAGCGTAACGCCCGGCTTCCAATCCGCCCTCCCATAATATGTCTATCATTGAACCGTTCACATCGAATACTTCCAGCAGGGTGTAAGCCTTTCCGGGCAGGTCAAATTCAATGACCGTAGCGGGATTGAAGGGATTGGGATGATTCTGGTATAATGCAAAATCAGCGGGAA
>JADHWD010000030.1 GCA_016783645.1 bacterium
AATGGAAAACCGGAATGTGGGCTTGGATACTCCACCGGGCTACCGGCATCGGAATCACAATTTACCTGGCGATGCATGTGTGGGTAGTGTCCAGCCTGCAAAATCCTGAAAGATTCGACCGAGTGATGGCTTTCGTCAACCAGCCGTTATTCAAATTCCTGGAAATCGGATTATTAGCCGCGGTGTTATACCACGCTCTCAACGGAATCCGGGTGATAATCATCGACTGGATGGGCGGAACCCGGGTGCAAGCCCGTCTATTTTGGATCTCAATAACAGTGTTCATCATAGTGTTCACCGCGGGCAGTGTTACATTCTTACAGCACGCATTCGGACATTAGGGAGTAAATATGATACGAAACAAAGGATTGAACAGCGGCGGAGCGTTCGCCTGGTTCTTCCAGCGCATCACCGGCATCGCCCTGTTCTTAATGCTGTTAGCCCACTTCCTGTTACTGCATTATTCAGGAATAGAGGAATTGACCTTTGAGGAAGTGTCCAGACATTTATCACAGCCCTTCTGGAAAGTATTCGATATTACCTTCCTGTTGTTTGGCGTTTATCACGGAATAAACGGTTTGTTCATGGTGTTATGCGATTATGTGCATCATAACGCTTGGCGGCTGTTATTGACCGGCGTATTATGGTTAGGCGGAATAACAGTGGTCGTGCTGGGTTCGCTCACCATTTTCAGCCTTGGGATATAGGAGAGATACGATGATGATACACCAATACGATGTAGTGATAGTAGGGGCGGGATTGGCGGGATTGCGAGCTGCGGTGGAAACATCACAGATTGCCCGCACCGCGGTTTTGACCAAAGTCTATCCCAGCCGTTCCCATTCCGGCGCCGCTCAAGGCGGAATCGCCGCTTCCTTAGGCAATGTCGACCCGGAAGATAATTGGGAATTCCACATGTTCGACACCGTCAAAGGTTCGGATTATCTGGGCGACCAGGACGCAATCGAATATATGGTGAAAATCGCCCCGGAAACGGTGATCGAGATGGAACATTTCGGCTGTCCTTTCAGCCGTACCACTGACGGTAAGATCAACCAGCGCAAATTCGGCGGCCATTCTTTGAACTTCGGCGAAAAGGCTGTTTGTCGATCCTGCTTCTCCACCGATTACACCGGACATGTGTTACTGCACACTTTGTATGAACAGGCGATCAAGCGTAAAGTTCACTTTTTCCCTGAATTCCAGGCTTTACACCTGATAGTCGATGACAACGGCTGTCAAGGCGTAGCGGCGTGGGATATCAGGAACGGCGGACTGCATATATTCCAGAGTAGAGCTCTGTTATTCGCCACTGGCGGTTACGGGCGGGCGTTCAAAATCACTTCCAACGCTCACGCCAACACCGGCGATGGATTAGCGCTGGCTTTAAGAGCGGGACTGCCGTTAGAGGATATGGAATTCGTGCAGTTTCATCCAACAGGATTGTGGCAGTCGGGAATTTTAGTCACCGAAGGCGCGCGCGGCGAAGGGGGTTATCTGTTCAACGGCGAAAGGAAGCGGTTCATGGAGAACTATGCGCCGACCTTGATGGAATTGGCTCCCCGGGACTTAGTGTCCCGCGCCGAACAGACGGAAATCGACCAAGGGCGCGGTATCGGCGGCAAGGACTATGTTTTTATCGATGTCAGCCATTTGGGTAAAGAGAAGATAATGGCGCGTCTGCCGCAGATCACCGATATAGCCCGCAATTTCGCCGGAGTCGATCCCTTCAAAGAACCGATTCCCATTCAACCGACGGCGCATTATTCTATGGGCGGTATCCCTGCCGATAAAAACTGCCATGTGTGGAAAACTAAAGATGAACAACTGCCGGGGATGTACGCCGCCGGAGAATGTTCCTGCATCAGTGTGCATGGCGCGAACAGGCTGGGGACTAACTCGCTGTTAGAAGCGGTAACCTTCGGACGCATCGCCGGTAAATCAATCATTAAAGATTTACCTCACTTGGAATGGCGCGAACTATCCCAAAACGCCGGCCGACCGGCGGAGGGGGAAGTCGATAAGCTGTTGAATTCTAAAGGGAAGGAGAAAACAGCGAAGATACGGGCAGACCTGCAGGAATCGATGATGAAAAGATGCGCCGTATTCCGCAATGGCAAAGACCTGCAGGCGCAGCTGGATTATATCAAGGAGTTACAAGAACGATATCGATATGTCGTCATTGAAGATAAGAGCCTGAAATTCAACACCGATTTAATGGAAGCGATAGAATTAGGGCATCTGTTGGATTTCTCTGAAGTGATTGTTTTAGGCGCTTTGGAGCGGGAAGAATGCCGGGGAGCGCATTACCGCAAGGATTTTGAAAAGGATGGCAAGGGTATCCGCGATGATGTCAATTGGCTGAAGCACACCCTCGCCTTCCGCGATCCCG
The DNA here is from genome assembly GCA_016783645.1 of bacterium. Taxonomy (GTDB): domain Bacteria; phylum Electryoneota; class Tariuqbacteria; order Tariuqbacterales; family JADHWD01; genus JADHWD01. The sequence goes on from JADHWD010000030.1 coordinate 2,393, forward strand.
ACGGCAGGATAAGACTGGATTATAAGCCGGTGGTGATCACCAGGTTTCAGCCGATGGAGAGGAAGTATTGAAAATGATATTAGATATGTGATATTTGAAATCTGATATTAGAAATAAGTGAACCTGCGGTTCACTATGGGATGTAGGGGCGGACTTGCATGTCTGCCCCGGGGAATTATTATTCACTGGAAATTATGGATATTATGGAAATTAGATTCACAAGCTATTAAAGCTATGAAAGCTATAAGATGAACAGTATGGACATAAAAGATACGACATATAGAAATATTCAGCGTTTGAAGGAAGCTTTAGACGAGCCGTATTCGTCAATTATCAGAGATGCGGCAATCAAACGGTTTCATTATTCTTTCGAGGCGTTTTGGCGGATGCTGGCGAAACATTTGAAAGAACAGTATGAAATAATATGCAGGTCGCCCAAAGGGTGTTTCCGGGAAGCGTTTTCCGCAGGATTGATAAATGAGGAAGAGCGGGAAATTTGTATGGAGATGACCAATGACAGAAACGAGACCACACATATTTATAATGAAAAATTGGCGGAAATTATTTTCACTAGAATTAAAGATTATGCGGAGTTGATGGGGAGGGTGGTGGAAAGGATGAAGATATCGAAGAAGCGTTGAAGATGGCGAAAGAGGCAATAGAAGGATATGTGGAAGTTCTGAAAGAACAAAATGAAGAGATACCTTCGGATGAAGGAATTTTAGAGACCATTATAACCGTGCAAATATAATATAATCATAGAGAGTGTCTTATTATGAGAAATTTCAAAATCATCGTGGAAAAGCACTCTGACGGTTACATCGCTTATCCTTTAGGAATCAAAGGTGTCGTTGTTGGTCAGGGAGACACCTATGATGAGGCATTGAGAGATGTGAAATCAGCTATAAATTTTCATATCGAATCTTTTGGCAAAGAAGTCATTGATACTGAATCACCAGTCTTAGAAGCTTTCATCGCTGAAACCGTGTATAATGAAATAATATGAAATGGCCTAATGATGTGCCTAAGAGACGGGTGGTTAAGGCTTTTATAATGTTAGGATTCATGATTACCCGTGAAAGAGAACATATCTCAATGATAAAAATGAATCCTGATGGATCGCGAACTCCGTTAACTTTACCTAATCAGAGATTGATTAAAGGCTCCACTTTAAGACTAATCTGTACTCAGTCAAAAATAACGCGTGAAGATTTTTTAGAAGCATATAGCAAAACCTAAGAAATACAAGAATTTAAACCTTGAAATTACTGGCTTTTACTATAAATAACATTTGCTATTGAAATCATCAACCTCCAAAATCGCCCTGGGCAAGCCCTCCGATAAGGGCGACAAGATACTTGAGCGCAGATACAATTTAGCCGGCAAGCTATCAAATATATTACAAAGCGGCGGAAAACTGCTGGATATCGGCTGCGGCGGCGGCGCGCAGACCGAATGGTTCATTGACAATTTCGCTTTAACAGTTGGAGTGGATGTAAGATATGAGGCTTTGAAGGATTCCGATGCCGATGCGTCTTTTATATGCGCCGCCGGAGAATATCTGCCTTTCGCGGATGAATCCTTCGATGCGGTAATCTCTTTTGAAGTGCTGGAACATGTGGAGGACCCGGGAATGATGATGCGGGAGATATTCCGGGTATTGAAAGCGGGCGGCGAGGCAGTCATAACTGTCCCCAATAAATGGTGGATATTTGAGATACACGGGGCTTATCTGCCGGTTCTGCCCTGGAACCGCGTCCCTTTTTTTTCATGGCTGCCGGAGAAATTACATGATAAATGGGCGAAAGCGCGGATTTACACTCAAAAAAAACTGACCGCCGCCATAAAAGTTGGCGGTTTTCAAAATTATCATTTATATTATATAACTGCGCCGATGGATAGAGCAAAACCGGAATTTTTAAAGAAACTATTACAAAGCTCATTGTTCTCCGCTGAATTGGCAAGAATTCCCATTCTTGCCACGAATATATTAGCAGTCTTAAAAAAATAATGCCTCAATTGAGTCTTGAAATATAATGCCGTTCGATTTAACCAGCTTGGAAAAATCAATCCGCGCCTTGGAAAAATCGATAGCGGCGGCGCAATCTGATAATAACGCGTTCAACGATGATATAAAAGAGACGCTCCGAGCCGGAGTCATCCGGAATTTCGAGACTGCTTACGAACAATGCTGGAAATTCATTCAACGGTGGATACGCGAAAACCGCAGCCCGGAGGAAGCTGATTATCTTCGGACCCGCAAAGATCTGTTTCGTACGGCGGCTCGATACGGACTGATTTTCGATCCGGAGCCTTGGTTCGATTATGGAGATGCGCAGAATCTCATTTCGCACACTTATGATGAGGAGCAGGCAGACACGGTCTTTCAGACCGCGCAGAGGTTTTTACCCCACGCTTCGGACCTTCTTATTAGGCTGAAGGAAGTAAATGATTGACTTGCTTCCGGAACAAATAAAAATAGTGAAGCGCATCTTGAGGGAATATGCGCCTGATATAGAAGTGCGCGCTTTCGGTTCCCGCGTCAACGGCAAAGCTGAAAAGTATTCAGATTTGGATTTAGTGTTAATGGGGAAGGAAAAATTAGACTGGCGCTTCATCGAAGCGCTGAAGGACGCCTTCTCTGAATCCGATCTGCCTTTCATGGTGGATGTGGTCGATGTGCGCGCCGTAAGCGAATCCTTCTGTCATATCATTGAAAAAAACAATATAGTCATTCAAAAATCAACGGGAGTGGACAATTGATGAAAAGCTACAAAATAATAGTCGAAAAGCATCCTGAGTGTTATATTGCCTACCCTCTTGGTATTAACGGCGTTGTCGTTGGACAAGGTGATACTTATAATGAGGCTTTGGCGGATTGTAAATCCGCGATTATATTTCACTTGGAGACTTTTGGAAAAGGAGAATTATATGAGAATCTTAAAGTATAAAACCCTTTTACGCGAGGAACCTGAAGGGGGTTATACTGTTTTAGTCCCATCATTACCAGGTTGTATCACCTATGGTAAAGATATTAAAGAAGCTTTGGAAATGGCAAAGGATGCGATTGAGGGGTATCTTCTCTGCCTTAGAGAACATGGCGAAGAAATCCCTACCGATGCCGGGATGTTAGAATATGATACTTATATAGAAGACTATGTCTAAAATCCCAATTCTCAATTCCAAGGAAGTGATGAGAATCCTCAAGGATCGAGGTTTCATTTTAGATAGAATTCATGGAAGTCATCATCATTTTCGGCATCCTATTACTAATAAACGGACGGTAGTGCCTCATCATCGCAAGGATTTGCCGATAGGGACGCTATTGACAATTCTAAAACAAGCTGGTATTGAAAAAGAAGAATTATGATATGAAAACACCAAGTTACAAAATTCATCTCAGGAAAGAACCGGAGGGAGGTTACACAGTAATCGTCCCTTCTCTTTCGGGATGTATTACCTATGGGAAGGATATAGATGAAGCTTTAAAGATGGCAAAAGAAGCCATTGAATTATATATAGAGGGACTTAAGGATTTGGGTGAAGAAATACCGTCCGATGACGATATTCTTGAATATACCATGAAAATGGACGCTTATGCCTAAACTGCCTTCTTGTACTCCAAAAGAGTTGATAAAAATACTCCAAAAGAACGGTTTTATTCTGCTCCGTTCAAAAGGAAGTCATCAAATGTATCATAATCCTATTAGTAAAAGACAAGTAATTATTCCTTTTCATCATGCTGATTTACCTAAAGGGACATTACATTCAATTTTTAAGAAAACAGGGATAAAAATCGAGGATATTTAATTAATGGAATCAGGACGGGACTTTGACCTTAAGTCAAATAAAGGAATTCTTAAGACTACAATTACAATACAAATTTAAAATAATTATGAAGAGCATATGAGAAACTACAAAATCATTGTGGAAAAGCACACCGATGGGTATGTAGCTTATCCTATTGGAATTAAAAGCATAATTGTCGGCGAGGGGGATACCTATGAGGAAGCTCTATTAGATGTTATATCCGCCATCGCTTTTCATCGGGAAACTTTTGGTGAACCAGAATTAGAAGATGAATTGCCTGTACTTGAAGCTTTCATTGCCGAAACTATGGTTTAATTATGCGATGGCCGGTTGACGCTCCTAAACAAAAAGTCATTAAAGCTTTCGAACGATTAGATTTCAAAATCGGCAGGGAGAGAGAACATATCGCAATGGAAAAAGAAAATTGTGATGGAACAAAAACATTGTTGATTTTACATAATCACAAGCAGATTAAAGGATCAACTTTAAGAACGGCTTGTTCTTGCGCAAAAATTTCTAGAGAAGAATTTCTCAAGCAATATTTTAAATAAAACACTACCTTGCACATAACTTTCAAAATCCGGCGCGGGGCGGGCAAATCCCAGCGGTATCAATGTTACAAGGTCGATGTCCGGCCCGGCTGGACGGTACTCGATGCCCTGCATGAGATTAAATGGAATCAGGATGGGACTTTGACTTTCCGCCGCTCCTGCCGGCATGGCATCTGCGGCTCCTGCGCCATGCAGATCAACGGACTAAACGCCCTCGCCTGCGAAACCCAGATAAAAGACCTCAAGCGCAAGCCGATAGTGGTCGACCCTCTGCCGGGTTTCAAAGTCATCAAAGACCTGGCGGTCGATATGGATCCCTTCTTCGAACTACTGGAACGGGTAAAACCTTATCTGATTAACGATGCTCTACCGCCGGCGAAAGAGCGCATTCAATCGCCGGAGGATTTCGCCAAGATTTCCAGCGCTATAAACTGCATCTTATGCAGCGCCTGCACTTCTTCATGCCCTTCATATTGGGCGGATAAGAGTTATTTGGGACCTGCGGCGTTATTGAAGGCTTACCGTTATATCTTCGACACCCGGGATCAAGGCTCAGAAGAACGGATTAATGCCTTGGACAATCAACATGGTCTTTGGCGCTGTCATACAATTATCAACTGCGTGGACGCATGTCCCAAGGATTTAGCGCCGACGGAGGCGATATCAAGATTGAAAAATCGGATTGTATCGGAAAAGTATTAATTCGCGTAATTTATTTTAATTTAACATAACACTTTAGCTTTGTGAAGTTTGGGAATATACATGTCCGGGTCAGGGACGACCCGGACTACGAGCCTTAAGGTAGGCGGGGTCGTCCCTGACCCCGCCATTTTTAAAGAACTAAACTGTTACAATTTAACATAACATCCTCCAGGAGGGTAAAACAACATGCGATTCATTCGTCAATTCGCCATTTGTATTCTCACATTATCTCTAATCGGTTTCTTCGTAAGCTGTGAAGAAGACGGCGGCGGCAATGGAACCGGTTCCGGCGGGCAGCCGCCCATCATCGAATCTTTAACCGCCCAGCTGGGAACTAATGCTGTCGACCTCGGTCAAACTACCATGATCACCGTTACAGCCGCGGATCCGGAAGGCGATACTTTGACCTATATTTGGGACGCTTCCGCCGGATATATCGATACTGTGACGGCCGCTCCTATCAGCGGCGATAAATCCGGTAATCAGCGGGAAATCAAATATCTGGAAACTTCCCAAAATGTGGTCTATTGGACCGCTCCGCAAGTGGCTGATCCGTCTGTGGTCATCGTTTGGGCTTGCGATGAGTCGAATGAGACTTACGAGAGCTTGGAATTCAGCTATGACGCATTTTCCGCCCTTCAATCCGCTCCCGTCATTCAGGCGGTATCATGCACACCCGGTCATACCTTCACCCATGACGGAGTGGACGAATGGTGGCTTAATATAGTCTGCATGGTTCAGGATGGTCAGGCGGGCGAAGGAGTCTCCAGAATCACCGCCCAGATTCAAGGTGGTCAATACTATAACTTAGTGTTTGATTCCCAAGTCAACAGCGATTTTCGGTACTTAGCCAATCCCGGTCCGAGCGTTGTGATTCAGATGGATGAAATCAACAATCAGAATGAGGTGAAATTCAACGCTTATAATAATTACTACACCAAATCCGACACCAGTTATTTCATCCATTTTCTGCCCGATTCCATACTATTGGTCTATGATCCCGATGCAGGTGCGGGTGAATTGTCCGGCGGTGTGAACCTTTATTATAATACCGCCCCTGTGTTCAAATGGCGCCCCTATCCCGATGACGTCGGCATTTCCTATGATGATATTCTCAAGTATGAAATGACGGTGAGAAGACTGTCGGATATGGCGTTGATATGGCAGGTGGATTCGGTGGAATATACCGCCGTGAGCGCTGATACTTTTCAGGCGCAGTATAATTATAACCTGGACTTCTCCAGCCCCCTGGAACTTGAATTATATGAAGAATACATCCTGGTGCTGACGGTAATTATGGAAAATGCCTGGGCAACCCGCGAACGGGAATTCGGTATAACACTCCCATAAAACGGCTGCGGCGTGGAACATAATTGACTAAACCAGAGTTTTATCTGCAGTGGACAGTGGACGGTTGATGTTAAACGGTGAACAGTCAACTGTGAAATAAAATCCACTGAATGAAGGGCAGACACATGGGTCTGCCAATACTCTGAACTTTTATCTTTTTGGGGGACTGAATGTCATTAAAATTGATCACAGCCGGATTATTGTCCGGTATGCTCTTATTTTCCTTCGCTTTCGCCGGGACTCCGGCGGCTGATTTCACTCATAATACTATTGAAGGCAAAGAGATCAGCCTCAGTGATTATAAGGGTAATGTCGTACTGGTGGATTTTTGGGCGACCTGGTGCCCGCCCTGCCGTATGGAAATTCCTCATTTCAATGAACTCTTCGAGGAATACGGTGAGAAGGGATTCGCAATTATCGGAGTTTCTATCGACCGCGGCGGCGCTAAAGCGGTCGCTGATTTCATGAAAAATAATGAAATCGCCTACCCGGTGGTATTGGGTGATAATAACATTACAGAAATTTATCAGGGATACTTAAATCCCAAAGAAAGAAATTCCATTCCCTTCACCTTCTTAATCGACAAAAAAGGCGTCATCAGACACTCCTATGTGGGTTACAAGGAGAAGGGAGTGTTTGAAGCCGATATCAAGAAACTGTTAGCGGAGAAGGAATCTTCGGATTAATCTGAAGGTAGTGGACGGCCGGCAGTTGACAGTTGACAGTGAACTAAGGCAGCCCGGTTTCTCCGAAACCGGGGAATATTGCGTTCCTGCCGTTTTTCAAGCCTCCGCATGAGGCGTAAAGCGGCAGGCATTCCCCCCTGCAGGTTACTCAGCCGTACGGCTGATTGAAACCTGCCGGGAACAATAATATTTTGGCCGATTAAAAACCCGCTCTACTATTTTCAGAATAATTGACAATCATTACCTTTTTTTATATATTGCCATAGTACAACATGAATTGTGTAATATCAAGGAACAGACATGAGTGGTAGAAGGCCGGGATATTTACCGGGCGGCGGTGCGAAAATGCTGCCGGTCGAAGTATTAGGAATCTCCGTATGTCCGCCTTATCAGGGATATGTGGTCATAATACAGGAATTGGGCAGTGAACGGCGGCTTCCGATATTCATCGGAGTGGCGGAAGCGCAGGCGATCTCTATTCTCCTGCAGGAATTGGAATACGCCCGCCCCCTAACTTTCGACCTCTTCGGCAACATATTAAGTGAACTCAAAATCGAAGTCGCCGCAGTCCGGGTGATCGAATTGAAGGAGAACACTTTCTATGCCGAGATAGAGATAAAAGATACCGGCGGCAGGACCTATTTCATCGACGCCCGCCCTTCGGACAGCATCGCCTTAGCGTTGAAGACCAAAACGCCGATTTTTGTCTCGGAATCCGTGATGAACAGCGCCGCTATCCAGGCGGATCAGATGCCGGAGTCCGATGTCGATCGATTATCGGAACTCAACCGCCAGTTACAATCCGCCGTCGCCGAAGAAGCCTATGAACGCGCCGCACAGTTGAGGGATGAAATACACGACCTGGAAAAAAAACTATTTAAAAAATCCGATCAAGGCAAGGGAGAATCCGATAAATAAAAAGAGAAGATAATATGCCTGAAACCTATAACTTAGATAAAGACAGTGTCCTGTTCAATCAGCTTATTTTAAGCCTCTACACCGCCGCCTGGCAGCATCTGGGCAAAATCATCAATCCCATCTCCCGAAAAACTGAAACTGACCTGCAAGCCGCCTCCGAAACTATCGATTTAATCGAAATGCTAAAAAATAAAACTAAAGGCAATATCAGCAAAGCCGAGGATGCTGCCCTCGACCGGATGCTGGGTGAATTGAAACTGAATTATATAGAAGAATTGAACCGCCGGCAGAAACATACGGATAAAGAAGAGGATTATAACGGCGGGGAAGCAGAGAAGAACAAAGAGGACGCCGAGGAAGAATCTCAAGAGGATGGGAAATAGGCGGTAAAGATTTTATAGCAAACTTGGAGTTGGAGCAAGATATTTTTCCTCAACTTCTTCAATATTCTTTAAAACTAAAAGTCTTTTTTCCTTTCCTGATACATATTGTTCCTCTATGGTTTCTTCACAAATTAGCTTATATTTTTTTCCCAGACGCTTGCCAATAAAACTTATTTTGCTGTTTTTTTCAACAATACCGTTCAACCATTCTCCATCATTAGTCTCAATTATCCATTCCCGAGTGTCTGTATTTGCCTCTATAAGTTTTCCCTCAAGAATAATTTCTTCTTTCTTTAGCTCTTCCCATTTATTCAATAACTCGTATACTGGTAAAGCCTTACGAAAAGGAATATGATTAGATTTTGGCAAGCTCTCTATAGAGGGTATTTTCCAGGTGTATTTCAGTGAAATGTCATTTTCAACAACATATTTTAGTAATTTAATATAAACATTCGCCAAATGTCCTTTATTTTTTCGTATGATGAGTAATGTTTTTTCCGGATCGTCAATGTTATTAACAATTTCATCAATTTTGCTAAGAGCTTTATCTACATCTACATATCCAAAAAAATCTCCAGTATCTTGTGATTGAAGATGAACACTAAATGAACTATTGGCAAATCCATACACATCGAAAGAATACTTTGAGGGTAAATTTAAAAGCTGTCTTTCTGCCTTGTCTAATTCAGAATTAGCCTTTTTATAAGCATGCATTATAAGCGACTGAAAATTTTGAAGCGCTCCTATCAGTAGACCAGTAAAAATTTTTGGTTGTTCTTCATCCTTTGATGAATATAAAGACAAATGAACAATTGCCCGATTTTTATTATATGATTCTTTCACAATTTCATCCCTAAAATCGCAATCCAAATTCAATAGAAATCCGGAATCAGGCAGCATATTTTCTGTTAATTGATCAAAACTAATAGTATCAATTTTTTTTGAAATATAATTTTCATCATCAATATCTATTATAAAATATTCTTCAGTCTCACTTTCTGTAAAAATACTTCTTAAATCGATCTCATCCATATAAAACTTATTTAATCTCAAATATGATACGGACGTACATAAGTATTTAATCCCATCATCACATTGTGATATAGCGACACAAATATACTTTGTACCTACCTGGTCTATACCTTCGTATACTTGTGGCCCATCAAAATAAACAAGGGTTCTTATATGTCTAATTTCCTTTTTCAACTTCATATTCTGTGTAGTTTGATTGAGTAATAGGATCAAATTCCTTATAAATCCACCATGAAAAATGGTCTTGTCCTGTTTTTGAGACTTTTCCACTAAATTCCGGCAATGTGATTATAATCATAATTGATTTTTTAAACTTAGGTAATTTTTTCAATTTATGATAGCTTTTTATTGTTTTAAATAACGAAACAGATTTAGCTTGACATAGACTAACATCTGGTGGTTTGTCTCCTTTGATTTTGAAATAAGAATGGAAATCATTCATCAATGGAGGTATTTCTTTAACGAACCTTAAAAAAACTTCCTCTTTTGGATTATAAGCTGACTCCGGAGGACAGTCCTTGGGTAATGGTCCTTCTAAGAATTCTTCCCCTTTTAGCATAATAGACAAGAGTATTTTTGGTGATTTCTTAATTAAGTGAAAATATATTTAGCATTTTTTTTTATCTTTTTCAAATATCTTGGTGTCAAGAAAAATTATTTTTCATAATTAGGAAATTTTATTTTAGCAAAATCATTTTCTTTGTTTTTGAAAATCCATCTGCTTCCAAATTTAAAAAGTAAGAACTGCTTGACAAACCTTTTCCATCGAACACTACTTGATGATACCCTGAAGGATACCATCCATCGACTAATGTCCGAACCTCTTTGCCTAGAGCATTATATACGATCAATTTCACCAAACCCGCATCATGCAACTCGAAACTGATGATTGTAGAACTATTAAACGGATTGGGATAATTCTGATATAATTTAATTGTATGCGGTTGTGAAGCAAATTTCTGTTCCACTCCCACTACATTATCCCACTTCAATATCCGGTTATCCGGGTCTAAAACGCAGGTTTCCGGTAGAAACGGGAGATTGAATTGATATGACTGAGACTGCTGATCATTCAATAAAGTTAATATGGTATCTCCATTAGTTCCCTGAAAGCGAAATTCTATCGGCATCTCGAAGACGGGCGCGTTATTTTGTATCTGTTCCACCTGTATATCGACCAGATAATCTGCGCCGTTCTCCACATAACTGTAGCTGTAATCATACACCGGATAGCCCGCTTGATATATCCATTCATCGAAGAACCAGTCCAATTCGCCGCCGTATGCTCCCTCCATCACCGCCTGAAATTCCACGGAAGTCACATTGCCGTATTGATATTGTGAATAGTAATCCTGTAATCCGGCGAAAAACGCGTCATCGCTCATCACATACCTCAACATGTGCAATACCCACGCTCCCTTGTAATATATGGTGAGGCTGAACATCATCGATTCCGGCGGGTCATAGACGGGTATTCTCGTTCCTGTCAAATCCTCTTCAAAGTAGGCTTCCGCCAGTCCTATCATGAAGTCATCGAAGAAGCTGTAGCGGGCTTCCACATACAGCGCATTGCTGTAGACCGCGAAGCCTTCGTTGAGCCAGATGTCGGCGAAGGTCAAGGGAGTCAAGGCGTCGCCCCACCACATATGCGCTAATTCATGTATCACCACATCTTCAAATTCCCGCGTCCCGGTGATTAAACCGTTTCCGAAGGTGGTGATGCTTTGATGTTCCATCGCTCCCCAGCCGTTGAATATAGGCGCTTCCGCCATACCGTATAATTCAAAGGGATATGCGCCGAAGGTATCGGAAAAAAATTCCAGCATATCTCCGGTGTTGGCGAAATCATAGACCGCATCGGAGCTGTCCTGCGGATAAACATAGTAATACAAGGGGACGCCGGAGGGCGATTCATCGGTTATCAGGCAGTATGCAGATGCCGCCATGGAGATTAAATAAGTGGCAATGGGATGGTTTTCCTCCCAATGATAGACGGTGGAATCGTCGTATTCGATCACGCTGGTATTGACGCCGTTGCCCGGGGCGTAATAACCGGGAGGGACAGAGATTATCTCTTCGCTAGACGCTTTGTCGAAAGGCAGATCATAGCAGGGATACCATTTGCGGGCGCAATAGGGTTCGGCGAAGGTGTAGCATAAATCGAAGCTGGTATGGAATCTGACGCCGCCGTCGAAATTATCCGGCGCATTGGGCGCGGTGTAAGCGATGTCCACTGTGATAGTATCGTCAATAGAATAGGATTGCGGCAGATATATGAGAAATTCATCTTCAAGTTGAATATATTCCAGCGTTAATCCTTCTAATTCAACTGAATTGATAGTCAAACCTTGAGCGTGAAGCGTCAATATGTTGAAATTCACTATCTCCGGCGTTAAGGTGACACTGGTGATTCCATAAAGCAAATTGACATTGAAATCCGGGCGCAGATACAGCTTGTAATGCAGGACATCGAAATCATGGGAAGAATCGGCTTCGACCGATTCGACGCCGGGGATATATCCCTGCTTATCGATGAAAGGGACATGGACCGGACGCTGAGCGGATGCAGTTTGAAATAGCATCGCGATGAATAAGGCGGTAATAAGTGTTTTCATGTGGTGTTCCTAAAAAGTGAAAAATAATTCACTGGTAATTATAGTTATGATGTTAATATTAGCTTTAATTGCTTTAATAGCTTGTGAATCTTCTTTATCACCATCATCATCATCACCAATGAATACTTTAGCCTTTTGCCTTTTTACTTTTTACTTATCCTGTATATCCTGTATATCCGTAGTTAATTCCGCTTAATCCGCTTCATCTGCTGTGAATCTCATTTTTTCACATTAACCGGATTCCTGAAACAGCAGGGATCGCGCTGATAGATATCTTGAAAATAATCCCAGGCTTTGGCGCGGCAGCCCCAGCATTCATCGTTGATTTTGCAGGTGCTGCATCCTTCCGGCAGATTCGCATCATCTTTAAGTTTCTTGACTATCAGCCAGTCGCGATGCCGAAAGAATGTATCTTTCAGACCTGTATCGAAAATTGAAGGCGCATTTTTCGGGCGGATGGTGGCGCAGGGAGTCAACCGCCCGTCATTCAAGACCGCTATAGTGGCGCTGCAATAATATTTATCCACACAGTTTGCTCCGTGCGCAACACTACCGGAGGTTTTATACAGATGATTTAGAACTTTCCTGATGGATTTCAAATCGGGCGCAAACCGCATCACTTCATTGCGGTTCTCTTCCGAGCGCGGTTCATAGAACTGATACACATTGACGCAGGAGGGGATGCCGTATTCGGCGTTGAAAAAATCTATGGCGGCGGTCAGATCTTCGACCGGCTGAAGCGATGTGAAAGTTGTAGAGTTCAGCATCATCTGCGGCGGTTTCCCGGCGGCTAAACAGTTTTCGACGCCTTTGATGATATCGTCCAAATCGGAAACAGGACGCCCGGGATGCAGTTTTTCGTATATCTCCTTGTCCAGCGTTGACAAGTGAAATGAAATCAAGCCGTTATCGGTCAGATGCGCACACTGCCGGGCGGTCTCCATATCCGCTAACGGCAGTCCGCCGGTCCAAAGATTATTGCGTATCCCCAAATTGCGCGCTTCCGCCATGAAATTCAAAGCGTTTTCGCGGAATAAGGGTTCGCCGCCCAGCCATTCAATCGCATGCACACCCATCTCCTGCGCTTCATATATCACTTTAAGCAAAATCGCATCATCCAACCGGCCTTCATGCACAGTCGGAGCCTTCATATAGCAGTAATCGCAGCCTTGAAAACAGGTGTCGTTGATCTCCAACTGCAAGGCATATACTAAATCGTTATCATATCGGTCATGTAATATGGTGTTGTCAATTAACGCCATAATATCCTCGTAGAATTAAAATTCGAAATCCGAAACTCGAAATCCGAAATTTGAAATCGAGAATCGAGAATCAAGAATCAAGAATCAAGAATCAATACAATATAATCCTTTTGACCTGTAAAGTCAAGCGGATAATATTAAGTATCCAGCAATGGGATGATGCCGGCATATTGCTTTTTTTAATATATTTAACTATCTTTATAGTTTAATGAAAATCTGTGTGCTGATATTGCTTTCCGCTGTTTTGCTTTTAGCGGCGGAGGCGCCGGAAAAGCGGTCGAAACAGCGTGAACTGGATGAACTGCGGCGGGATATTTCCGCTTTGGAGAAACAATTAGCGGACGCCGGCGCCCGGGAATCGAGGCTCAGCAGTTCGCTGGAAGCCATCAATGAAATGCTGTCTTTGCGTTCAAGGCTGTTAGGAGAACTACAGTCGGAGCGGGAATCAACTGAAAGCCAGCTGAAATCCATCAGGAAAAAAATTGAAGAAGTGCACAGGGATATCCGTAACGCTGATGAAGAGATACTGCGGCTGGATAATGAAATTATCAGGATGAAGCGGATAGTGTCCGACCGTATAGTGTACGCGTATAAACATAAAAGATGGGATGAATTTCGTATTTTATTGACCTCCGCTGATTTTAATCAAGCTTTAGTGCGAAAAAAATTCTTCAAGATCGCCGCCGCGCGGGATAAGAGAAATTTGGAACTTCTGCGGGAAAAACAAAATGAACAAAATGAACTCAAAGCGCTAAAATTGAAGCGGGAAGACGATTTATCTATCGCCGATGAACAGCTTGAAGCCAAACTGAATTACAAAGAACGCCTGATAATTGAGGCTAAAAGTGAAAACACAAAATTGCGGAAGGATAAAGCCGAAAAGCAGAAACTTTTAAAACAGGTCAAAGATGACCAGACATATATATCAAAACAGATAGCGGAGAAGAAGGCGGCGGCGGCGGAAATTGAAAATATTATTAAAAAGCTGGATGAAGATCTCCGCCAGCGGGAAAAAATCACTTACACTTTCCCCGATGTGGATTTTCCCAAATTGAAAGGCAATATGGAATGGCCGGTGAAAGGTGAAATAACCTCCCGTTTCGGCATGCAGCGTAATCCCAAACTTAATACCTGGGTGGAGAACACCGGAATTGAAATCGAAGCTTTTTCAGGATCGGAAGTCAGAGCGGTCGCTTCGGGGATTGTAACCGTGATAACTTACCGCCGGGGATATGGCACTATTATGATGATTTCGCATCCGGGAAGGTATTACACGGTGTACGCTAATCTGGATAAGGTCTATGTGGGGCAGAACAGTCCGGTCAGAGGCGGCAGTGTGATTGGGACTATCAGCGGAGATTCTAATAAAGGCAGACTCCACTTTGAGTTATGGGCGAAACAGGATAAACAGGATCCGGAGATATGGCTGAAAAGAAAAGGATAAACGGGATAAACAATGAATTCATGAACCGGTTAACCGGGCATGAGGAGATCAAGAGAAGGCTTCTCCGACTCGCGCAAAGCGGCAGACTGCCGCACGCCGTTCTGTTCCATGGTCCCGCAGGGAGCGGTAAGGAAGCGGCGGGATTGGAACTGGGAAAATATCTCATGTGTCAAGCGGATAATCCTCCCTGCGGGCTCTGTAAATCATGCCTAAGTTTCAGCCGCTTTGAGCATCCCGATTTCCATTTCCTGTTCCCCATCCCCGCTCCCGAAAAAGAAGTCAAGGATTATAATTGGGAAGCTGCTATGAGTGCGGATCAGGCGGATAGATATAGGGAACAGTTAGACGAGAAACGGAAAAATATTTATCATCACATGCAGGTTCCGAAAGCGCAGAATATCCTCATCGCTCAAGTCCGCCAATTGATAAGGAATAGTTTCCTAACGCCTTATCTGTCCGCCAACCGGTTCGCTTTGATCTCACCGGCTGACAGGATGAACAAGGAATCGCAAAATTCACTACTGAAACTTTTAGAAGAGCCCCCGGAGAGATTTTACCTGTGTTTGGTCACCTCCAATCTTGAAGCGTTACTGCCGACTATTATTTCGCGTACTCAAATGTTCTATTTTCCGCCCTTGAAAATTGAAGAATTAGCCGGGGAATTACAGGCGAAATATAACCTCTCCGAGTCGAAGGCTGTAACGATCGCTGTCCGCAGCGGCGGCTCTTTAACTAAAGCGGTGGAATTGGTCAAAGGTGATGATGCGGTGAGACAATCAGCGATGGACTTCCTGACCGAAATTCTCAAGAAGAATCCGATAGGGATATATCAGTTCGCCTTCGATATGAGGTACAAGGAAAAGGAGACCGCTAAAGAGATATTGAAAAATATCGATGTATGGTTAGGGGATATCGCGCGCATGGACGCTGGACTGCCGCCGAAAATCAATCCCGATATTGTAGACAGATTGGATAAATTCAGGAATAATATTCAATATGAAAATCTGGAAGATGCGCGCAGATTGACGCAGGAGGCAATTGATTTAGTGGATAAAAATGTGTACCTTGATATGATATGCACTAATCTGGCTAACGATTTGGATAAAATTTTCGTATGGAAAAGAAAGGCAGTTTAATCTGAAAATAGGGTTTAGGGGCTGGGGTCTAGTACCTTGTTCTGGCAGGTCTTGCGCGCTGACAGCGGGTGTGACCTGCCAGTATTCCCCGGTTTCGGAGAAACCGGGCAGCCATTGCTATTTTCATGCTTCGTGGTGCGCCGCAGGCGCATGAGGGTTTACTTTAAAAATAGCAACAGGGTGGGTTCTTAATCCACCTTTGTATGCATTCCCACGCTAGAGCGTGGGAACGAGATGGAAAAGCCGCATCTTTTGTTCCCGCCGGGTTTCAAGCCCATTTTAGGGCGTAACCCGGCGGTGTATAATATCAAGAATGCAGGGGCGATCCTTGCGGCCGCCCTTGAAAATATTTTCATACTTGGCGGCGCTCAACAGGCGCATGAGGGTTCAATATATGTTTGAAGTTATTGAAGTTGAATTCAGAGGCGGGCGGAAGGAATATTACCGCAATCCCATGCAGTTTCCCTTCCAGCCGGATGATGTGGTGCTGGTGGAAGTTGAAAAAGGCGAGCATATATGCAGAGTATCGCGGCTGGTGAGCGCTGAAGAAGCGTCTAGTATAAATGAGATATCATATTCTATCGTCCGCAGACTCACCGAAAAAGATTTAGAGTATGTCGAACAGATACATCAGCGCGAGATAGAAGCTATGAAGATCTGCCGGGAGAAAGTGACTTTTCATGAACTGCCCATGAAATTAGTGAATGTGGAATATCAATTCGATATGCGCAAACTCACATTCTATTTCACGGCGGACGGGAGGGTGGATTTCCGGGAGTTAGTGAAAGATTTGGCGGCGCATTTCCGCACCCGTATAGACCTGCGGCAGATCGGCGCCCGAGATGAAGCCAAGCGGTTCGGAGGCTACGGTGTCTGCGGTATGAAACTATGCTGCACCACATTTTTAACCGAATTCAATCCCATCACCACTCAAATGGCGAAAGAACAGAATCTTTCACTCAATCCCCAAAAACTGTCAGGATGCTGTAACAGACTGAAATGCTGTCTCAGATATGAACTCGATTTCTACCGGCAGGAGTTATCCAAATATCCCCGCCGCGAGAGCGTCTTTAAAACCCCTAGAGGCGAAGCGATTCTGGAAAAAATCGATATATTCACCGCCAGTATGTATGTAAAATATGAAGACGGCGAATGGGAAAAGATGAATGTTGAGAAACTGGCGGGATTCACCCTGCTGCAAGAAGGGCCGGTTGTGGTCGAAGAGATTGTAGAGGAGGATTTAATTCAATATGAAGACAATTCCGATAATTACAGCGCTTAACAGGTTGTCCGGGAATGTCATTGCGAAAGGCTGAAAGCCTTGTGGCAATCTCTTTAATTGATTATTGGTTCTTCGCTGTATCGTATGGGTAGCGATTTTTATCATTTTCGATGATTGTATTGTGGATGCGAATCGTTTGTTTTTATATCACTTGATTTCAATAATCCCCCCTGCCCCCCTTTAGTAAAGGGGGGAGTTGGTTTCCCCCTTTTTTAAAGGGGGACTAAGGGGGATTACACACAATTACCCAT
>JADHWD010000031.1 GCA_016783645.1 bacterium
ACTACCGGGAAAGTCGAAGGGATAAACAACAAGATCAAGACCTTGAAAAGACAAGTTTATGGCTTCAGGGACATGGCTTATTTCAAACTGAGATTATACCACCTGCACATGCAGAACTACTCATTATCCGGATGAGCCGGATATGTAACTGGT
The DNA here is from genome assembly GCA_016783645.1 of bacterium. GTDB lineage: Bacteria > Electryoneota > Tariuqbacteria > Tariuqbacterales > JADHWD01 > JADHWD01. The sequence continues at coordinate 154 of JADHWD010000031.1, forward strand.
AGTTATCCAGATGATTGCGGCGCAGGTATCCGCTGTAATTCTAGTAGCCCAACAATATTATACTGTAAATTAAACTATAATTCATCTGGTGGAGTTGGAGGAGGACTTGCATGTTTCGATTCTAACCCATATTTAAAAAACTGTGAAATAAATCATAACCATGCAAATTTACAAGGTGGGGCTATTTATTTATCAAATTCTAATCCAATTATTGAAGAAAGTGAAATAAGTTCAAATACTACCGATGCTCAAGGTGTAATAAGAATGGACTATAATTCTAATATTACATTTTCAGATTGTGTAATATTTAACAATACTTGCCCTGCGTACGGTGTTATAAGTATTTTCAGTGGGAGTGCCAATCTTACAAACTGCACTATATCATATAATACCTGCACTGCCCATGCAATTATTGGTGGACATATGACGACTAAGAATAGTATTTTCTCTTATAATACTTCTAATGCGGGTGTAGTAGACTGTAATTACTGTGCGCCTAATATTTCATATAGTGATTTTTTCGGAAATACTGGAATTAATTTCTTCGGATCATTAGTACCCGCAGGTCTCGGCGTCATCTCCTCCACCAACTTGAACGGCGACCCCTGCGATGTGTATTACAACATCTTCCTCGACCCGCTGTTCGCCGATCCAGGAAATGGGAATTATAATCTGACTATCGGCAGTCCCTGCGTGGATGCCGGCGATCCCGGCTTCCCCTTAGATCCCGATGGCACTACTATTGAGATTGGCGCGTTTTACTTCCCGCAGACCATCTTGCTTGATCCCGATAATGTGGATTTCGGAGAAAGAGAAATCACCTTCACTTACACCGACACGGTAATGATAAGAAACAACGGGGAGGAGGATGCTGTGATCGACACCGCCTATGTCAATCAGACCTATTTCGGTTTCGACCAATCCATAATTGGAGCGGTTGTCCCCGCGGGAGATTCTTTAGCATTCTGGGTATCCTTCTCGCCGGAGGAGATCACCGGCTATTCGGATATGATGCAGGTGATAATCGACGGCTCAATGCACAATCTGATTCTTGAAGGCGAAGGAATCGAAATTATTCCATTGCCGGTTGAGAATCTGACTGTATCCATTGAAGGCGCCGATGCGGTATTGAACTGGGACGCTGTGACCCAATCGGTTCAGGGCAATCCCATCACCCCCGACGCTTATATCATCTTCTATTCCGATTCCACCGTATATGGCTATGAACATTATCAATACCTGTGGTATGTTACAGGCGATACCACCTTCACTCATATCGGTGTTGCGCAGTTCGCCCAGTCGATGTTCTATTTTGTGGAAGCGTATTTGGGTGAAATAGGTATATTGGACGAGATTACGGCAATGGATGAGCCGATTGGCAGGGAGGAATTTTTGGAAATATTGAAATAGCCCAGCATTTTAATGCTGGGAAAGATTAATTAACTACGGATACACAGGATATTCAGGATTAAAAAAAATAAAAAGGCAAAAGTAATAAGATTCACAACGAATTAAACGAATTAAACGAAAAATATTCACAGCGGATTAAGCAGATTAAGCGGATAAAGATTCACAGGTAATGAAGGTAATTAAAGGTAATTATTCACAAGCTATTAACGCTATTAAAGCTATGAAATTCTAAATCTCAAATGTAATGTCTTTTTTCATTATTTCCAATAATTTTATTTTTTCAGAGAGATTGCTTCAAGGCTTTCAGCTTTTCGCAATGACATTTTCGGACAACCTTGAATGACAAATGACTGATGACCAGTGAAAAATATCCATCTGCTTCATCCGCTTAATCTGCTGTGAATTTTTCTCCGCGTTCGACAGCTGTCCCTGCAACAATACCAAGCCGGTTTTAACAGACCGGCTTTTTCTTTGTGACGGCGAAATTCCGCCCCGCTCTCCCGCAATAATTTGCTTATTTCAATAAACTAATTATATTTAAAGGATGCTCATCCGCTCGTCAATCGGCGGCGCTAAATAGAATAAATACTGCAATATACCCAGTCCCACATAATGAAATACAAACTTGGCATCGATGTCGGCGGCACTTTCACCGACTTCATCCTCATCGCGGATTTCGGCGAGACCACTATCCATAAGACATTGTCCACCCCGGAAGATCCTTCCATCGGCGTTATCGGCGGCATCCACGATTTAGCCGAAATCATCGGCGCGGAATTACCCGCTTTTATCAACAATATTGAGACCATTGTCCACGGCACTACCGTGGCGACCAACGCCCTGCTAACCCTCAAAGGCGCAAAAACCGCCCTCATCACCACCAAAGGAGTGCGGGACGCATTGGAAATGCGCCGGGGCATCCGCGAAGAACAATACAACAATCATTACCGCAATGTCGCCCCCTTAATCCCCCGCTACCTGCGGTTGACAGTCAATGAGCGCATCGACGCTCAAGGCGAAATCCTCATTCCACTCGATGAATCCGAATTAATACCCATCATCGAATATTTGAAGGCGGAGAAGGTCGAATCGATTGCTGTCTGCTTCATGCACGCTTACCGGAATAGTGTCCATGAGGATATAACCGTGAAATTCCTGCGGAAACAATTGCCGTCATGCTTCATCACCTCTTCGGCGGAAACCCTGCCTTCGGTCAGGTTTTACGAGCGGGTCAGCACCACAGCGGTGAACGCTTACATAGGGCCCGTAGTCGCCAATTATCTGAACAGCCTCACCCGCAAATTAGAGGATATAAATTTCGCGGGAACATTGTTGATAATGCAGTCCAACGGCGGGGTAGTGACCCCGGATGTGGTGAAGAAGATACCGGCGGTAACCGTGCTTTCAGGCCCCGCCGCCGCCCCGACGGCCGGAGCATTCTACGCCGGTCTCATGGGCTACAAAGACTGCATCACCATCGACATGGGCGGCACCAGTTTCGACGCCAGCCTGGTGATCGACGGTCAATGCGTCACCAGCGATGAAGGGTCTATCAACCGCTACAGAATCGCCCTGCCTTCGCTGGATATCGTCACCATCGGCGCTGGCGGCGGCAGTATCGGCTGGATCGACAGCGGCGGATTATTGCACATGGGACCGCAAAGCGCGGGAGCTTCCCCCGGTCCCATCTGCTACGGTAAAGGCGGCGAACTGCCCGCCTGCACCGACGCTAATCTCATACTGGGCTATCTCAATCCAAACTTCTTCGCCGGAGGAAAAATCAAACTGGATGTGGAAAATACCAGGAAATTAATGACTGAAAAATTAGCCGAGAGATTGGGTCTGTCCCTGCTGGAAACCGCCGTCGGTATGTTCAGGATTATCAACAACAACATGGCGCAGGGAGTGCGCGAAGTGTCGATCGAAAGGGGCTACGACCCTCGGGAATCGCTGTTCATCGTCGCCGGCGGAGCGGGACCCATCCACGCCGGGGAAATTTGCAAGGAATTGGAGATACCGATGTTCGTAGTCCCCAGCGTCGCTTCGATATTCTGCGCCGCCGGAATGCTGCTGGGCGACCTCAAGCATGACTATATCCGTTCCTACATCACGCCTTTTTCCGGGATCGACCGCGAAGTATTCATGAATCTCTTCGATGAGATGAAACATACCGGGGGGGAAACGCTCATCAAAGAAGGCGTGAGTGGAGATAGAATCGAATTCTATCCCGTCCTCGATCTGCGCTATATCGGGCAGTACCACGAAGTGCAATTGCCGGTCTTATGGGATGACATCGCCTCTTTCAATCTCGATAAAATCAAGGAGGAATTTCACAAAGAGCATAACCGCTTGTTCGGCTATTCCCTAGAAGAAGAGGGGACGGAGATTGAAGTGATAAACATCCGCTTGAGGGCGGTCGGCAAGATGGAGAAGCCCAAGTTCTTGAGCGAAGCGGCGGAGCCGGTACCCCTGCCATCGGCGCTTAAAGAGAAGCGGAAAGTGTATATCCCCGAATCCAATCGGATGCAGGAAGTTGATGTCTATGACGGCGATTTGCCGCTGTATGGTCATACTATCGAGGGACCCGCAGTGATCGAGCAGGTGAACACTTCGATTTTCATCAGCGCGGATTATGATTGTCGAGTGGATGAATGGGGGTCGTTTATAATTTACAATAAGAAAGTGTATCCAGAGGGATTCAGAAATGACAGAAAGAATAACTAACATTGTTGAACTCGTCAAGGAGATGGGCAACGACGAGAAACTGGAGTTGATCAGCCAATTAGTTGGGCGTGATCTGCTCACCGACATACTTGAAGATATCGAAGATATGTTATTGTATGTATCTCGCCGTGAAGAGCCAGCTGAAGACTTCCAAGATTTTTTGGAAAAATTGCGACAAGAAGGCAGACCGGTTTGATTTGGAAACTGAAAATCAGACCCAGCGCTAAACATGAAATGCAAAGACTTTCCGATCCCATCCTACAAAGGATTATATCCAAAATTATGGGATTAAAAGAGAATCCGTTTCCTTCAGGTATGGTGAAACTCAAAATGACGGAAGGTTACCGCATCCGAGTAGGTGACTGGAGAATACTATATGAAATTGATAAACGAAAGCAACTTATCACGGTCTTTGCTGTGCGCCATCGAAGCAAAGCGTATAAGCTGTGAAGAATGTATCGTTTAAAGGTGAACAAAACATAGAAAAGGCGAAAACTTCGATTTTCATCAGCGAAAGCTACAACTGCAAGGTGGATGAATGGGGGTCGTTTGTGGTGTATGGTAAGGATTTGAATTTTATGAAATAGAAGATTACATTTATTTTGTGAATTACATTATGTCGGGATTGACACAATCCCGACTCAACAAGAAGAATCACAACAGTGGAGGCAGGATTGTCTCAATCCTGCCTTGTCAAATAACTAAAATGTTACATAAAATTAAATCATATTGAAAGGATTTATCATGAATAATGACGATCCATTAAAAGAACTCGAAAGGGTTTTTTCACCAAGTGCTCCAATTAACATTAGGGAACTCTTTTTTGGGAGACAAGAACAACTGGAAAATGTTGAAGATACTATAAAAGAAAGAGGTCAGCATGCTATTCTTTATGGAGAAAGAGGAGTAGGAAAAACCTCTTTAGCTAATATTATTGAGATTATTTTTCGAAATATCACTGTAGCCAAAATCACTTGTAATAGAACAGATACTTATAATGATATATGGAGAAAGATTTTCAAAAGAGTGTCATTATATCAGTCGCAAGAGGGTATAGGATTTAATGCTAAAAAGAAAGAAATAAAAAGTCAATTAGATTTTTTCTTGCCAAAGGAAAAAGAAGTCGATATAAATGACATTTTACTTGTTTTTAATGAAGTAAATTCTTCATTACTATTTATTTTTGATGAGTTTGACAGCTTTAAAAATACAGAAACGTTATTAAAGTTCACTGATACTATCAAAGCTTTATCCGATAATGCTCCTAATGTTACTCTTTTAATTGTTGGTATAGCAGAAAGTGTCAATGATTTGATGGGAAGCCATGAATCGATTGAAAGAAGTATAAAGCAAATTAAACTACCAAGAATGTCAAAAGATGAACTTATTCAGATAATTGATAACGGAATGAAAAGATTAAAAATGCAAATGGAACCTAATGTAAAAAATAAGATTATTGAGTTATCAAATAGTTTTCCTCATTACACTCATCTTTTATCAAAATATTCAACAAAACGTGCATTAAAAAAGAATTTGAGAACGGTTGACCAAAATTGCTTTGATGAAGCAATAGAAGAAGCGGTTACAAATGCTCAAGAAAGCGTTAGAAATGCTTATCATCAAGCAACAATGACAAGTAGAGGGAAAACAAAGTTTAAGGATGTTCTCTCGGCTTGTGCTCTTGTAGAAGAGGATGAATATGGAACATTTAGGGCAAGTGATATCATAGATCCTATGAACAAACTGACTGGAAGAGAACATATATTGCAGTCTTTTTCCTATCATTTAGGTACTTTATGTCAAAATGAGAAAGGCGAAATACTTCAAAAAATTGGACCTCAAAAGCAATGTAGATACAGATTTAAGAATCCATTATTAAAATCGTTTATAAGATTAAAATTACATCAAGAGAGGAAATATTAAAACCTAGCAAGAGTCACAATCTAAATCAACTGGCAGGTCACACCCGCCCGAGGCGTGCAAGACCTGCCAGAACAGATTTAGGGCGACCGCAAGGGTCGCCCCTACTGTTCACCGTCCACTGTCAACTGTCAACTGTCAACCGTCAACTATTTTCAAGGAAAATCATGATCGACAAAATCCTATTATCTATCTTCCAGTGCTCATTCAAATCGATCACCGATGAGATGAGCATATCGTTGACCAAGACCACCCGTTCTCCCATCCTGTGCGAAGCCAAGGACTTCGTCACCGGTTTATACGATGCGGAAGGGCGGATGCTGGAACAGACGGAAAACCTGCCCATATTATCGTTCTCCTTAGGCCCCGTATGCCAGGAGATAATCAAGTCTTACGGCGGTGATATTTATCCCGGCGATGTGATAATCCACAACGATGTGTTCAGCATGGGCAATCAGAACAACGATGTAGCCATCTTCAAGCCGATATTCATCGATGATGCCTTGATCGGCTGGGCGGCGGCGAAGGGGCATCAAGCCGACATCGGCGGCGCGGTCCAAGGCGGATACAATCCCAACGCCACTGAAGTGTGGCAGGAAGCTTTGCGCATCCCCGCAGTCAAAGTCTATGAGCAGGGGAAATTGCGCAAAGATGTGTGGAATCTGATTTTCGCCAATATCCGGCTGTCGATGGTGGAGGAGGATATCAAGGCGCAGATTGGGGCGTGCACTTTAGGCGAAAGGCGGCTGGGAACGCTGGTGGAAAAATACGGTCTCGAATGCTTCGATGAACACAAGCGGGAGCTGTTCAATTCCACCGAAATGATGATGAAGAAGGAGATCCGCAGCATCCCCAATGGGGTGTATGAAGGCGAAAGCAAAGTCTATTACGACGGGCGGCATTTAGGCACGGAATTCACCATCCACGCCAAAATCACGGTGGAGGATGAAGCCATCGAATTCGATTTTTCGCAGTCTTCCCCGCAGACCGACGGCTTCGTCAACGGCACATACACCTCCACCTGTTCGGCGATAACTTTGACCTTCCTGCAGATGGTCAATCCCAATATCCCGCACAACGAAGGGATGATCCGCCCATTGAAATACATCGTCCCGGTGGGCACGATATTGAACGCCGCCTATCCCAAAGCCACCACCTTCGGCAATCATCTCTGCCCTCAGACCGCTGACGCTATCTTCAAAGCCCTGTCGTCCGCTATACCCGATAGGGTGACCGCCGGTTGGAATCATCTGTTGTGCTCGCTGTTCACCGGGATAAATCCCCGCAGCGGGCGGAAATATGTCGATATCTGCTTTTTGGGGATGAAAGGCGGCGCCGGCGCATTACAGGGCGATGACGGATACGACCATATCGGCATGATCGACGCCTCCGGCGGAGTGCTCGACCAGGACTACGAAATGTACGAACTGCAAACCCCGCACCGCATCATCAAGCACGAATACTTGCAGGATTCCGCCGGCGCCGGACAATGGCGGGGAGGGCTCGGCGTGGAAACCGCAATCAGAATCGGCGCCGATAATACCACTATGGTGGTCTTCGGAGACGGCGATAAAGCTGCGCCTTATGGGCTGTTCGGCGGTAAGAGCAGTATCCTCAATAAGATAGCTATGAAATATCCCGATGGGAGCGAGCGAATCCCCCTTAGCAAAGACTTAATCGAAGGCATCCCTGAAGGGACTATCTACTATCAAACCGCTTCCGGCGGCGGCGGTTACGGCGATCCGAAACTGCGCGATAGAGAGAAGGTGATGATGGATGTGAAGAATGGGGTGGTGTCGGAGGAGAAGGCGGGGAGGAGTATGGGGGAAGGGGGATATCGATAAATGATTGAAATAGGTCTAATTCTTACTGATGAACATGGAAATCGGATTCAAATAAACGAAGATTCTTTTTTAATTTTCATTGATGAGACAGGTGTCGAATCATTAAATGATCATAACTATCCAATTTTTGGAATTGGTGGATGTGGAGTTCTTGCTAAACACTATTATTCAAAAATAGTACTTCCTTGGAAAGATTTAAAAGAAAGAGAATTTGATGGATCTGAAAATCCACTCCATGCAACTGGATTAAAACCGAATAAATCCCAAATAGATTCATTAAATAGTTTCTTTATACAATCATGTTTTGCAAGAATGGCTGTAGTTATTTCTGACAAAACTAAATTCAAAATTAGAGCTGATGTTTATGCTATTGCGGCATTGGATTTTCCTTATAGAATTAAAAATATTTTAGAAAACACCCATTTTTCGGAAATAATTTTTATTTTCGAATCATCACAAAGAACCGATTATTTAACAACAAAATACTTCGATAATTTGAGATTAATGAAGGAGTATCCGAATGGTAAAGTCATTAATGTAAAATTACATAAATTTAGAATGAAAAAGGAGTATAATGAACCGGGATTAGAGGTTGCTGATTTTATAATAAACGCCGCCGGTACAACAGTTAGAGATAAATTGAATGGTAAAATAAACGAATATATAGATCGAAAAGATTTCAATAATATTTTCAACAAGGCTGGATTAAAACTAGCAAGTTTTTTAGAAATTAAAGAAGTGAAAAATAACAAGTAATTGTCTAGCTAATCACGAAGAATGACTTAGAGTCACAGATATTACAGTTGCCACAGCCAGCCCTCATGATGAAACAAGACAATGAAATTACTATTACCCTTGAATAAAATCCAGATGTGTTATATTTTCCAGCTGGCTGTGTCAATGTTAGCACGGTCAGCAAGTAAGATTGAGCTTTTTATCTTGCATGAGGGTTATTAGAATAAATTAGCTTCATTGAAGAGATATGGCTGACCGTGCCACCCTGTGCTTTATTTGAATTAAAAAGAAAGAATCCCCATGTCCCCCAACAACCTCCCACAGCGCATGCAGAAGCGCATCGAACTGTCCGGACTGTTCTATCCGCTGGATCGGAACATTTGAACGAAAATGGGGGCGGGCTTTAGCCTTATTAATTCAAGAATTTTACAAGATGAACAGGATAAACAGGATAAGTCTTATATTTTTAAAATCTTATAGTTTAAATTTTCAGATTTAGATTTAGAATTATAAATCCTGTATATCCTGTATATCCGTAGTTAATTTATGAATAATTCAGGTTAGGGAAAGGCTTCCCCGCTGATGAAGAAGGGATAGCTTTAATAGCTTTAATAGCTTGTGAATATTTTCCCAGTTTTTCGAGTTTCGTATTTCGTATTTCGTATTTAAAAATTACTTATCTAACACTTTAACACAACACAAACTTATGGACTTCGAACTTACCGACACCCAAAAATCGGTTCAAGCGGTCTTCAAAAAATTCGTCGACGAGAAGGTCAAGCCTATAGCCTCGGAAATCGACCGCAAGAAAGAATTTCCCCATGACCTGTTCCTCGAAGTCGGCAAACTGGGTTTTTTCGGTATGCGTTATCCTGAAGAAGCCGGCGGGACGGGGATGGATATTGTGTCATACTGCTTGGCGGTGATGGAATTAGCGCGGGGATCGATGTCGCTGGCGGCGGCCTGCTCCATGCAGTCGCTGATGGCGACTTATTTCCTCTACCGCTTCGGAGATGAAGAGGTCGTGGAAAACTATTTCCGCAAAGCCTTGACCGGTGAGAAAATCGGCGCAATCTGCATGACCGAACCTGACGCCGGCAGTGATTTGAACAATATCAAGACCATGACCAAAGTCAAAGACGACTGTTTCATCCTCAACGGCCAGAAGACCTGGATAACTCAAGCTCCCCACGCCGATTTCTTCTCGGTGCTGTCCCGCACCGACAATCACGAAAAGCATTCATTCTTTTTAGTTCCTGCGCATTATAAAGGAGTTCATGTCGGTAAGAATATCGATAAACTGGGTGTATGCGCCTCCATCACCAGCGAAGTCGCCTTCGATGAAGTTAAACTGCCAAAAAACTACCTGTTAGGCGAAATCGGCGGCGGGACTAAGGGACTTTTGGAGATATTGGCGGAGATACGGATAATGACCGCCGCCCTCGCTATCGGAGTGGCGGAAGCGGCGTTCCAAGACGCTATCGAATACGCCAAGACCAGGGTGCAGTTTGGTCAGCCCATCGGCAAATTCCAGGCTATCAGGATCAAAGCCGCCGATATGGCGGTGCAGTTGGAAACCGCTAAACACATGCTGTTTTACGCCGCCTGGCTTAGCGATCAGGATAAGCCCCGCCAGAAGGAAGCGGCAATTGTTAAACTTTACGCTTCCGAATGCGCCAATTCGATATGCGATGAAGCCTCCCGCATCATGGCTTCCTACGGTTACGCTATGGAATACCCCATGCAGAGATACTGGCGGGACGCCCGGTTCACCCTGTTCGGCGGCGGAACTAATGAAATACTCAAGATAAATATTGCGAGGGAATTGGGATTGTAATACCAATAAAAATCGAAACTCGAAATTCGAAATACGAAACATTTAATTGTTGCGTCAGGTCTTGCTTGCGGAAACGCAAGTGTGACCTGACGCTGCCAGGTCACATCCCGTTTAGCCGGGACAAGACCTGGCAGAACAATAATAATTGTAGGGGCGGCCCTTGCGGCCGCCCTTGAGATCATTTTCATATTACTTTGCACCGACTGGTTGGCATGAAGCTTCACCCTGATTTATATACAAAAAAAGCGCGGTATTCCAACCGCGCTTTTTCTTTGAAGATAACTATCGGGATTGTATTATTCCCAAGTGACAATATAGAAGAAAGAATCTCCTTCCAGCAAAGCGTCCGCATCGGTGAAATCGGTGTCATTTGAGTGTCCCAGCAAAGACATATCACTCACATCCATATAAGGATCATTCCCTCGGTAGATATGATAGATACTGGCGTCAGGAATACCGCCCCAGTTCAGATATACATGATTGCCGCTGATTGATATAGTAAGATTATTAACGACGGGGAATTGCGGGAAGTACAGCGCTCCCATATCCGACCTGGTGCCATCGGGATCATAAGGCCTTGACGGATCTCCGACATCGATACACGGCGATATTGATTTTAAATGGAAATTTGTTGAAGAAACAAGCTGCGGATTAACCGCCAGCGAACCGGGTCCCGCGCTGCAGCCGTTATGCCCCGCTACTCCGTTGCCGTAAACATCGTTATAGCTTAAAACCGGACTCGAATTTGTGGCGGTTATACCATAGGAGTTGTTGTAAGCGGCTATACAGTTATTTATAACGGGATTGGACATATAACAATTAAATCCGCTGATTAAATTATAAGCCGAAGTGTTATTCACCAATTCGGCGGCGGAATTCTCCAATTTCACACCGGCGTTCCCGCTGTATGACAGCACACAATTCTTAATGGTGGGTGAACAATAGAAGAGTTTGATTCCATTGTGTCCATGCCTGATATCGCAGTATTTTACAATAGAATTATCATCGCTTGCCGATTCGAAATTCAAACCATCCCAGTCATCCGGCTGAGGGTTATCACTATTGCTCGCCATGCAAACCATCGCCTCCTGCGTCCCGTTGATTTCAAGATACCCGCTGTTGGTCAAAGCGTAGGGACCGTCGAAAAGTATGGTGACGCCGGGATCGATGATCAGGGTGTCATTATTATCCACCGTTATATTATCTATCGCTACATAAGGCGAATTACTTTCGCTCCAGATACCGCTGATATATCCGCTCACTTCAGTCCCTTTTACGAAAAATTCCCAATCTTGCTGAGTGGAATCCACACCGTCGGTCACTATGACACTGACAATATTTTCGCCGAATGCCTGGCATGTCAGATTCATCATCATAGTGTCGCCGCTGACCGTGTTCCCGTTATGCAGCCAGCTGCAGGTGATTTCGTGATTGTTTGGGTCTTCAGCGTTGATACCGAAATTCAACTGCTGTTTATAATCAACCGTATCGATTATACCGGGCCAATAAGCGGTTATAACCGGAGGAGAATTCAGGATAACATTCAAAGTCCATATCTGATGAACATTCGTCAGGATGTTTTCCGCCGATAAATCAATCGTATAAATCCCTGTAACGCCGGGATCAGCCAAGTAATTCACCACTCCGAACAGAGTGTCCAGCGTCATTCCCGCTGGGGCGGAATCAAGGTTGAACTGAGGCCAGGGGACTCCCTGCAATGAAGGAACATATTCATAAAGGAAACCCGCGATGTTGAGTGTATCCGGTTCATTCAAAAAGAGCGGGGGAGAGGCTGGCTGTTGAAAATAATATCTGCCCATATCGGCGAAAGTGCCGTCAGGATCGAATGGCGAATATGGATCTCCCGCATCGATGCAGGGAGAATTCACTGTCAACTCAAATTGCCCGGCGGTGTAATTATCAAACAACGGATCAATCGACAATCCACCTTCGCCCATCCCTATACCGTAGTAGTTGCCTAAAGCGTTCTGATAGCAGTCATTATACTTGACAATAACATTCGCCGCGGTATTCACTCTTATTCCGTACCCGCCGTTATAAGCGCAGATATTATTGAAAAACTTGCTCGCCGCATTGACGCTGGAGATATACACCGCTGAACTGGTATTCGATACCATAGTGTTATTATACACTGTCGGATGCGCGCCGATACAATAAACCGGTTTACCATTATTCTGCCAGAATGTGTTATGATGAATATCCGGTCCGCCGGAATTAGAGATATACACTCCGTAGGAATAACAATAAGTGATCAGGCAGTTAGAGATTTCGGGAGCGCATTCCATTATTTCTACAGCGGTATTAGCGTGGTCGATATGGCAATAATCCAGGATTGAAGCGGGATTACTATTGGGATGAAAGGTGATACCCTGCCAATGGTCCATCGCCGGGCCGGACGGCAGAGGAGTGAAGATGATTGGATATTCAAGAGTCCCTTCCGCCAGCAATGTCCCATGCACATCGATGCCTAAAGGAGTAGCCGGTGAGGGCCGGTGGATTTTAATTATAACTCCCGGTTCAATTATACACTCGCCGCCTTCAGGTATATTGATATCTCCGTTCATATAATAAGGATTACCTGAGGTTGAGATAGTACCGGTTATGCCGCCGTTGAGTATAATGCCGGGGATGAACACATCCCAAATCACAGAATCAGCCAGTAATCCATCGGAAGCGACCGCTTTGACGCTGTGTTCCCCGACAAAATTGAACAGAATATCAATCTCGGATGAATCGTAATCCAACTGCTGATCATCCAGATACCAGGAGAATGACAAAGCCTGATTATTCAATTCCTCCGCTATTACACTGAAATTGATTTCAGAAACATAATCAATCGTGTCCAGTGATGTGGGAGAATAGCTTGAAATAACCGGAGGCAGATTCAACTCGATGTATAAAGTGAACTGCTGTTCGTCCGCTCCCTGATTATTGGAAGCCTGAACAATCACCGTATTCCCGCCGATATTGGATTCATCGGGAGTCCAGGTTATAAGCCCCGAAGAAGCGTCTATCTGCATACCCGCCGGAGCGGTCATCAACGAATATTCAGGAGCCGGAACACCGGCGGCGTTGACATCGTAACTCCATTCCAGTAAAGTTAACCCGATTGTATCCGGCTGGGATGTAAACACTGGGACAGCGGGCGGCTGATTATAATAATACGCTCCCATATCAGCCCTGGTGCCGTCAGGATCATAGGGGAATGATGGATCGCCGGCGTCGATGCAAGGCGATGCAGACTGTAAAGTAAAATCGCCGATACTGGGATTCACAAACAACGGATTGGCGCTGATGGAATTAGGTCCCGGCGATATCCCGGAATAATTCTGAGGTGTGTTGTTATACACATTATTGTAATCCATGACGGGAACCGAGTAACCCGCAATCCTTATCCCATAATTATTGTTACCCCAGACAATATTGTTTATAAGCGTAGGGGTGGTGTAATTATAGGCATAGATACCGAAAGAATTGTTATTGACAATCGTGTTATTAGTCACCGTCGGCGATGCGGTGTCTTCTATCTTGATACCCCGGTAAGTATAATTTCTTATGAGATTATACTGTACAACCGCATCGGAATAACCGTAAATCCTGATCCCGTCGCTGAAACCGCTGGCGATGATATTGTGAGTTATGGCGGGTGAGGAATTCTGGATGGAAATTCCCCAGTTAGCGTAGTATATCTCACAATAACTCACCTGGCTTTGACCGGCTTCCTCAGTGAGAAATTTTATTCCGTCCCAATGGTCGGGTTGAGGCGTAGTGGCATATGATGTGAAGATGATGTGATTGCCGGGTTCACCGGTTGCGTAAAGCGTCCCATAGACCGCCAGTTCAAAGGGATCAGGAACAGCATAGCGGTGAAATTTAACCTCCACACCGGGCTCGATTGTGAGGGAGTAACCTGCGGGAACGAAAAGATCATCCTCCACAACATAGGGGGAATTTTCAATAGTCCAAATTCCGTACACTTCTCCCTGCACACTGGTATCGGCCAAAACAGCCGCCGCCGCAAAGAGAAGAATCGCCAGAGTAAGAACAGAGGTGGATTTCATAATCCCTCCCATAAGTTGATGAAATTTCAGGACAAAGAGATATATACTTTGTGAATAATGTATCATACATATAAAATTTTGATACATTACACCTATACAATATAATATAACAAATATAATGTAAAAGTCAAGAGTTTTGAGGAAAAAATATTATTTTGTTCTTCGCTATATCGTGTGGGTAAAAGAAATTTTAAAATAAAAATCTCCTCGTTTATTCGACAAACCATCCCCAATTGTCATTCCCGCGCAGGCGGGAATCCATTTAACAGTTTAGTTTTTTTGAAGATGGCGGGGTCAGGGACGACCCCGCCTACCTTAGTCTTGTAGTCCGGGTCGTCCCTGACCCGGACATACATATAAGCGCTTAATTAAGACATTTTTCACTGAATGTAGGGGCGAAGCATTTTAGGCTAACAATAAATATATCAATCACTTGAAAAAATGCTTCGCCCTGTAAAAATATAAATATTCCGCTTATTCAAGGGCTTATGGGGGATTATCTCCCGCATAATTTGTCGGGGGACAAGCCCCCGACCTACCTTTTTCTCGTTCCAGTCATGTTTCAATCAGCCGTACGGCTGAGTAACCTGACGGGAAAAACTAAGAAATTTAATCTGCCGGGCAGCGCTGCTTCTTGTCCAGCGTTTCCCGCACTTTCCGTAAAAACGGCAGCGATTCAAAGGGCTTGGAAATGAAAGAAACATTAGTGTCAATAATGCCCTTTTTTGCTATGATATTATAAGTGTATCCCGACATATATAACACTTTAACATCCGGGCAAATCTCTTTGATGCTTTCCACAAACTCTTTCCCGTTCATCTCCGGCATGATAATATCGGTGATGATTAAATCGATAGGATAATTTGCGTTTCTGCATTTCAAATATCCTTCCCCGCCGTTTTCAGCTTCGATGACTTTGTATCCGAATCTCTTCAACGTCCTGACCGCGATATTGCGCACTCCCTCTTCATCCTCCACCACTAAAATGGTCTCCTTGCCGTGAAGTTTGCCCTCCGGCAAAAGTTCCTGAATATGCTGTTCAACATCTTCCTCTGTTCTCGGAAGATAAATTTTAAAAGTCGTCCCTTCACCCGGCTCGCTGTACACATTGATGAATCCTTCTGACTGTTTGACGATACCGAAAACGGTTGATAATCCAAGACCCGTCCCCTCGCCTTCAGCCTTAGTGGTGAAGAACGGATCGAAGATATTGGAAATCACATCCTTGGTCATCCCGCAGCCGGTGTCGCTGATTTTGAAGACGACAAAAGATCCCGGATAAGCATCCACATGCACCGCCGTATAATCATCGGTCAGAATAATATTCTTAGTTTCTAATGATAGTAATCCACCATCACGCATAGCGTCGCGGGCGTTGATGCAAAGATTCATGATTATCTGCTCAAATTGCCCCGGGTCGATTTTCACCTTCCATAAATCCTCTGCAAGCTGTATATCGATATTGATATCTTCTCCGATGAGCCGTCCCAGCATTTTTTCCATATTCTGAATGAGCGAATTGACGCTGATGACTTTAGGCTGCATCTGCTGTTTCCGGCTGAATACCAACAGCTGGCGGGTCAGGTTGGAAGCTCTTTCCGCCGCTTTCTGAACCTGCGTCAAATCATGATATAACGGATCGTCCGGCATCAAAGTCATCATCGCCAGGCTGGTGTTGCCGCCGATCACCGTGAGTAAGTTATTGAAATCATGCGCCACCCCTCCGGCTAACCTGCCGACTGCCTCCATCTTCTGCGCCTGCCGGAACTGGGCTTCCAATTTCTTTCTTTCGGTAATATCGTGAAGGATACCCTGGGTCGCGAATTTCTCTTTATATAAAATGCGGGTTACCGAGGCTTCCACCGGTATTTCCCGGCCGTCTTTAGACAGCGCGGTGAATTCATATTGCCGCGGCGGCTCTTCACCCCGTTCCCGCATCCGCTCCCGCTCTTCTATCAAAGGGCGGCTCTGCGGAGCCACCAAATCCATGAAGTTGAAGTCCGCTTCTCGCACTTCTTCAGGGGTAACTCCCAACATCTGGGAAAATCTGGGATTTATAATCTCGAATTTCCCTTCGCACAATAAATAGATGGCGTCGTTGGACTGCTCGATTAATATGCGGTACTGGGCTTCCGATTCGCGCAGCGCCTCCTCTGCCTGCTTATGCTCGGTGAGGTCTTTAATCATAGTGAAGACATCCTTAAGATTTCCTTCCTCGTCCAACTGCGGAGTCGCCGAAACTAATATTTGGCGTTTTTCGCCATCCGGGCGGATGATTTCCGTTTGGTATGTGTTACTGCTTTTATGAATGCGGCGCTCCTCTGTCTGACGCTGAATTCTATCAAACTCTTCGGTTGACATAAAATCTTTCAGAGTGCGGCCGACCAATCCACCTTTCGGGTCCCCGAATATGTGTTCCGCCGCGGGGTTGACGAAAAGGAATCGCTCCTCCAAATCTACAACGGTAATCCCGTCCATCATTTGTTCCACTAAATATCGATGCTTCTCTTCCGATTCCCGCAGCGCCTCCACCGCCCGCTTACGCTCGGTGATGTCTTTAAGTGAAACGACAAGACTCGCTTCTTCTTCTTCTTCTTCTTCTTCTGCAAGAAATATTCTAGCTGTGTCGATCTGTAAAATAAGCTCTTCTGTTTCCTTCGGATTCTTTTCCATAGTAATTATCCTCCTATGGTGTTGGCTTTCGGCAATTCGCCATAAAGTTTTTTGAAATTATTGAGAATCTTTTTTTCGATTGAAATGTGATTTTCAGTTAAGTAAAAATGCACGAATACATCATAGTCATCGATAAATATACTTAAGTGTTTATTTTTTATTGTATTACTTGTATAATCTGTGATCCTTTTTCTCAGGTTTTTTGATGAACCGATGTATATGACATCGCTTTTATTGTCTGAGTAGTTGATTTTTGTTGAAATGGACAGTTCATAAACCCCGGATTCGGTGGGAATTTTTTGAATGTTTTTTTTAACAATATCATATAGCCGTTGAAATTCATATACTTTTCATAATGATGGGCAGATCTCTCTTTGTAATTGGGGATATTAGCCGATTGTCTGCAGTTACATATCGTTCTAATAGATAAATGTATCCGTTTTTGCTCAAATACTTTTTGAATATCCTTGTCTTTCAAGGGATTTTCATTATTCATAATTATCTCCTTAATAAGCAGTGAATTTCTTTTTCGCTTCGATATAAATAAATCGCTTAGTTTTACAATTTGATTATGGGGACTCATCACTGATAGATTCGAAATCAACCTCGAAAGCCGGCTTTGTTCGAGAAACTGCAAGGGATATAAGAGCAGGAATTGTCTCAAGGTCAAAGGCTTTAAATCAGACTCTTTACCGGAAAACCAATATTCACTTTGATATTGAACAAGACTTTTTAAAATATGCAAAGAAAATCGATTCCTGGTATTTATCCATATTAGGGAACATACTGTTTTGTTATTAGTATTAACCGGTTGAGAACTCTGTTCAACTTCCCCCACAAATGTCATTCCGGTAAAAGTCGTCATTCCGGCTTGTCCGGAATCGATTCCCGACAAGCGTGAATGACGCATAGGAGGAGTGCGCTTGGAAATTGAATTGCTGAATAGATTAGTATTATTTCCTATTGGATAAATATTCTCTAAGCGCCTGTCTGAAATCTCGTAACAAAGGTTTTCATCGTTTATAAATATCCTGGCACAAAATGATTTGTCTTTTGAAAATTCATCACTTGGAAAAGGATTTGTTAATTCATCCGTTGTTGTTTCAATATAAGCGAGATACTTGGGTAATGACATATTCAGTACTTTGGCAAAGATTATTTTACATATTTTCTCCTTTTTCATACTCGTTTTCTTGAAATCTTTATTTCCGAATAATCGCCCTTAGTTATTTTATTTTTCACCTGTTCAATAATTAGCTGCGTGAGCTCTTCTTCGGTGTAGTCAAGTTTTGCTGAATACCCCTGAACAATGTGCCGAAAAGCTTTGTTTTCTTTTAATAGATTTAATCTGTCTGAAAATACTAACAAACCTTCAGGCACAAATTTAAAAATATTTTCAACAACTTCTTTAAGGTGTCGTTCGGTTTTAATCCGAGCTTCTTCCGCCCGCTTTATATCCGTGAGATCCTTCGCTCCCGCCACCACGCCGGTTATATTCCCCGCTCCATCTGTCAGCACACTGGCGTTGAACGACATCGGAATGAGCCGCCCGTCTTTGGTCTTGTAAGTTAATTCACGATTTCGTATGGTATCCTGGGGACGCAGGGGTTTCGCATTTTCAGGTTCACGAAAGAATAAGAACATCCTTTTAACTTCTTCTTCTTCTTCTTCTTCTGCAAAAATGATACTAACCGACTGTCCGATGAGTTCTTCTTCCGTGTATCCTAACAAACGACAGGTCGCCGGGTTGACGGTGGTAATATTAGCTTTCAAATCGACCGCGATGAGAGTATCCAGGAAGTTCATTATGATGGATTCGGTATAAGCCTTCGATTTTTCCAGATAGTCGTTGGTCTCCTTCAGCTTTTCCCGCGTCCTCGCCAAGCGCTCGCTTGAAACAACGACAACCGAAGCGATGGCTATGAACATAAGGGCGCGAGCATAATCATTAGCAGCAGCCGCTTCCAGCCTGAGGAAATTATGGCTTAAAATCAGTAATACGGCTGAAAGCCCGGCGACAATCAGACCTCTCCTTTTCCACCAAATTGCCGCCAGGATTATCGGAATGTAAAAGAAGTGGCTGACGATAACGCCTGTTTCAAGCGATACATGAAAATAATACAGCAGGAAGCATGCGCCGACCATTAGAATGGCTATTATTCCAATTCTAAATTTCTCTTCTTGCCTTTCAGATTTTTTCATCAGGATGTTACCTTAATATTTTATATTTTCCAAGGTTTTTTATAATGAGCGACATTAATGACTCTGTTGATTTAGTCCAAATCTGACCGATATTCGCCAAATTCAGTTTTGCAACATATTGTATTATTTATACTTGCAAATCGCAAAATCAGTAAAAAACTGTGAAAACATACTAAATAAACGGAATCATT
>JADHWD010000032.1 GCA_016783645.1 bacterium
CAGCGTTTTGATATGAACAGTTTGTTATAATTAGCGGTTTTGGTACAAATCATTTAATAATCCCCCCTACCCCCCTTTTTTAAAGGGGGACTAAGGGGGATTACACACGATTACCCATACAAAACAGCGAAGAGCCATAATATTCAAGTTGACTGGATTCCCGCCTTCGCGGGAATGACATTCGCCGAGTAAGGGCGAAGCATTTTCCGGTGAATGGTGGATAATGAGATAGTAATGATAAAAATGCTTCGCCCCTACAGGCACATAAACAGATTTATTTTTTCCTGAATTCCCGGTATTTTTCCTCGAAACGGTCCTTGCCGCAGGCTAAAGCCATAGTCAGAGGCGCTTTTTGAGCTGCCAGTTCAACCATTTTAGCCGCTATATTCCTTATATCCCATTGCGCGGATGAATCCATTCGCAGGCGGGAGATATGATACATTTCCCGCGCATTAGCCTGAAGATACATGATCCTCCGATGAGCGTTAGTCAATGCGTAAGAAGCGCAAGCCGGCGCAGTCTTTATAATTTCACCGTGCACCGCTTCCGATTGTTCCATACAATGAATAAATCTATCTTTCAAACCCGCTCCGATGATAGATTCAGGGATAGTGAAACCGAGGGCGGGATTATAAGGCTTCACTAATTGAGTGGATAAGCGGTGCCGCTTCAACTGCGCATAGGCGGATGCCGACAATTTCAGTTGATAACCGAATTCCATTAATTCATATTCCCGCGGCATGGCGTCGTAAGCCTTCAGTCCTTCGATTTTACCGGCGATATAAGACTTCCTCTGATGTTCGTTCATCCCGCCGGCTTTATCCCGCGCTTCGGCCCAAGATAAAGGTTCACTGCGGAAAATCAATGCGGCGGTTAATGTTTTATCCCCCTCCGGCGCGGCGTATACCAATTTCACATCATCATCGGCCGCGCCCGCTTCTAAAGGATTTGTAAATAAATCCGTTTTTCTGTCATCTTCCTCGATATGTTTTATCAGCGAAGGAGCGGTTTTTTCAATATCAGTTTTAAGATTCTGCGCGAACTGCCGCAATTCCGCAAGAGGATGATTGATAGTCCGGCGGATCAGATGTTCGATATTGCGGGCGTTGGCGGTCATACCGAACTGAGCGGCGGCGGCTAAAGGAAGAATGTAGCGGGCGTCTTCGCGAGCGGATAAATCGGGTCTTTTCACACCCTGCGAATCGAAATATTTCTCCAATACGGGCAGAAAACTTACATAATTTTCAAACAGCTCATCGCAGAATTTCGCGAATTCGCTTTCCAGCGGCGTGTTTTTTATCTCCGGAGGGATAACATATTCCCTCTGCATAGCGATGTAACGCTGGGATTTTTCAGTGAAAGAAATCAGGCGACGGGATTCTATCTCTTCGGTGGCGAGGCGCGAAATACCGCAGACATCCACATTGAAAACAGCATGTTCAGCTACGGAAGCGTGTCCGTAGTCGAAGATAATCTTCTGATTGGAATGCCGCGCCCGGGCGACAGCGTGGCAAGCCTGATTGCGCAGGACACCAATCTGAGCGGGGTCGCGGGAAATCCTGGCGTATGCGGCGCACAAGGTCTCCGGCGTCAGATTATCCATCGCCAGAAATGATCTCACAACGCCTGCCCGGTCGATCTCTTCGCCTTCATAATAAACCGCAAAATCTCTCAGCAGACTGCGGAATCGATCCAGTAAATCCGCATCGACGTTGTATCCCGCGACTCTTACCTGTATTCTATCCGTCATCTTTCTGTTTATCCTGAAGATAGGGTAAAGGGTAATGGGTAAAGGGTAAAGAATTTGTAGGGTGGGTTATTAACCCACCTTCCCGGTTTCGGAGAAACAAGGCTGCCCAAGTCCAAAGTCCAAAGTCTTGAACCTTGAGTCTTAAGTCTTGAGTCTTAAGTCTTGAGTCTTCTTAGTATCAGCCCGTCATACTATGGACTTTCTATTGATACCTTACTTCGGTGCCGCTGGCTGTCACCATCAGCATGTTAGTTGAACCGGTATTAATAGTTTCATAATCGAGGTCGACTCCCACGACCGTATTACCGCCTAACTCCTGCGCCGCAATCTGTATCTCTTCCAAAGCCATCATTTTGGCTTTACGCAGTTCCCGTTCATAGGTGGCGGAGCGGCCTCCGACAATATCGCGGATACCCGCTAAAAAATCCTTGAATATATTAGCGCCGATTATCGCTTCACCGCTGACTATGCCGAAATATTCGACTATCTTTTTCCCTTCAAGATTGGGGGTAGTTGTTACCAGCATGATATGTCTCCGAATATTTTTACAAATAAGTTTGCAAGTTTGCAGGTTGACAAGTTACAATAAACGACATTTAATATTGTCCTTTAGTGAATTTAATCAAGGAAATAATCCCCCTTAGTCCCCCTTTAAAAAGGGGGAAACATAACTCCCCTCTTTACTAAAGGGGGGTGGGGGGATTATTAAGACACTTGAATTAAAGCCGCTTATTATGACAAGTTAAAATCTTCCGTTAATTTAGGAGTTCAAATCACATATCACATATCTTTGATTAGGTGTTTATCACAAACTGTCCTTTATTGAAAATCCCATAAGCCCGTCCCTTAAGATGCATTCCTGTAAAAGGCGTGTTGCGGGATTTGGATTTGAATTCAGCCGGATTTACTTCCCACTCAACTTCGGGGTCGATGATTGTCAGGTTGGCTCTTTCACCTTCGGCTATCTTCATTTCCGGCAGATTCAAAATCGCCCGCGGTTTGACCGACATCCGGTCAATCATATCCGCCCAGTTCATCTTATTCTTAAGCACAAATTCATTGAGAATCAATCCCAGGGCGGTTTCCAATCCGATCACACCAAAGGGCGCGCTGCCAAAATCGGTCTCCTTATCCTCAAATGCGTGGGGTGCGTGGTCGGTGGCGATACAGTCTATAGCGCCATCTAAAAAACCTTCAATCAGCGCTTGACGGTCTTCTTCCGTGCGCAAAGGCGGATTCATCTTGAAATTACTGTTATATCCCATCACGGAATTATCGGTGAGGAACAGATGATGCGGGGTGACTTCAGCGGTCACATTCAGTCCTTTCCGCTTGGCGTTCCGGATAATCTCCACTGTCCCTTTACTGGAAACATGTGCGGTATGCAGTCTGCCGCCGGTGTATTCCACTAATCTCACATCTCTTTCGACCATCAATTCTTCGCATAGAGACGGGATTCCCGGCAGTCCCAGCTTGGTGGATACAATCCCTTCATGCATACACCCCTTGAAAAGATAAGGATCTTCGGAATGCTGAATGATGACCGCGTTGAAATCGGAGGCATATTCCAGCGCCCGGCGCATCAGGTCAGTGTTCATTAAAGGTGAACCGTCATCGGAAAATCCCACCGCGCCGGAAGACAGTAATTCTCCCATCTCCGATAATCTTTCTCCCTTTCTTCCTGTAGTGATAGCGGCGATGGGATGAACATCGACCGGTAGATTCTTGGCGCTATCGAGGATGAATTTGACGACGGAGGCGGTATCAATGGCGGGTTGAGTGTTAGGCATACAGGCTACCCCGGTAAATCCTCCGGCGGCGGCGGCTTGACAGCCTGAAAAGACGGTCTCAGTGTCTTCGCGGCCCGGCTCCCGCAGGTGAACATGCATATCGAACAGTCCGGGGATTATCACCTTGCCTTTTAAATCTATAACTTCGCCGCCGGACAATTTCCCGCCGATTTTTGTAATAACGCCTTCTTCGATTTGAATATCAGCGATAATATCTGTATCAGTCTGAGGGTCGATAATATGACCGCCGCAAAGTGTGTAAATCGACATTTTTTACAAAATCCAATCTATGAATTAACTACGGATGACAGGAGATTATGCATTCCCACGCAGGAGCGTGAGAACGAGTGCAATGTAAATAGCAGCCGATTCCGGACAAGCCGGAATGACGGCATTTTATAGTTTCTTACAGCTTACATTTGTGTGGTGTCGACTCTCCGCAGTCGACACCATACAATAATGGTATAATATCACATATCAAATATCAAATATCAAATATCTTTAATTAAAACTTTCCTCGATCTTTGCCGCCGCTGATGAGATAAATCACCGCCATTCTGATCGCCACACCGCTGGTGACCTGGTTGAGGATGAGAGAATAGCGGCTGTCGGCTACTTCAGCGGATATTTCCACACCCCGATTCATTGGCCCGGGATGCATCACAATGAAGTCATCCTTCTTGAATTTTTTAATTCGCTCCATGGTCAGACAGTATCTTTGCCGGTACTCGCGGATGGAGGGGAATCTTTCACCCGCCTGCCGTTCCAATTGGATGCGGAGCATATATACTACATCGCAGAATTCCAGAGCTTCTTCAAGATTAGAAGTAATTTTCACGCCGAGTGATTCGACTTTAAAGGGCATCAACGATTTGGGTCCGCATAGCATGACTTCGGCGCCGAGGGTTTTCAAACTGTGTATATCGGATAATGCGACCCGGCTGTGGGCGATATCGCCGACAATAGCGACTTTTAATCCTGAAAGACCGCCGATTTTATCCCAGAGAGTGAACATATCTAACAGCGCCTGGGTGGGATGTTCATGGTATCCGTCGCCGGCGTTTATCACTGATGAACGGATTCTTTCCGCTAAAAAATGGGGCGCTCCCTGAGCGCTGTGCCTGATGACAACCGCATCCACCTGCATCGCTTCTATAGTCTGCACCGTATCCAGCAAAGATTCACCTTTAGATACTGAAGAACCGCCGGAGGAGAAATTCACGCTTTCGCATGAAAGCCGTTTTTCCGCTAGCTCGAAGGATACTCTGGTGCGGGTGGAGGGCTCAAAGAACATATTGACCACCGAATATCCCCTGAGGGTGGGGACGATTCTGATGGGGCGCATAATCACTTCTCGAAAAGATCTGGCGGTCTCTAAAATATGAAGGATTTCTCCTTTACTCATGCCCTCCATCCCCAGGAGATGGCGCCGGTAAAAATCGAAGCTCAATTTTCTACCCTTTCTACCAACAGGACTTTATCTTCACCATCGTACTCTTTCATCCGAACTTGCACCTCTTCACCGATGGAAGTGGGGACATGTCTCCCCACAAAATCGGGCGCGATGGGCAGTTCACGATGGCCCCGGTCAATGAATATAGCTAATTGTATTTGAGCGGGCCGGCCGAAATCCATCAATTCATCTAAAGCCGCCCGCACCGTTCGGCCGGTGAACAGGACATCATCCACCACTATAAGATTCATTTCGTCGATGTCGAAAGGGATATCGGTCACCCGGACTACCGGCTGTTTCAGTTTCCGCCGGAAATCATCCCGGTAAAGGGTGGCGTCGAGGATGCCTAAAGGAACTTCGACGCCTTCGATTTCAAGGATATTGCTCCGAAGTCTTTGCGCTATGAATGCGCCTCGGGTGCGGATTCCCACGATACCGAGGTTTTTTACGCCGCGGTTCCTCTCGACTAACTCATGCGCTAGGCGGTGTATAGTTCTGGCGAAATCCTCCGCATTCATCAATTCGGCTTTTAATTTAAATTTATCAGACATATGACCCACGCAAATTATTCACGATGCTATAACTCTATTAAATCATAAAGCAGATGTAATAATCCACCCGTAATATTTTCATATCTAATATGAAATCCCTTAGGGGCGCTGACATGGCGGGGTGATAGATTCCAGATACCGCGAATATTATTTTCCACCAGCAGTTTCACCGCAGGTTCGGGCTCCTCGCATGTGATGACCCCAATTTTGATATTATTATCGGCTTTTAAAGCGGGCACATCTTTGGGAGCGCGGATTTTGTGACCATGAAAATCCTTATCTATCTTTCTTCGATTAAAATCCACTATCCCGGCGATATGAATATTCAGTGTCTTCAACATTGAATTATTCAACAGCATTTCAGCGGCGGGAGTGGCGCCGACGATCAGGATTCCAATACGGTCGTCCAGTCCGAATACCTGTTTCAGTTCACTAAGCAGGATTCCGACATCGTATGGATGTCCCGGTTTGCCGAAACCGCCGAAATAATGAAAATCCTGCCTCACGCGGGAGGGTTTGGAACCAATAATCTTAGCGAACTGGGCTGAAGATATCTGTTTAAATCTTTCAACCGGTAATTGCAGCAGGATACACAGATAATCCGCCAGTCTCCTTAAAGTTACGCGGGATATGGATATTTTGAAGATGTCTTTCATGCAAAAAGTCTGCTAGTCAGCAAGTTTGCAGGTTGGCAAGTTAGAATTCACCGGTCTTGAATAAACCGGGATGTTTGAGTCTTGAGTCTTAAGTGTACTGTTCCTTAAGGTTATATCACACCTTTTAGTGTCATTGCGAAAGCGTGAATCCGGCGGCTGCCGGATGAAGGCTTGAAGCAATCTCTCTGATTAATAATTATTTAGAGAGATTGCCGCAAGGCTTTCAGCCTTTCGCAATGACGCTTAAAATGTTCCTTTAACTGTAATACAACCTTAAATGACAATACACTTAAGCTTTAGTATAAAGCACAGGTCTCATTTTTAACCAAGCTACATACTTCAGGGCTACTACGATAATTAAAATCTAAATCTTTGAAATATACAAAACTATTTAATGAGAGTCAAAATCAATAGTTAAAAAGTGATGCGATTGTCTGCACCACTTTAGATTTGCGATTGCCAGAGAATTTTCGCATAATAACAGCATGATAAACCTTCATGCGCCGGCGGCGCACCCCGAAGCATGAAAATAGTTTTTCCCCTTCGGGGAAGGGCGGCCGCAAGAGCCGCCCCTACATACAGGATATTTGTGGTGTCATGCGTCCCCGCATGACACTAATATATTGTTTATATTATGTATGGTGTCGACTGTAGAGAGTCGACACCACAATGAACTAACCCCTAACCCCTAATCCCTAAACCCTATTTTCAAGATAAGGATAATGGATCGCCGACAATTCATCAAGATAAGCGGCGGAGCCGCCGCTCTATTAGCCGCAGGATTAGGCAGCTGCGGCAATTCCCGCGAATCCGATACAAGTGACGCCGCTGAAACAGGGGTAAGCGCTAAATCGAAGGTTGCGGTGCATCAAAACCCGGAATTAACCGCAGACAATCACCGATTAGAAAAAAGAGATTTCCAGCGCTTACTGGAAAATACACTGAATACATTATTCGATGTTCAGGATTACCGTGAGGGACTAAGAGAATTGTTCAAACCGCAGGATATTGTGGGGATCAAGGTCAACTGTCTGTCCGGGCGCATGATGTCCACTCATCTGCAGTCAGCGCTTTCTATGGCTGAAATGCTTGCGCAGATTGGAATTCCCCGGGAGAATATCATCTTATGGGATCGTTCGGATGCGGATTTAAAATATGCGGGTTATCCTAAAAATACGAAAAGAGGCGATATTCAAATCTATGGGGCGGATACTGCGGGATACCAGCGGGAATTGACGATACATCGTTCGATAGGCAGTTTCACTACGCGCATCCTCGATAAAGTGACGGCGATGGTGAATCTTCCGGTGTTGAAGGATCATGGGATTGTGGGAGTGACTTTGTCATTGAAAAACTTTTTCGGAGCTATTCATAATCCCAATAAATATCATCCTAACTCCGGTAATCCCTATGTGGCGGATTTATATTCTCTTCCGGTGATTAAGGATAAAGTCAGATTGACGGTTATAGACGGATTAAAGGGTCAATACGAAGGAGGCCCTCCGGGACAGCCGCAATGGCAGTGGAATTTCGGAGGATTATTGGCTTCGACAGACCCGGCGGCATTGGACGCAATCGGACTGGATATAATCGAAGCGAAAAGAGCGGAAAAGGGATTTCCTTCTTTAAGCGAAGCGGGGCGGTTTCCCGAATATTTGAAAACAGCGGAACTGCTGGGAATTGGAAACTTTAGTCGCGATAAGATTAAAATTGTGCGATCATGAATCCCATTTTAGTTGAAATATACCGCGGCGGTATAGTGGAATCTTTCCACCGGGGCGCGGCGGCGGCGGTCGATCATGAAGGAAAGATATTATTAGAAGTTGGCGATATCTACAAACTCACATACCTGCGCTCCTCCGCCAAACCTTTCCAAGTCATCCCGTTAATAACCTGCGGCGCCGCAGATAAATTCGGTTTTACCGAAGAAGAAACCGCCTTAATGTGCGGTTCTCATAACGGCGAACAATGCCATATAGAAATAGTGGCAAGGATATTGAATAAAATCGGCTTGGACGAACAGCATCTGCAATGCGGTATTCATCCGCCGTTGGATAAGGAAACCGCCCGCTCAATCAAAGAATCCGGTTCGGTATATAGTCAATTACACAACAACTGTTCCGGTAAACATGCGGCGATTTTAGCCGGTTCGCTCTATATGGGATATCCTATCGATGACTATCTTTCGGCGGGACACCCTTGGCAGAAGATGATAATTGAAACTATATCTACAATGTGTGATTATCCGGCGGAAAGAATCGGTACAGGTATAGACGGCTGCGGAGTCCCGGTTTATGCAGCGCCGCTTTATAATGCGGCGCTGGCGGCGGCGGTATTAGCTAAACCGGCGGGACAATCGACGGATACAGCTTCAGTCTGCCAGCGCATCTTCAAAGCCATGATAACATATCCGTATATGATAGCGGGAAGGAATAGAATCTGCACCGATTTGATAACCGCTGGCGGCGGCAAGATTGCTGCTAAAGCGGGCGCTGAAGGATTCTATTTAGTTTCAGTGAGAAAAGAAGATGAAGGGATTGGAATCGCGGTAAAGATAGATGACGGGGCGGAAAGAGCCCGGGATGCGATTGTGATTGAAATTTTATCAGCGATGAAATTATTAGATAAAACCCAATTGACAGCGTTAGCGAAGTATCATAGACCCGCTATTTATAATCACAAAAGAATCGTTGTCGGAAGAATCAATCCTATATGTCCTTAATCCCCGGCAGGTTACGAGCTTTTCTCTTGAAATCTGGCGGGAACATGGCTTGGATCATCCAACGCAAGACTATATCTTGAAATGACACTTATCAAATATTCAGCGCTTGCCTAAAGACTATTCAGATCCTCAATCGTTCAATTCCGGCGGTTTATTCGGTAAAGTATTTCAGAACCGGAATTTGACCTGCTTATGGCTGGGGCAGATCGCCAGTCAGAGCGGGGATGCGGTATTTCAGATAGGATTGATGTGGCTGGTTCTGGAATTATCGGGTTCCGAAACGATAACGGGCTTGACGGCGATGGCGTCTTATCTGCCGGCGGTGCTGATTGGTCTGTACGCCGGAGTCGCAGCCGATAGGGGCAGCCGCCGCCGGATTATGTTGACAGCGGACGGTTTCCGGACTTTCATCGTTCTGTTAATACCGCTGGCGGCTTATCTGAATATTCTAACGCCCGCTTTCTTAGCTTTGAACGCATTCGCTTTAGCGGTCTCCGCCGCCTTTTTCAACCCTGCGCGGGATTCCCTGATTCCCCATATTGTGCCGCAGTCGGGTTTATTGCGGGCAAATTCACTAATACAGACTTCCTGGCAGTTTTCACTTCTTCTCGGCCCAGCCGCCGCCGGATTATTATTGCATCTGTTAGGCGGTGTTCACCTCTTCACCGCTGATTCCGCCGCTTACTTCATTTCTTTTCTCTTTATACTATTCATTAAACCGCGCAGAATGGCCGAAATTCCGAGGAAAAGGGGGATCGGACTGAATGAAATCAAAGAGGGATTGGATTTCGTCCTGCGGAATAAAGTAATACTGCCGCTATTACTAATTACTATCGCCGATAATATCTTCATCATGGGTCCGGCGATTGTAGGAACGCCGGTTTTCGTCAAATCAATACTGCACAAAGGAGCTCAGGAATACGCGTTAATTCAAGCGTGCTACGCCGTCGGAATGTTAGCCGGAACCGCGGCGCTCCTGACCTTCGGAGGCAGGTTTAAAAAGGGGCGGATTCTGTTGTTCGGAATGTTCCTCGACGGTATCACTTTCATACCTTTATTCTTCGTAAGGTCTCTGATATTGACCGAGTTGACAATTGTGATTCATTCCATCGCCATCCCTTTCCTCACCATAAGCAGAGCTTCATTAATCCAGGAGATTGTACCGGGGAATTTAACCGGCAGAGTATTTGCATTAGTGAATTTATCAGTAGTGGGGATGACGGCGGTATCTTCCGGGCTGGCGGGAATAGCTTTGGAACATTTCGGCGCTCCGGCGGTATTCTTGGTGATAGGAATCGGCGGCGGATTATGCGGCGTCATCGGATGGCTGACGGCGGATGATTTGAAAAATGCGTGATGATTTTAATTTATAATAAACGCATCTAAAATTGTCCTTTTAGAAGTTTAACCGAGGAAATAATCCCCCATAGTAGGGGCGAAGCATTTTTAATTAACAATAAAAATATTAATCACTTATAATAAATGCTTCGCCCTTACGAACTAAAAAATCACCGGAACTTCATTAAAGATTAGGAAGTTTAATATTTAATAGTTTATTGCATAATTCAATAAAATATCTTATATTATTAAGTTTGAGGATACTATGGAAGACAAAGTGAAACGGCTTATGCAGAAATTTTCCATTTTCACCCTTATGGCTGTCACTTTCATCCTGATAGGGATAATTTTCGCATCCAGAATGGAATGGACAGACACTACGGTAGCTGAAGTGCAGACTCCCATAATTCCCGCTAAATCCGTAGTTAATTTGGGATTAACGGAGAGTCCGTTTATAGCGGTGGCGGAGATGGTTAAACCGGCGGTTGTATCAATATCATCCGAGATGGAGTCAACCGTCCCCAGGATGCAGGATTTCTTCGATAGGGGTCCTTTTCGGGATTTTTTTGAACCTCGCACTCCTCAAAAGATGCAGCCCCGCAAGGCGCAATCCGGCGGCACCGGGATAATAATCAGTTCCGACGGCTATATTCTTACTAATAATCACTTAGCGGAAAAAGCCGCTAAAATAACAGTAACCCTCGCCGACGGCGATGAGTATGAAGCGGAAATCGCCGGCGCTGATCCCATGACCGATGTCGCTCTTTTAAAGATTGACAAGAATTTAAAACCCAGTCAAGTGGCGAAATTAGGCGACAGCGATGCGATAAAAATCGGTCAATGGGCTATCGCCATCGGTAATCCTTTCGGTCTTGACTGGACGGTTACTGTGGGAGTGATATCCGCTAAGGGGAGAGGCGGCTTGAATATCTCCGGCGGAGGTCCGGATCTGCAGAACTTTATCCAGACCGACGCTTCCATAAATTTTGGTAATTCCGGGGGTCCTCTGGTTAATATACGCGGCGAGGTCATCGGTATCAACACCGCTATCAACACTCAAGGGCAGGGATTAGGATTCGCTATCCCCATTAACATGGCCCGGCAGGTTGTAGACCAGATAAAAAATGAAGGGAAGGTTTCACACGGCTACTTAGGTATGCTGCCGGCGCCTTTGACTAACGCAAAAAAGGAAGCGCTGGGATTGGATAAAGATGTGAAGGGAATTTTTGTCGACCATGTGGAACCTAATACTCCCGCCGACGAAGGCGGATTAGAGCCCGGGGATGTTATTGTGGAGTTGGAAAATGAGAAGATAGCAGATGTCGTCCAGTTCCGCAATAAAGTAGCCAGCCGGAAAGCCGGTGCGACTGTAGAGATGTTAGTCCTGCGCAACGGAAAAGAGAAAAAACTTCATTTCAAACTTGGTGAAAGGGCGGAACATCTGTCTCAAGCGCCTAATGTGCCCGGTAAGTCCGTTGTCTGGCTGGGAATACATGTGGAGAACTTAAATTCGCCTCAAGCCCGTAACTGGCGGATAGACGAGCAAAAAGGTGTGTTAGTGGTTGATATCGATGATAACAGCCCCGCTCAAGGTAATCTTCAGCCCGGGGATGTGATAATTGAAATCGACCGCAGGGCAGTGGATAATATGTCCGATTTTAATAAAATCGCGGCGGATTTGAAAGAGCGCACGCGCAATATTTTATTCAGAATTTCCCGCGATGGAAGGAAAACTTTTGTCGTTGTAACCCCCGGCAAGTGATAATGAGCTGATATACGCAGGAAATATTTTGGTATAATCAGATGCAATTAAATAATTTAATCAAAGTGAATTTTAAGGAGGGGTATGGGTAAAATATCCAAGAAAGTGAACATCCGCGCCAACCAATCACTTGAGAAATACCTGCAGGAGATAGGTGAAGTTGATCTTCTTAATCCGGAGAAGGAGATAGAACTTGCGCGCAGAATTCGTCAAGGCAACCAGGAAGCTATGGAGACATTGACAAAATCGAATTTGAGATTCGTAGTCAGCGTCGCCAAACAGTATCAGAATCAGGGACTGCTTTTAGGTGATTTGATTAATGAAGGCAATCTTGGATTAATCAAAGCCGCCAAGCGTTTTGACGAAACCCGAGGATTCAAATTCATCTCCTATGCCGTATGGTGGATAAGACAATCCATTTTACAGGCGCTGGCGGAACAATCCCGCGTGGTTAGGCTTCCTTTGAACCGCGTAGGCGCGCTGAATAAAATCGGTAAGGCTTTCAACAATCTTGAGCAGGAATACGAACGCGAGCCTTCGCCGGAGGAGATCGCCGAACAGCTTGAAATGTCCACTTTCGAGGTCACTGATACCTTGAAAATGTCCGGCAGGCATCTGTCAATGGACGCTCCCTTCAATCAGGGGGAAGATAACCGCCTGCTGGATATAATCCAGGATAACGGACAGGCGCCGCCTGACGATACACTTATCGACGAATCGCTTAAGATTGAAATTGAGAGATCTCTCTGTTCACTGTCGGATAGAGAAGCGGAAGTCGTCAGACTATATTTTGGTCTGAACCGGGAATATCCCTTGACACTGGAAGAGATAGGCGAATTGTTCAGCCTGACCCGCGAAAGGGTGAGGCAGATAAAAGAAAAAGCGATCAGGAGATTGAGACACACTTCACGCTCCAAAGTGCTAAGGACTTATCTTGGTTAAGTAAAGAAAATCCGGGTTAAACCCGGATTTTATTATTCTATCAAACCTGGGTGATGTCCGTGAATAGTTGTTATGATGAAAACACAACAATTTTCGTCATTCCCGCTTGTCGGGAATCGATTCCGGGCAAGCCGGAATGACGGGATAGTGGATTTTCATGTATATTTACAAGGTTTCACAATTATATGGGGACACTACCCAAACCTGAACACCCTTATTTATAAAATCTCATTCTCGGAAAGCCGAGGATTTTACTTTCATCACCTTATCACCAAACAGGGCGAATTTCAGCCAGCGGAAACCGAACCTTAATAGATATTCATCATCTTCCATCAATTGATCTTTTGAAACATCTTCCAAATTAAAGCGGTTGAGGAAAGTGCTTTCTTTGATGAATTGGCGGAATTTATCTAAATTATAGCAGACCATATGAAACATTTCAATCTTCTGCGGATTCAAAGATTTACCCTGCCGGAAATAGTCGTGTAAAGTTATTTCTTTGAATAATTGGCCGAATTCATCATATTTCTCCAATCCCTGATCCACAATCCATTCGCCGACCCGCCAAGTATTATTCTCTTCATGCCCCTTGCAGACATCTTCCCGGAGTACGAAATAAAATTCCTGTTCGATTTCATCATTTTCGCCCGGGGAAGCCATGCCTAAAGGGTAGATCCGGCAGGCCCAAGGGCGGTCATCATAGATAGTGCACCCTTCCGGGGCTGCGAAATGGCAGGTTTTCTTCTCATTTTCCCGCATTTTCAGCAGGACTACCGGATAGGTCTGGTTTTTATCTATGGGGGTGATGGTGTATTTATCTAAAAATTCTTCGGAAGATATCCCCAGCCAGTTCTTCATCTTTAAAATATCATAGGGTGTGAGGAAGATATTGACATCGCCGCAGCAATCGTTGAAACAGGATATCCCGGGCCTGCAGGCGAATTTGAAGGTGTCATCCTCTGTCAGGCGGGGATATTCCTTGAGTATCTTCTCCTTGAATCTTTCCAGTTCGTTCATTTCAATCCTTTTTTTCGTCGATAACTAAATTCCTGATAGCGGTATCAGACCATACCGCTAACGGTCCGGTCTGGCCGGTCTGCGGGTCGTATCTATAGCGGTATGACGCTTTCACCTTGAATTTTTTCATCATCCAATCCCAGCCCTTTTGATAATAAAGGCATTCATCGTTGAAGCAGGCGTATTGGAAATCGTCCCAGGTGGAATTATCCGGCGGCGCCCATTTCAATAACCGCGCCCCGCAATGGGGGCAGGTGAGTTTCTCTTTGTCGGTCATAATTGTCTCATATTATTTTTCTTGAATATTACACATTATACTATAAACCGCGGTTTATGTTTCCGTTCACATCTTACAACTGTACAAAAATATCCTCCGGGTGATCGCTCACCCGGAGGATAAGTTATTATGAAACGAACGAGTGATGATTATAGAGCTTCGTTGATGTATTTCACCGGCCGCTTGATCATTTCCCATTCGCCGGTCTTAGCGTGCCACTTGCAGTTGGCGAAAGCGAGCCAATCTTCACTCATCCTCGGAGTGTCGGCACGGAAATAGTAACCGGGCCAGCGGGTTTCTTTGCGGAAGAGGATGGTGCGCAGATGCGCTTCCGCCTGCCACATTCTGTGGGTGTTTTCCCAGCAGCGCATCAGTTCATGCAGATCCTTCGCAGCCAGTTTCTCGGCGTCTTCTCTGAGGAAGTTAAGGAGTACTAATCCTTTTTCCAGGAGAGCTTTAGAGGTTTTGAATTGGCTGGAGACGCCGCCGCAGTATTCGTCCATAATCTTCTGCAGGCGGAACATAAACATTTTGGGCTTAATATATTCCGGATGGATTTCCGGATCGCTGGTATACTTGTAGTGCTTCTCATAGATATCGATCGGATTGAGAATTTTTGCCTTAAGTTCATCGACAACTTTCTGGTCAACAGATGGCGCGGCGGGATGATCCACGATATAACGGATAGCTTCCTTGGCGGCGATACGGCCTTCGGCGTGTGAACCGGAGGAGAACTTATGACTGGAAGCGCCAGATGCGTCGCCGGCGCAGAAGATTCCGGGAATGGTAGCCATGTGAGCGTAGCCCCAGAAATACTCCTTCTTAGTTTCGGGAGTCTGCAGGTCTTCGGGACCGCTGACCCAAGCGCCGGAGGCGCCGGAGTGTGAACCGATGAAGTAAGGTTCAGCGGCGGCGATTTCGGACTTAACCTCTTCGGGAGCCACATTCATACCAGCCCAGAGGATAGCCTGGGATATGGTCATATCGAGGAAGTCTTCCCATGCTTCCGTTTCCAATTCCTTCATTTTCTTCTTGAAGACTTTGGGATCATCTTTGTATTTATCAGCGATGGCGGCGATGGCTTCTTCGGTGCGCATGTAGATGGGGCCCTTGCCTTCCATCACATCCAGCAGCATCAGCCAGTTACGCAGGTTAGCGGGAACGGGTTTAACTTTGCCGTAGGGCTTCCAGTTTTCCAGTTCCCCCGCTCTGGTCTGCATATAATTCTCATCCAAGCCGTTGGTGGCGCGGGCTTTGAACAGCAGGAACCATGCGCCGACGGGCCCGTATGCGTCTTTGAAGCGGACGGGGATGAAGCGCACTTCCTGGCAGGTCATTTCGCAGCCGGATTTGATGGTGAAGTAAGCGCTGGAGCCGGAGTTCCAAGGCGGGTACCAAGCGCGTCCCAGACCTTCGCCGGAGGAGCGGGGTTTGAACACATGGACTGCGCCGCCCATGGCAACTAACACCGCTTTAGCTTTGAATACATAGAATACATTTTCACGGACGCTGAAACCGACAGCTCCGACGCACTTGTCGCCGTTCATTAAGGGTTCGGTGATGAATATGCGTTCGTAGATATTGTCGATTCCCAAAGCGTTCTTGGCGGCTTCAGCCACGACGACTTTGTAGGATTCGCCGTTGATCATGAGCTGCCAGCGGCCTTCATGAACATAAGCGCCGTTTTCATCTTTCCAAATGGGGAGACCCCATTTTTCAAACAGGTGAACGGTGGAATCGACATGGCGGGCGATGTTCGCCACCAAGTCTTCACGGGTGATGCCCATCAAGTCATTGCGGACATAGTCCACATAATCCTTCAGGGTGTTCTGCCCGTCTCTAAGGCCTACATATTGATTGATAGCTGACAAGCCCATGGCTACAGCGCCGGAGCGGTCCATAGCCGCCTTGTCAACTAATGTAACTTTAACATTGTGCTTTTTGGCCCAGTAAGCCGCTTCCACCGCAGCGCCGCATGCTGCCATACCGCCGCCGACGATGAGAAGATCGGTTACGACCTCGCGTGTTTCAAAATTTGCCACTGTTTTTCTCCTTTCTTATTGGGTTACTTTAAGTGACGGTATATTAGGCAGCCCGGCGGAATCGGGCTCAGTGAAAAGAACGGGGGATTTAAGGTCATCGGTGCCGGTTCCCCAACCGCCATCGGGAACTGCTTTACCTTCTTCGGTAGTCCGAATCGGGAACTTAAACCGCTTCAATGTACCGTTGCGGAATTTTACAGTCCACATGATAGTGTCAGTGCCGCGCAAAGGAGTCACTGCCGCGCCTAAAGGCACGAAATCGGCGTAACCGCGAACCTCTACCGCCTGGGTCGGACAAATCTTGACACAGTTGTAGCATTCCCAGCACATTTCAGGTTCACAGTTGAAAGCCTTCATGGTCTCCTTGTTCAGGACAATCAAGTCATTGGGACAAATATGCTGGCAAGCGGTCTTGTCCAGCGCCTTGCACCCATCGCACTTCTCTAGGATTACAAAACTTGGCATTACTTCCCTCCTGTTAGAGAAATTGGTTGTACCGGATTATATTCTGCCGGTATTTGACTTATTATTTATTTAATTTAAAAATTATGAACTTTTAACTCTTAACTCTTAACTCTTAACTCTTCTTCCCCACATCGCCGGTGGCGTAGCCGTGGACTTTAACTTCCACTTTTTCGGTTAAACCGGCATAGTATTCTTTGAGGATTTCCAACACTTCCGGACGGCTGAATTCTTTGGGAATTTCATTGACTTTACCCTCGGAAAGTAGTTTCCGTAACATGGTGCCGGACAGGAACAACCTGTCGCCCTTCTCAGTGTGCGGGCAGGTTTTCATAGAAGCCATACCGTTGCATTTAAAGCACCAGAAGGTCCAGTCAATCTTCAAGGGCTTACACAATAATGCGCCATCCCACAACTCATCGAATATCTTCTGAGCGTCGAAGGGTCCATAGTATTCACCGACACCGGCATGGTCGCGGCCGATGATCATGTAGTTACAGCCGAAGTTCTGCCGGAAGACAGCGTGTAACAACGCTTCGCGGGGTCCGCCGTAGCGCATATCCAAAGGATAACCGCCGCAGACCACTTTATCTTTGATGAAATAATTTTCCACCAAAGTGTCGATACATTTTACCCGGACATCGGCGGGGATATCGCCCGCTTTCAACTTACCGACCAGTTGATGAATGTAAATGCCGTCCATCACTTCGACTGCAATTTTAGCCAGATATTCATGTGAACGGTGCATGGGATTGCGAAGCTGTAAAGCTGCGATATCGGTCCATCCCCGCTCTTCGAATATCTTACGGCTTTCTGACGGCCTTTGGTAGATACCGGCGAATTCGGTGGGAAAATCGCCTTCGCTCAAGACTTTGACGGGCCCGCCAAGGTTCACTTCCTTCTGCTCCATCACCATTTTGACGCCGGGATGTTCGGGATCAATAGTGGTGAATACATGTTTGCATTCGAATTCTTTGTCGACGGTGTACTTTTCTTCCACCTTCATTGTGCCCATGATTTCCTTGAATTCATCGGACCACAAAGCTACTTCTTCGCCAATCTTGATAGAATCAGCAAGCGCCTTGTCAGTCGATAAAGTGACTGGAATGGGCCAGAATGTTCCGCCGTATGCCGGCATCTTCATTTCAGCGCATACGCTCTTCCAATCATCCTTCACCATGAAACCTTTAAGCGGAGTGAATCCGCCGATACCCATCATAATTAGGTCGCCGGTTTCGCGGGAAGCCATGGGGACTTTCTTCATCTTTTCAGCGCGTTTCTTCTCGTCAGCTAATTCCTTGCCTTCGAGAAGCAGGATTTTTAATTCATCCGCGCCATGAGGTTTAATTAGTGCCATTAATTTCCCCTATTTAAATAGGTTTATATTTATTATATTAATTGCTAATATGCGAAATAATTCACAATAGTGTATCAGAATTAAAATAAAAATCCCCTTCCCTCCAAATATTAGTTAAAATATTACTAATTATAATTTAAAAAGTCAAGTTTTTTCTTAAGAATTTGAGAAAAAAAGCACAAATTATAAATCCTTGTAGGGATTCGGTCCGGCAGTGTCGATATCGTCCATGAAATCCGCAAACACCTGCGGGATCTTCTCCCATTCATTAAGAGCCAGCTCGGTGATCTGCACCCGCTCTTCTTCCAATACCAGTTGTTTCAGTTTCTCCTGGACATTCTCCATTCTGATATTGGCGAGTTCACTGCCTTTGATGAAATGGCATTGGTAATCGTCTCCGTGCTTACAGCCTATTAATAGCACACCGTCGATACCCTTGGATAAGGCGTCCGCTATCCATACCACATTCATCGAACCCAGGCATCTCACCGGGATGATACGGATATACGGATTAATCTTGAGCCGGTGGGCGGCGGCTATATCTAATGAAGGTAAAGCGTCATTTTCGCACATGAAAGCCAGCACTCTGGGCTTCTCCTCATCCTCTTCCGGCACTTGAATCGATTTCAACATATCGCCGATCATGGGCACGGAATAATTCTTGAAGCTGACTATTCTCTCAGGGCAAGCGCCCATGCAGATACCGCACCTGCGGCATCGATTAGGATGAGGCTGAGGCGTGCCCTTTTCGTCTTCATCCAATGTTCCGAATGGACACTCTTCGGTGCAGCGCTTGCATTGCGTGCATCTTTGCATGAAGAAGTCGGGATAAGAGATATCGCCGGCGCGCGGATGCACCGCCGCACCCTTAGCTATCATCTCTACAGCTTGTATGGCTTTCAATGAAGCGCCGTATGCGTCATTTTCCGCCATCGCTAAGTCCATAGGAGCTCGGACTGAACCGGCGGCGTAAATACCCGACCGCTGAGTTTCATAGGGGAAGCAGATATAATGCGAATCGGGGAAGCCGTATTTCAAGGTCGGCAGGTCGGTTCCCAGGCGGTAATTCAGATTCAATATTTTGGCGCCGACTTCAGCGGACGCGCCGGATTCTTGTGAATCCCCAT
>JADHWD010000033.1 GCA_016783645.1 bacterium
ACAGTTCCTGGTGGTGTCATGCGTCCCCGCATGACACTAAGGTATTGTTATTATTATATATGATATCTACTTCAGAGAGTCGACACCACATTGAATTGAACCCTAAACCCTAAACCCTTTACCCTATTTTCAAGGTAAATATAATATTAATATTCTGATCCATCAAACATTAAACATGGACAAATCGAAAGAAGATGACATAAAAGGGTACCGCACTTTAGTCTATATTGCGAAGACGCTATTCGTGATGACGGCATTTTTAACGGGCTTCTTATATTTCCTCTTCGCTATCGGCTATCCGCAGGAAAGTGTATCCCTGCGCAACTTTCCCTATCCTTACCGCGCCGGATTAGCGCTATGCAGCGATATCGACCAGACCGACAGCGTCGAAGAATTTTTAGCTATTCAGAAATTCCTATGCACCGATCAATTCACACCCTGGGGTGAGGGTCTGAATCTGGAAATTGGCAGCAGCTTCTGGTTCTATGATTTTTCCGGATTATCCCATTTCACTATATTCGACACCGCCGGTAATCACAATTATCTGGCGGCGGAAGTGATAGAGGATTTCATCCGCGCCGGTTATATCGATGTTATTCATACCTACGGGGATTTCACTACGAAAGATTTTAATACTATTCATGCTCAAAAAGCCGCTGATTACTTCAGGGAAAAAGGATTATCCATCTCAACCTGGGTCAATCACGGCGGCCGCGATAACACACAATGCATCGGCAGGATGAAATACCAGCTGGGAGATAATCCCGGCTCTGATGAATATCATACATATCTATTCGATTCCCTCGGTGTGAAATATGTTGAGACTTTTATGGTGACTCATCTGATTTCTATGGAAAATTTCGCCAGTATCAAGGATTGGCTGAAGAAAGTGTATGAATTTTTATTGTCCATTAAAGTTTCGATTGCGGAAGGCTCTTTTAATATTGATTGGAATAACCGGCTGGTTAATGTCTTCACTTTGGATGACAACCGCCAAGTATTGAGATTCAGGAGGTTCATCAACCGCGACGGCTGGATTCCCCGCACCGGGGTAGATGCGATGTATTTGACGCATCAAATCGGCGGTGAAAATCTCGATCAATTGATAGAGGCGGAGGGTTATATGATAGTCTATACTCAGCTGGGGGCGAATACGCCTTACAGCGAATGGCTGCCTAAAAAGACCCGCCGAGTCCTGCGGGGACTGGCGGAAAGATCCCATGAAGGAAAGCTATTCATCACCACTACCACCCGCCTGCTGGATTACTACTGCGCCCGCCGCTTTTTAGACTGGAAATGGCGCCAGACCGATGAAGGTTACAAAATTGAAATCAACAGTATCATGATTCCGACGAACCCGGATCATCAAACCTCAATTGAAGATTTAATGGGCTTGACTTTCTATACTCCTAATCCTGAAAAAACCGAGATTTTTTTTCAAGGCGAACTGATAGATGATGTTCAATTAAATCCCATAGATTACACCGGCAGACCTTCAATTTCGATTATCTGGAGATGGCTGCAATTCCCGCAGGAATACCGATGATAATGAGCAGAGGCTGGCGGATACTCGCATTCGCGGCGGTGATCAGATTGCTACTCCTGATAGCCGTGCCTTTAGAGGAAAATGATTCGCCGTTCACCATCTCAGCCTTCAATGATGAACGGGCGCATTATAATTACATTACCGCTTTAGCGAAAACGGGCGAAGTACCGATCCAGACGCATCATTTCTATCAGTCCCATCCCCGGGGAGTATATGATTTTGAATACTACCAGCCGCCTTTATCGTACAAATTAGCGGCGGTTTTTTATAATATTCTGCCCGAACCCGCTAAAGGCCTCCGCGCGATGCGCGGATTCAATATCATTTTAGGCTGTCTGACTTTATTCACAATTGGGCGGGTATTGATGATGTGTAATCCCGCCTGGGGATGGGCGGGGATGGGATTTTTAGCGGTTTTCGCCTCGCATGCCAGGTTCAGCGCCACTGTCACTAATGACAATCTGCTATGGCTCTTGACCGCATTGACCGCCTATTTCGGATTGAGAGTAATCAAGACGAATGAGTGGGGCGACCGGCTGGGTTTAACACTATGCGTATCCGCCGCAATTTGGACTAAACTATCCGGGACTATTTTACTTCCGGCTCTGTTATTCGCAATGTTCATTTCTTACCGGGGAAGAAAATTTATTCTGCGAACCGCTTACAGCGTTCTCTGGGCAGTTATATGTTTAGTCCTGGCGGCGCCGGTTTTCTTGACGAATATCCAGCGGTACGGAAAAGCCTTCCCCATGGAAACAGGATTAGGGCCTGCTTATAACATTCTAACCGGCTGGTCTGTCAAGAAAATATATCTGATTTTGAACTATATAACTCACTCTTTTTATTTTCCCTTTGAGAATCACTGGATAGGCGCAGTTCAGGCGGGTGTTTTCCTCATCATGGGTATATTCACTCTGATAATATTATATCTGGCTCTGCGGCGGATTAAAAGGGAATGGAATATTTATCCGATGGAATACAAAAATCAGCTGACTTTTTTGGGATTGACCCTTGCCGCCGCTGTATTCGGTCTATTATATATGACCGCCCGTTTTCATCAGAGCGAAGCGCGATTGACCTTCACCGCCCTGCCGGCGGTTTTATTATTATTGATGATAGGATTAGAAGAATTGTTAGGGCGGAGGAAATGGCGGCTGGCGCTGGCGGCGGTCATTTTCCCCGCGGTTCCGTACCTGTTGTTTGTTATTTAGTTGGTAGAATCGTAAAATTTTAGTTTCTGTCAGAAATCACATCCGTATTTGTCATTCCGGCTTGTCCGGAATCGGCTGGAATTACAGCTTGCATATAGATTCCGGGCGCGCTTCGCTTGCCGGAATGACGAAAGCCGGGATTTTTTATAAGGCTATAATATCACACAGAATCTTTAAGGTGGGTTAAGAATCCATAAGCGCTTAATTAAGACATGTGTTCAACTGCGTAGGGGCGAAGCATTTTGTACTAATACTAATATTTTGAAGATATTACAAAAAATGCTTCGCCCCTACAAGAACATGCAATACCGCTTATATTAGCGCTTATTGGTTAAGAACCCGCCCTGCAACTTGCAACTTGTTACTTGTAACTTCAATTGCGAATCTTACTAATAAATCCCCCTTTCCTGTCCAATATCAACTTTGAGCATATTTCACCGCCGATTGGACTGGGATATTTAGCTTCCGTTCTGCTCAATGCGGGGCATCAAGTGTCGATTCTCGACGCCGCTTTAGGAGTCCGCCGCAGAATTAGTAAGAACAGGCATTATATCGGTATGGACTGGGAGGATATCGGAAAGTATGTCAAGCAGTCCAAGCCGCATATTGCAGGTATAAGCTGTCCCTTCACATCCCGATTTGAATACGCCAAGCGCACAGTTGAAATAGTGAGAAGAAACGCGCCATCGGCTAAGATTGTGATGGGCGGAGTGCATCCTTCAGTGGCGCCGGAACAGGTGATGAAAGAAAGCGGCGTCGATTTCGCCATCGCCGGCGAAGGTGAAAATGTCCTGTTGAATTTGGTGTCAGCCTTGGACAAAAAAGAGGATTATGAAAATATCAGAGGACTGTCTTTCCGCAAAGATAAAGATGTAGTAATTAATCGTGAATTAGATCTGTCTATGGACCTTGATTCCATTCCCCATCCCGCACGGGATTTAATGGATATGGAATCTTATATTGAACAGCCTGTGGCGAGATGGAGCTGGAAGAAGAACCGTCAGACTTCAGTGTTCACCAGCCGCGGCTGTCCGCAAAAATGCACCTTCTGCGCAGTGCATCATATCAACTCCCGCAAATGGCGGGGACGCTCCGCGCAAAATGTCGTAGAGGAACTGGAAATCCTTAAGCGGGAATACCACATCGACTCTATTGCCTTCGAGGATGACAACCTAACGGCTGACCGTAAAAGGATGCGGGAAATATGCCGGTTGATTTTAGAGAAAGACCTGAAATTCACTTGGTGCACTCCCAACGGGGTGGCGATTGATACGCTCGACCGGGAATTGCTGAAGCTGATGAAGGAATCCGGCTGTGCAATGCTGAATTTAGCGGTTGAATCCGGCGATGAACATATTTTGCGGGATGTGATGCAGAAACGGCTTATCCTCGACCATGTGAGGGAAATCGCCTACATGTGCCGGGAATTGGGAATCGCGGCGAATGCATATTTTGTGATCGGTATGCCCGGGGAGACGGAAAATTCGCTTCAACGGAGTCTGGATTTCGCTGTCAGCCTGCCCCTCAAATCCATCGGAGTGTTCATCGCCACCCCTTTCCCCGGCACCGAACTTTACAAATGGTGCCTGGAAAAGGGATATATCGATGTTAAGAATTATCAAAAGCAGTTTTACGATGAACCGGATAATTCCATGCTGCATAAAGCGCTGATTGAAACACCGGTGATGAGCCGTCAAAGAATCGAATGGTGG
The DNA here is from genome assembly GCA_016783645.1 of bacterium. Taxonomy (GTDB): domain Bacteria; phylum Electryoneota; class Tariuqbacteria; order Tariuqbacterales; family JADHWD01; genus JADHWD01. The sequence continues at coordinate 4,470 of JADHWD010000033.1, forward strand.
GAGAAGCGGTTCAATAAGGAATTCTGGAAGCATCAATACAGATTCAATCCGTTTTTACGGTTTAAGGTAATTGCGGCGAAAGTGTTGAAAGCTTGAAATTGTATCCAGTATTATGTGGTGTCGACTATACGCTGCAGAGAGTCAACATCACATTAAACCTGCAGACTTGTAAACTTATCTATAAAACACATTAACGATGAGGTTTAAATGAAATCTTTATTGATTTCTATAATAATTATTATAACAGCGGCGCAATATTGCTTATCCGCGGGAGAAATATTCGATCAGGCGATTTCTATCGAAGATATAGATCAGCGGATTGAATTCATCGAATCCAAGATTTTCACCGGATTGGAAACTGAGGCATTCGACGCTTTATCCCGCCAGCTGTTGAAGGATTACGAGGAACAGTCGAAATTTAATAAAATCGCCATCTTCCTCGATAAATACCTTGAAAACAGCGGTGGTAACAGCAGTATTTTAAATCAAATCGGCTGGTCTTTAGCGGAAGCTAATAAGTATTTGGATTTTGCAGTAAGAGCGGCGAAGACAGCGGTGCAAAAGACGCGGGAAATCTCTATAGAAGAAAAACCTGCCGACTTATCGCCGGCGGCTTGGCGGCAGAGGATAGACTGGCGCTTGAGTTCATATCTTGACACCTACGGCTGGGCGCTGTATCAATCCGGCAAATATGAGGAGGCGGAGAAAGCGCTGAGTGAATCGGCGGCGCTGGACGCTGATAATTCCGAAACTAAACTGCATCTGGCCCGGGCGAAAATGAAGCTTAACCGGCATCAGGAAGCCTTCCTGCTCGCTTTGGAAGCGGAAATAATCGATGACAGCGGTGACGCCGACATCGTCGCCCGGCAGGCGTTCATCGGATGGAAGCGGACGATGGCGGGCTTTGACAACCTGAAATCGGAGATGCAGGAGGAGATGCGGCAGGTCAGAAGGGATAATTTAATCCGCACTAAGATAAATCAGCCCGCTCCCAATTTCTCTTTGAAAGATATTAAGGGTAATACAGTATCATTGGCAGATTTCCGCGGGCAGATTGTATTCCTCGATTTCTGGGCGACTTGGTGCCCCCCCTGCCTCAAGGAACTGCCGGTGTTTCAAAAAACTCATGAAAAATATCAGAATCAAGGCGTCAAATTTCTGGCGGTCAGCACTGATAAAGACACCTCCAAAGTCATCCCTTTCCTGTTGGAAAACGGATATAACTTCACCGCACTCTATGATGAAGGCGCAAAGACCGCTTATGATGTGGCGGGTATCCCCACCGTCTTCATCATCGACGGCGCAGGTAATATCCAATACAAGCATGTGGGTTATCATGAAGATATCGCGGAAATTTGGGAAGCGCAGATAGCGGAATTGAAGAAATAACTTTGGACTTTAGGCTTTGGACTTTAGACCTTGGGATTTGACTTATGACTCGACAGATTGTCCGAGAATAAAAAATTGTCATTCCGGCGAAAGCCGGAATCCACCGTTATTTATATGCTTATAACGGATGTGGCTCTTGAGTCTTGAGTCTTGACAGTCTGTCCGGGAATGTCATTGCGAAAGGCTGAAAGCCTTTTGGCAATCTCTATTAAAAATCGAACCAATGTCGAATATCAATACATTTAGCCTTAAGTCCTGAGTCCTATGTCTTGAGTCTTCATTGTAACATCTTGCTTTTTTCTTGATTAATCTTTATATTGTAAAAAAGAATAATTTCACAAATTGATACCGGAGGCCGATTTGAAGATAGCTGTTCCTATCAAACATGTTCCCGATACTGAAACAAAAGTCCGCATCGCCGGGGACGGTAAGACTATTAATTCCGACGGCGTAACCTTCGTGATGAATCCCTATGATGAGTACGCTTTAGAAGAAGCTCTGAAAATCAAGGAAGCCGGCGGCGGTGAAGTCACCGTTATCACATTAGGCGGTGATGACACGATGAAGACATTGCGCACCGGATTAGCCATGGGCGCGGATAACGCCATATATATCAAATCCGATAAGAGCCATGACTCCGCTTCCACCGCCTGCATCATCGCTTCCGCGCTGAAAGATAAAGGCTATGATATTATCTTCCTCGGCATGAAAGCCGTCGATGATGATTCCGGCGCAGTGGGAGGGATGCTGGCGGAATACTTGGGACTGCCCTGCGTCACCATAGTTGTCGATTTAAAGATAAACGATGGTAAAGCTACAGCCAAGCGTGAATCTGAATACGGTATGGAAATCATCGAGACCACTCTCCCGGCGGTATTCACCGCGCAAAAGGGATTGAATGAACCTCGTTACGCTTCCCTTAAGGGCATTATGCAGGCGAAAAAGAAACCGGTCGTAATGATCGACGCTCCTGAATACGGGAATAAAATTGAAGTGTTAGAGATGAAATATCCCCCGGATAGAGCCGAAGGCCGTATAGTGGGTGAAGGAATGGAGGCGGTGCCGGAATTAGTGAGACTGCTGAAAGAGGAAGCGAAAGTGCTATAGCGCTGTATAATTCTGTATTTTATTTGCCTTGAGCCTAACCCGGACAAGCCGGAACTAAAAAGGAATATTGAACAAGGAACAAGGAATATCGAATGTCGAACTTTCGCGGTTGTAAATATTTCGACATTCCTTGTTCGATATTCGTTATTCAAAAACATTTTCTGACAGAAAAAAAACGAAAATCAGAATTTAGGTACTAATATCACATATCAAATATCACATATCTAATATCTAATATCTTCACCTATTCCTTCACAAATTCAAACTCATCTTCACTCCACACTATATCCGGCAGATCCCCAATTTGAATTCTATAGATATAATTTCCTGCAGGCGCGTTCACCGGCACATTCTGGATGCGGTGTCTATTGATATTAACGCCCGGGTTCAATTGTAAGCCTGATAATTCGGTGATGATGAATTCGGAACCGCTGGGAAGAACTACATACAGTTTCAAATCCGCCGTATGCAATACAGAATCCTGATTCGCAATCTCAATCGTGTACCCGAAAGTTCCGCCAGCGGGAGGAATCACTATCGGCAGTGTATCAGGAATCATACTAACAAGAACATTGGGAGGAGTCATACCGGCCACATCTTCTAATATCACAGTGTCGTTGGTCCAATAACCGCCGTCGCCTATTCCCAGCCAGAAGACCTCGTCATAGCCGTCATAATCGCCGTCATACGCTTCGATTCCGTGCAGGATGAAACCGAAATTTTCCGGTATCACCTGCTCTTCGACATATGATTGCCCTCCCCATTTGTATATGTGCAGAGCCTGAGCGGTCTGTATCACAAATTCATCTACTCCGTCATGGTCGAAATCTCCCACTGTCAGGCCCGGGACGCCGAAATAGTTGTCCCAAATAATGATCTCCTGCCGCACGATGAATTGATTGTTGCCTTCAGCTTCGTAAATCCGGGTAACCCAGCCTTGATTACTGTCGGAGCCGCCGCAGAGAAATTCGGGATGGCCGTTGCCGTCCATATCACCGGCGTATTCACAGGCATAAGCGTTGTAAGTGTTCATGTTATCGCGGAATATGCGCTGGACCGTGTTACCGCCGGTCGATTCATACACCATCACTTCCCCGCCGCCGCTGCTGAAAGCGACTTCCATAAGACCGTCGCCGTCAAAATCAGCTATCGCCTTAGTTCCCAGATTATTAGTGGATACCAGCTCATTATAGACCTGCTGATATTGATTGTTCCCGGTCGATTCGTATATCATCAGCCGGTTGTCGGAACCGAAGCTATTGGCGGTATGGATAATCTCTCCATGACCATCCTGATCTAAATCTCCGATGGCGGTGTAACCTGTTACATTGGTCATCGACGGGGACTGCCAGACCATATTGGAGGCGAGCTGTCCCGCCGCCGGCGATTCATAAACATACACCCAAAAGCTCCATTGTCCGATCACCTCCGGCAGTCCATCACCGTCGGTATCGCCGAAAGCGTAGGGTATCAAGCCATCCTGCGCCTGGAAAACTTGATTGTAATTATGATATCCGCCGCTCTCATAGATACGGTAAGTGTAAGTCCATCCTCCGGCGTTATCCTTGATGTACATATATAATTCAAACAGATTATCTTCATCGGAATCGCCGCCGGTCATGGTGTTGTACATGGGCGCCACTGCGCTGCCCGCCTGAATCATGTTAATCTGATCTTGAGGCAGTGCAGGAATAATCCAACCTTCACTTGAACATGGGAATAGCTGTCTTTCCCCCGAAGCGATGAGAATACCGCCGCAGTCATATATCAAGCAGGGAAAATTGACATCGGAAGCTTCCTGAGAAAACAGGGTGAAAGGGGACAGTAATGATATGATCCCCAATAATAGGATCCCACAATATTTCATAGCTGACCTCCGGTGAAAAAGAAATAGTGCAACAGAAAGGATAATTCAAGATATGAAGTATAGAGGGAAAATGCAAGTTTCTTTTGGAAATAGGATCAAGGGTAAAGAGAATCGTTGTGAATCTCAATTCTCAGAACTACTGATTGCACTTAAAAAACTCTTATTACGCTGAAAAGAATTAGTTAAATCAGCGTTAATCAATCAAATTATTAGTTCAGAAAACAGAAATATAAAAAAGAGAACGGCTTCTAAAATCAAGAATCGAGAATCAAGAATCGAGAATCTTGCTTATCCTGTCTATCCTTGTTAATTTTCATTTCTGTTCTGTTGATTACTCATCTATCCGCAGTTTTTTCATCATAACCGGCAATAATATCCAGGCGAGTATCATCTGAGGAAGGATATAACTTCCATTGTAGATTAGCGAATACAGCGCCACCGGCATCCCTTGGGGTGTGAAGGCGGCGAAGAATATGATTCCCGATATAAAATGTGCGAAAAACCTCCCGAGGCCGCCGATCAGCACACCCAGAAATATATTTTTTCGTACAAATCCGGCGCATCCGGCCAGCATATTCGCTAAAGGATAATCTAATATGATTTGAACGGGGTGAACAAAACGCGGGTCTATCAAAAGAATCACCAATCCTAACACTCCTCCCGCTAACATCCCAATTCTCGCTCCATATCGGAAAGATAGATAAAAAATAGGGAGCATCTCCAAAGAGATTCTCCCCGCGTTAGGCAATTGCCCCGGGCTCAGCAGGTAGAGCGCGGCGGCTAAACCCACCATAGTTCCGGTCAATGCGGTTTTCCTAGCGTCCATTCGAATAATCTGAAAATAGCTGTTAGACACTTACTCTTTCGATGTAAGAGTTCAGCTCTTACATTAATATTTCCCTTTATTAAAATTTACAGGGATGAAAGGGATGAAGAGGATGAAAACATTGAATTTGTTAAATCTTCGATGAAATCCTGTTATCAAATCTACGATATTCTAATTTGGTTTTTCCAAAATATTGCATTTTTATCCCTTTTATCCCCTTAATCCCTGTTAATTATCCTGAGTTTATCCAATAGCCCAGAGCCTAAAACCACTGTTTCTTAACACTGATGAAGATTCCCTAATCAACAACAGTTCCCCTTCATCGAAAACGACTGAGATCCTAACACTTACCGCCCTGTTAGAAATACTTTCCCGTTCGCCGGGAATCAGATCTTCATTCTCTAAAGGATATTGCAGTCCTTCAGTGATCACATTGAACACCTTTCCGTTCCAGGGTATCAACGAATTTCTATCGCCGATATTGCAGTTCAATTCAAATGATTCACATCGCAGCTCGATGCAGTCGAAATCATCGATAATCATCATCTTAGCTCTGCCGCGGAATTTATGTAACAGTCCGATGGTATAAAGATAATGGTCGGTTCTTGATCCGCCGGCGGCGGTGATTATAATCTCGCCGGCGTTGTTTGAAAGCGCAAGATTCACCGCTTTCTCCAAATCGGTGGTCTCCTGTTCCGGAACACGGATTATCGCCGTATCATCATTCTCTTGATAAAATTCCAGTGTGTCATCGGAAATGGAATCGAGGTCGCCTATGATGAATTGGGGATTCACTCCTTCTTTCCGCGCCAGTTCCGCGCCGGAATCGGCGCAGATCACCATATCGCACATTTGTATCAATCGATTCAGAAGCGCGGATGAAATCGGCGCCCCTCCGGCTATGATCAACGCCCGCATCATCTCATACCCTTGATATATTCCGCCGCCTTTTCCAAGCGGTGGATCACTCTATCCTTCCCTAACACTTCCAACAACTCAAATATACCGGGACTGACAGCGAAACCGGTTACCGCCAGCCGTAAAGGATGTATCAACTTAGCGGCGGTCAATCCCCATTCATCCGCCCGCCGGCGGATTATATCTTCCAGCGAAACCGCATTAAAAGTGTCAATACTCTCAAACTCGTCTCTTAAAGCGTATAAATATGCCGGCAGATTTTCGCCGGCGAAATGCTTTTTAACGCCTTTTTCATCGTATTCCGCCGGATCTTCATAGTAATAACGGTGCAGAATGAAAAAATCCGATAGTTTCCACATGCGCGCTTTCGCCATATCTACCGTCTTGAGAAAATAATCTCTGTCAGGTATTGAAAAGCAAGTATCCGCACCGTATTCCTCCCGCCATCGCAGAATTTTATCCGCCAGTTTTTCCGTTTCCATAGCGCTGATATAACTTCCGTTCATCCATCTGAGCTTTTCCGCATCGAAAACCGCGCTTTTAGGAGTGATGTCTTGCAGGGAGAAGGCTTCGATAATTTCATCTCTTGTCATTACCTCGCGGTCATCCCCCGGCGACCAGCCTAACAAAGCCAGATAGTTGAACAGGGCTTCGCCGAGGATGCCTTCAGCCTGATATTCCAAAACTGAAACCGCGCCATGCCGTTTAGACAACCTTTTCTTGTCTGTCCCTAATATTAAAGGAATATGGGCGAATTCAGGATGGTTATATCCTAAAGCTTGATGCAACAGTATCTGTTTGGGAGTGTTGGATATATGGTCATCGCCGCGTATCACATGAGTGATACCCATATCGATATCGTCAATTACAACGGATAATTGATAGGTGGGAGAACCATCGCGGCGGAGGATGATGAAATCATCGATTTCGCCGCAGTCGACCGAAATACCGCCGTGAACCGCATCATGATAATTAACTACGCCTTGTTCAACTTTGAATCGGACTGCGTATTCCATTCCCCGTGCTAAACTGGAAGCGATTTCAGATTCACTCAGATTTCGGCAGTGTCCGGGATATACGAATATCCCTTGCTTTTCCAATTCTTTCCTCTCTTTGGCTAAATCGTCCGGGGCGCAGAAACAGCGGTATGCTTCACCTTTATTTAGCAATTTGACAGCGGCTTGCTGATGAATTTGGCGGCGGGGATATTGATAGATAGGTTCTTCATCCCATTCCAATCCCAAATACTTCAATCCTTGCAAGATAACTTCGATATTTTCATCACTGGAACGCTGGCGGTCGGTGTCTTCAATCCGAAGTAAAAATTTGCCTTGGTGTCTGCGGGCGAAGAGGTAATTGAATAAAGCGGTGCGCGCTCCGCCGACATGTAATCTGCCGGTAGGGCTGGGAGCGAAACGGACGCGGACAGAAGTCATGGTCTCCTTTCAGGCGGCAGCTCCTGAAGTTCCAATTGAAATCCGCCCAGCCAGCCGGCGATTAAGTTATAAGTCACCGCCGTTATCAGCGAGCAGAAGGTGGCGCTGACGCTGATGAACAGGGAGAACATCACTCCCATCATGAAGACGCCGAACCCGCCCAATCCGGAATATTCTTTCAGCGCTTCTTCACCAAATCCATAGCTGGAGATTAATAAAGTTATGAACTTCATCATCACCATCCCGTAGAACAGTCCGACGATAAAACCGGTGATCAAGGTCACGAAAAATACCACCTTAGCGATGGACCATATCGGTAGTCTCCTAACTTCGTAAAGCATGGGATATCCTTAAATGTGAATTTATTTTTAAAATAGGATATAGGGGTTAGGGGTTAGGGTTTAGTTCATTGTGGTGTCGACTCTCCGCAGTCGACACCATACATAATATAAACAATACCTTAGTGTCATGCGGGGACGCATGACACCACAAGGAACTGTGCTGGCAGGCGTCCCCGCCTGCCAGTAATCCGATTTTCATGCTTGGTGGTGCGCCGCAGGCGAATGAGGGTTTATTTTGAAAATAGTCGACAGTTGACGGTCGATAGTTGACAGTAAATGTAGGGGCGGCCCTTGCGGCCGCCCTTAAAAGTCTGTCCGAGAATGCGTCATTCTGAACGAAGTGAAGAATCGCATCCGAATTAAGTTATTAAATATCAACCGATTGTTTCATCCGCTGTAAAGCGGATTCGCAATGACAAGTGGGTAATAATCTAATATGTCAATACAATTAATGACTAATCAATCTTCTCCCTCAGCTCCTTAACAATCTTCTCCGTGTCGACCGCAATCATCAGCTCTTCATTGGTGGGGATCACCATCACTTTTACCGCGCTGTCATCGGAAGAAATCAATCCCTGCTGTCCCCTCATCTCTTCATTCTTACTGCTATCCAGTTTGATTCCGAAGAATTCTAAGCCTTCCAGGGATTTTCTCCGGACAAGAACCGCATGTTCGCCGATACCCCCGGTGAATACTATGCAGTCCAATCCTCCCATGGCGGCGGCGTAAGCGCCGATATATTTGCGCAGACGGTAACAAAACACATTTAAAGCCAATTCCGCCCGCTTATGGCCGTTATCGGCTTCAGTGATTATTTCCCGCATATCTGAGGACACGCCGGAAATCCCCTGCAAACCGGAATGTTTATTCAATAATGCGTTGGCTTCGCCTATGGTGAGTTCTTCGCGGTTGGTGATATACAAGATAGCGGAGGGGTCTAAATCTCCGCACCTGGTGCCCATCAACAGCCCTTCCACCGGGGTAAAGCCCATGGAAGTATCGACCGATTTGCCGTACATGACCGCGGCGATGGAACAGCCGTTGCCTAAATGGCAGGTGATTGTCTTCAATTCTTCAACCGGACGGTTCAATATCTTAGCGGCTTCGCGGGACACATAAAAATGGGAAGTGCCGTGAAAGCCATAGCGGCGGATACCGTAGCGTTTATATAAAATATAGGGCAGTCCGTATATATAAGCATAATCGGGCATAGAGCTGTGGAAAGCGGTGTCGAACACTCCGGCTTGAGGTATATCCGGCAATAACCTTTGGCAGGCGCGGATACCGCTGATATTGTGAGGATTATGCAAAGGGGCTAATTCGATGCATTCATGCAACTCCTCCATCACTTCAGCGTTTATCAACACCGACCCAGTGAATTTTTCGCCGCCGTGCACTACGCGGTGTCCGACAGCTTCAATCTCTCTACGATCTTTGATCACTCCGTGATTAGGGGATAATAATATCCCTAAGATGAATTCAATCGCAATCTGATGGTCAATAATCTCGCCGGCTATTTTCACTTTGTCGCCGTCGTGGCGGAAATGAGTGAGGATAGCGCCGCGCATGCCGATGCGTTCGACCGAACCTTTAGCCAGCGCTTTCCGCTCGGTCATATCCATCAACTGGTATTTTATCGAGGATGAACCGCAGTTTAATATTAGTATTTTCATATTTATATAAATCTATATTAATTTGTTAAACGGAATATTTTAAATTCTAAATTGAATTTCACTTCGAATGAACACGAATAGCACGAATACATTTTACTTTTGCCTTTTTACTTATCCTGAATATCCTGTACATCCTTGTTAAGTTCTTGAATTAATAAAGCTAAATTTTGAATTCAAATTAACTATGAATGAACAAAAACAGCATGAATACTTTTTATTGGTTCTTCGCTGAATAGTATGGGTATTGAAATAATAAAAAAAGCTGCTTACCGCTTCATTCAAAAACACCCCGCACCGTCATTCCCGCAAGTCCGCCGAAAGCGGATGCGCCGGGAATCTTCCTGTATTCCGGAATCGATTCCGGACAAGCCGGAATGACGATAAGCGGGTTGTTTGGTTTAACTTAGTATTTACCCACACAAAATAGCGATGAGCCTTTTTATTATTACCTTCTGCCTTTTTACTTATCCTGAATATCCTGTATATCCGTAGTCAATTGAGTTTTCCTCATCGATTCCTATAACTTCCAAACAAAGCTCTACCGCTTCTTGAATCCGCGGCATTAATTCCTCAAATGTCCGGGCTTGCGTATGACATCCCCGCAAAGCAGGAACATTGGCGACAAAGACACCGTCTTCGTCTCTCTCTATCAGTATTGTGAATGAATACTTACTTATAATAATTCTGAATTGAAAAGGATTTTCATATTATCTGAATTATTCATGAATTAACAAGGTTAGATCAATCGATAATAACCGAAACGCCTCAGGTTATTAGTTTATTGATACTTGATTACATCACCTTCGATAGTGTAGGTTCTTGCACCGATTAAATAACCGAGTGCAAACCCATAGGGCGAAATTAGACTCCCAATAACAGATACTCCTGCCGGAATTAAACCATCGACAAAAGTAGTCTGCCCTTTGATCTTAACATTAATTACGGCATCTCCGCCGGTCGCCAGAAGTTCATTTTGTATTAATTTTTGAACATCCGGATTTGATATTGTTACTAAGTTAAATACAGTGAACCATCCCCGCAATTCTTTGCTGAAATGTTTCACAATCTTGAAGTCCTCGTTCGCTTCATTGGTCATGCAAACCCGCTTGTTAACCGCGCCAGTGTCCAAATATACGGTAGTGCAGCCAATAAATACAAAAATGAGAACAATGATGAATGGAATTAAGAGATATTTTTTCATGCTTCGTTCCTCCAAATGAGTTTTGAAGCGTTTCGGTTATTTCATTGAAATATTACCGTGAATGATCACGAATTATATTCACAGGTAATGAAGGTAATTAAAGGTAAAAGATTCACTGGCTATTATTACTATTGTAACATTATAGCTTTATGATAAAAAAACCATAACCGTCATTCCGGCAAGCGAAGCGCGTCCGGAATCGGAGCGTTGTTATTATTCCCAGCCGATTCCGGACAAGCCGGAATGACGAGTAGGGTGCGGTTTCTGATAACAAGCTAAAATGTTGCCTTTTTACTTATCCTGTATATCCTGTATATCCGTAGTTAACTAATCTTCCTTTTTCCGCTTCCCCATATCATCATATTTGAAAAAACCCTGCCCGGTCTTCTTCCCAAGATGCCCGGCGCGGACTAATTTGCGCAGAAAGGGACAGGGTCTGTATTTCAAGTCGCCTAATTCATGGAATAGAGTTTCCATCCAATTCATCACTTCATCCAATCCCAGCATATCGGCGAATTCCAGCGGTCCGTAGGGGAAATTGTAGCCTTTCTTCATAGCGGTGTCAATCCCGTCAGCGGTAGAAACGCCTTCCATCAATACATACATCGCTTCGTTGAGCATCGGCAGTATGATACGGGTAGTCACATATCCCGGATATTCATATACTTCCACCACCGTTTTGTCCAGTCTTTCCGCAACGCCTTTGACATACTCGAAGGTTTCATCGGAGGTGCTCAATCCCCGGACAATTTCCACAAGTTTAGTTTTAGGGACGGGATTCATGAAATGGGCGCCGATGACATATTCCGGATGGGCGGTGGCGGCGGCGATTTCGGATAGGCTTAACGCTGAGGTGTTGGATACCAATATCGCATCCTCCCGGCAGATCCGGTCGATCTGGGTGAATAACTCTTTTTTCAGACTCAATATCTCCGGCGCCGCTTCGATGATCAGTTTAATTTCGGAAATCTCCTCCATATCAGTCGTACCTCGAATTCTCGATAATATCGCTCTTTTCTCAGATGAAGTCATACCCCAGCGGTTGATTTCGCGGTCGAGCTCTTCGCTGAGTTTTCTTAGAGAATTTTTCAGCGATTCTTCCGTTTTTTCTAAAATGATCACATCTATACCGTTTGCGGCAAAAATTTGAGCGATGCCCCTGCCCATAGTGCCGGCGCCGATAACTCCGGCGCGGGCTAAATTAAGCGGATGATCCTCGCTAATCTCCGGCACTTCACCAATTAGTGTTTCTAATGCTTCTTCTGCCATCTTTATTCCTGTTTATTTATACGCTTGTTTATTCTGAAAATAGGGTTTAGGGGCTGGGGACTAGGGGCTAGTTCCTTGTTCATCTGAAAATAGATTAGAGCTGCGAGTTGCGAGTTTCAAGCCGTAGAAGGGCAGACACATGGGTCTGCCCCTACAAATAATCATCTGGCTGTAGGGGCGAACCCATGTGTTCGCCCTTAAAACTACCCTGTGGTGTCGACTCTCCGCAGTCGACACCTATACCCGAATTTTCATTCTTCAATATGCGCCGCAGGCGCATAAGGGTTTACATTCTGATTGTTTTTTCGCTTCACCATCGTGATTTTCATACCTTTCGATAGTCTTTCCAGATGCAATTCATCCATAAGATGCTTCACTATGAAAATACCTCTGCCTTTACTGTTCATCAGGTTTTCCGGCGATGTGGGATCACCGATTTCACCCGGGTCGAATCCTTCTCCTTCATCGTACACCTCGACTTTCAATTCTTCATCCTGTTCGATGAATCGAATAACAACGCTTTTTTCCGGGTCGCTCTTATTGCCATGAACAATAGCGTTGTTGACCGCTTCGGAGACCGATATGGCGATGTCATCCTGAGCTTCTCTCGAAAAAGCCATCTGCCCGGTGATCCGTTCGGTTATCTCATCTATCTTGGCAAGCCGGTTGGGGTCGGAAGGGATGATAATTTCCTCAGCGATCATGATGATGTGCAATCCAATATCATTACCGTTAAATCATCCGCCGGGGGCAGACCTCCGGTGAAAGCGAGGACACTCCCACGCAGACGCCTGATTTTATCCTCGGCGTCCGAGGATTTGAATTCCTTGATAGTGTCTATCAGCCGGTCAACGCCGTATTCATCCTCCCGGCGGTTCAAAGCTTCAGTCACACCATCGGTGAAGAAAACGATGGTATCACCGGGTCTGATATCAAGCGCCGCCGACTCATATTCCTGTTCTTCAAACACTCCTAAAAGCATCCCGCCGGCGGACAGCAGTTCATGTGAACAATCCTGATGAATCAATACCGGTGGAAAATGACCCGCATTGACATATTGAAAACTACTACCGTTCAATATTCCGAAGAAGGCGGTGACAAACACACTATCCACCGTGCTTTCATAGACGAAGCGGTTGACTTTCCGCATCAATTTTTCCGGGTTGGGATTATGCCAGCTCTCACTGCGGAGAGCGGCGCGGAATCCTGACATTATCAAAGCTGCGCCAATCCCTTTACCCGCTACATCGGCGATTGTCAAGCCCATTCCTCCGGAAGGCAGAGGGATATAATCGAAATAATCGCCGCCGATGCCCCTTGAAGGCTGATTCATCCCCGCCAGTTTGAAGCCGGGGATTTCCGGCGGCCCTGAAGGCAGTAACGACAATTGAATCTTGCGCGCCAAAGCGATCTCTTCTTCAAGCCATTTCCGCGCCCATAATTCATTCAGCAGTTTCGCCCGTTCCACCGCTAAAGCCGCCTGAGTAGCGTAGGTTTCCAGCAGAGCCGTATCTTCCTCGGAAAACGCCGCCAAATGATCGCTTTCAAGATTGATACAGCCGATGACCTCGCCCTTGGACATCAGAGGCGTTGCGGTCTCCGAACGGGTTTCAGGACGGGCGTATATATATCTGGCGTCTAAAGAGACATCGGGAACATTGGCTGATTGAGCTTTTTCGATCACCCAGCCTAACACTCCTTCGCCTACCTTCTGGTGAATCCGCCCGAAAAATTCTTTCCGGTAGCCTCTGATATATTCCGCTTCAATCTCGCCCGACTGACGGTCAACTAAAAATATCCCGGCGGCGTCGAAACTAATCAGCTTTTCCAAAGAATCGATGATGACTCCCAACAGCTGGTCCAAATCGAAGGTGGAATTCAGCTTACTGCCGACTGTGTAATACATGTCGTCGATGAGCTTGCCCCGCCGCTCATGAGCTGCCGCTGACACAGCCGCCTTCTGTAATTCCGAATCGAGCTTTGACAGCGATTCCCGGCAGAAAGAGGTTATAGCATCGGGAGGGCATTGCTCCTGCATCATGCGGAAGTTATCCCGGATGCCCTCCAATATTTTAGTCAAATCGTTCAAATAGGTTGTGAACCCAGTCTATGAACGGGTGAAGCTCATTAAAGCGTCTTCGACTGTGTCGTAGGTTTCAAACACCGTGATGAGTTTGGTGATCATGAGCAGGCTGGAAATCTTCTCCGTCGCCCTCGCCAGCTTCAATTCGCCTTCCGCTTTCTTTATAGTTGTAAGACCGGAAATCAATATCCCCAGCCCGGAACTGTTCATCCAGTCCACCTTCTTGAGGTCGATGAGGAAGCATTTCATACCTTTGCCGATGTAGTCCTTAAGAGTGTCATGGAATACGACGGCGTCCGGTCCCCCCATTATCTTCCCCTTCAATTCGAACACGACCACCTGTTCATGTTCATGCACATTCATCTTCATGATAATTCTCTCCTCTAAGTATGTATGAGTTGGAAATAAGTTACAAGTTGCAAGTTGCAAGTTGCAAGAAAAAAATGGTTCTTCGCTATATCGTGTGGGTAAAAGAAATTTTAAAATAAAAATCTCCCCGTTTATTCGGCAAACCATCCCCAATTGTCATTCCCGCGCAAGCGGGAATCCAGTCTCCATTCGTGAAAAATTGCTGGATACCCGCT
>JADHWD010000034.1 GCA_016783645.1 bacterium
TTAGTTTTTCCAAAAGATTGCATTTTTTATCCCTTTTATCCCCTTAATCCCTGTTAATTATCCTGAGTCTTTATCCTTTAGCTTTGTGTATCTCTGTGTTTTCTGTGGCAAATATAAAATTTCAAATATCTTTGGCTAGCCTTATTACAAAGAGGACTGAAAGTTAAAAGCTGAATAGTCTATGATCGACGGCGGACATTTCTATTATTGGCCCGGTTTCATCGGCGCATTAATTGTTCTAACCTGGCTGGATTACCGGTTCGAGAAAGGGCGGGAGCTGACCTCCGGATTAATCACTGCCAGAGTGCTGTTATGGATCGGACTGGCGCTGTCTTTCAACATTTTCATTCTGCTTAAATACGGACCCGGCAAGGCGCTGGAGTTTTTCACGGGGTACCTGATTGAGTATTCGCTCAGCGTGGATAATCTCTTCGTGTTCATAATGCTGTTCAACTATTTCGGAGTCGATAACCGCCAGCAGTTGAAAGCTTTGCAATGGGGGATTTACGGGGCGATGGTGATGAGGCTGGTGTTCATCCTCTTCGGAATCGCGCTGATAAACCTGTTTCATCCGGTGATATATATCTTCGGCGCATTCTTGTTATGGACCGCCTGGAAGATGGGAACGCAAAGCGAAAAACGCCCGGAACCCAACAAACTGCCGATCGTCATCGCTCTGCGCAGAATATTTCCCATCTCAGACAACTTTCACGGCGCCGATTTCTTTGTGAAACATAATGGGAAACTGTTCGCCACTCCCATGGTGATATTAGTGGCGGCGGTTGAAAGTTCCGATGTGATGTTCGCTATCGATTCTATCCCGGCGATATTAGCTATCACCACCGACCCCTTCATCGTATTCACTTCCAACATCTTCGCAATATTGGGATTGAGAGCGTTATATTTCCTGCTGGCGCGCTTAGTGGTATTGTTCAAGCATCTGAAGACCGGAATCGCCGCCCTGCTCGCCTTCGTGGGAGTGAAGATGCTGTTGTCGGATTTGATCCATATACCGGTTGCGGTCTCTTTGTTAATCATAGCCGCTATATTAAGCGGAGCGGTTATATGGTCATTAATCGATAAGAAAGTTAAGTAGTTAAGTAGTTAAATGGTTAAGTAGTTAAGTAGTTAAGCGGTTAAATGGGGTAAAGGGGAAGGGGTAAAGAACTGTGATTTTAGATTTTAAATTTTAGATATATAATTTATCCTTGTAAATTTAATCTTTCTTGAGCCTTGAGTCCTGAGTCCTGAGTCCTGAGTCTTTTTCACACTTTCACACTTTCACACTTATTATATGTCTTTTATACATCTTCATAATCACAGTGATTACAGCCTGCTTGACGGGGCGCTTAAAATAGACGACTTGATAAAGCGGGCGGTTGAATTTAAGATGCCGGCGGTGGCGTTGACCGACCATGGCAATATTTTCGGCGCTATAGAGTTTTACCGCAAGGCGGTCAAACAAGGTATCAAACCCATTTTGGGGATAGAAACCTACCTCAGCGCCGACGATTCCCTGCCCAAAGAAGGCGGCAAGCCTTTGCTGTTTCACTTAGTCTTATTGGTGAAAAACTACGCCGGTTACCGTAATCTAATCAAGCTGTCATCCAAAGCCTTCTTAGAAGGCTTCTATTACAAGCCCCGTATAACAAGACAATGGCTTAAAGAATATCATGAGGGATTAATCTGTCTGAGCGCCTGCGCGCATGGCGAAATCGCTCATCATTTCATTCAAGACAATCCCGCCGCCGCCAAAGAAGCCGCATTATTTTACCAGGAAATCTTCGGTGATGATTTTTATCTGGAGGTTCAAAATCACGGTCTTGACAGTGAAGATAAAGCCCGCCCTTCAATCTTCAAATTGGGTGAGGAATTAGGAATAAAAACCGTTGCCACCAATGACTGCCATTACGCCCTGCGTGAACATGTGCAATCCCATGATATTCTCCTCTGCATCCAGACCGGTAAAAATCTGAACGATACCGACCGGTTGAAATATGATACCGATCAGCTTTACTTCAAATCGCCGGAGGAGATGCGGACCGCTTTCCCGGATAATCCTGAGATTTTGGAAAATACTTTGGAAATCGCCGGCAGATGCAATTTATCGCTCAATTTCAACGAGCGGCATCTTCCCCATTTTCCATTGCCGGAGGACGCCGATGCGGCGGATGTCAGCGAATATCTGGAACTATGCGCCAAAGAAGGCGCGGTTAACCGGTTCGGAGAAAAGCCGGATGAACGGACGGCGCGGCGCCTGGAGGAAGAATTAAGTATCATCAAGCAGATGGGATTTCCGGGATATTTTCTGATAGTCAAAGATTTCACCGATTTCGCCCGTTCGCAGAAAATAGCGGTAGGACCGGGGCGAGGCAGCGCCGCCGGAAGCCTGGTCTCTTACTGCCTCGGCATCACCAACATCGACCCTATGGAATACGGTCTGCTGTTTGAAAGATTTCTCAATCCCGAACGAGTGTCCATGCCGGATATCGACATCGACTTCGCCGATGACCGCCGGGGTGAAGTTATCAGTTATGTCCGCGATAAATACGGCCATGACAATGTCACCCAGATAATCACATTCGGTAAGATGCTGGCGCGGCAGGTGGTGCGCGATGTGGGAAGGGTGATGGGATTTCCTTACGCTGAAGTTGACCGCATAGCTAAGAAGATACCGTTCATGCCGGGGATGACATTGGAAAAGGCAATGAGAGAGGCGCTGGATCTGAAGGAATTGATAGAAGCGAATCCGCCTTATCAGGAATTGATGAAACACTGCTTAGTGTTAGAGGGTTTGAACCGAAATTCGGGAACTCACGCCGCAGGAGTAGTGATAACGCCGGGCAGTATCACCGATTACATCCCCCTCGCCAAATCCAGCGAAGGCGATACCACTTCTCAATGGGATATGCGGGTTTTAGAGAAGATGGGTCTGCTTAAAATGGACTTTCTGGGATTGAAGACCCTCACGGTTATAGAAAACACATTGCGGCTAATTCGGGAAAGGGGCGGAAACCTCGCTATATACTCCATCCCGATGAATGATAAAAAAAGCTATGAATTATTTCATCAAGGGCGGACGGTCGGCGTCTTTCAGTTTGAATCCTCCGGTATGACAGAATACTTGAAGAAGTTGAAACCTGAGCGGCTGGATGATTTGATAGCTATGAACGCTCTATACCGCCCGGGTCCTATGCAGTTCATCGATGATTTTATCCGCCGCAAACATGGTAAAGAGAAGATCAAGTACATTCATCCCAAACTTGAATCCATATTGCGGGGAACTTACGGGGTGATAGTGTATCAGGAGCAGGTGATACAGATCGCTCATGAAATCGCCGGTTTCAGCATGGGGAAGGCTGATATTTTACGGCGGGCGATGGGCAAAAAGAAAAAAGATGTGATGGAGTCGATGAAACAGGAATTTATAGAGGGGGTCACAGCCAATGGTATAGATAATAAGACAGGCCAAGAAATATTCGATTTGATTGAGCGGTTCGCGCAGTACGGTTTCAATAAGAGCCACAGCGCGGGATACGCTTTAGTGGCTTACCAAACCGCTTATCTAAAAGCGCACTATCCTTCGGAATTCATGGCGGCGACCATGACATCAGAGATGTCCCGCGATTCTTCAAGGTTCATGACTTTGGTGAATGAATGTAATAAAATCGGTGTGGAAGTTCTCCCGCCGGATGTCAACGAGAGCGAATATGATTTCACAGTATCGGACAGCCGTATAAGATTCGGTTTAGGCGCAGTCAAGAATGTTGGCGCCGGGCCGGTGGAATCGATTATGGAAGCGGGGAAACGGGTTGGAAGATTATCAGATATATTCGAATTCATACAAGAAGTTGACCAAAGATTAGTGAACCGTAAAGTGTTAGAATCTTTGATACAGGCTGGCGCGTTCGATTCTATTGATCCTAACCGGGCACGATTATTCGAATCGATCGACTCCATCATCAGCTACGGTAACGCCGCTCACAGCGAAAAAGAGAGAGGACAGTTCACTTTTCTGGATTCAGAGGGCGGAGCTGGCAGAGTCTTCATGAGACCGCAGTTGAACAGCGGCGCAATATGGAGCGATTCCGAAAAACTCAACCGCGAACAGAGCGTTTTGGGGTATTATATTTCGGGAAATCCTTTGGATGAATTCCGCATCGAAGTGGAGAATTTCGCCAGTCCTCCTATTGAAGGACTGGAGGGGATGGCGGACGGTTCCAAAGTCAGATTATGCGGGATAATGTCCAAAGTGAAACGGCAGTTGACTAAAAACGGCGACATGATGGCGATCGTCAGTCTTTTAGATTTCACCGGCGAAGTCGAAACGCGCTGTTTTCAAAAAGGATTGGAACAATCTTGGAACTTGATCGGCGAAGACGCTAAAGTGGTGATTAAAGGAAGGGTTTCCACCAGGGAAGATGAACCGGTCAAGGTGCTGGCTGATGAGATAATACCGTTACAGGAATCCCTGTCCGTCTTCAGTGAATCCCTGCTGATCAGAATAGATTTACAGGATTTTGATCAGGGCAGGTTAAATAAACTGGAAACACTTTTTCGGGGCAATTCCGGGAGCTTTGATGTGAATATTATATTAAGCTGTAATGGTGATACGGTGAATTTAAAATCCAGCCGCTACCGCGTTAACATAAATAAGTCTCTGCTGAAAGATTTGAACCTGCTGCTGGGTGATGGGAAAGTTAAATTAGGTGTGAAATAGTCATTTATATTCTTGATACTTGATTCTCGATTCTCGATTAAACTCGTTCCCACGCTCCTGCGTGGGAACGAGAAACTATCTAATCATCAAAATCCTACCGCCACAAATAGTACTTGAACCAATTAGCATTCTTCATCTCCTTCGCCAGCATCTTCAAATTGACTGAGCTCAAAACCCTTTTCATCTCTTCGTTCGCTAGAATGAAACATTTCCGCATCAGACAGTCATCATGCAAATTGCATTCCATTTTTTCATGATGGCAGTAGTAAGAAGTGTTAAAACCCTCAGTCGCCTGAATCACATCCCACACCGAAATTTCCACCGGATTCTTCGCCAGCTTATACCCGCCGTTGATTCCTCTTTGAGCGATCACCAGTCCGCTGCGGGTGAGCGTTTGAAATATCTTGCGCAGGTAACTCTCGGAACATTTCAAAGCTATCGCTATCTGCGGTAATAAGATTATTTCATCTTCGATTGACGCTGTGATATAGATGAGTCCATGTAATGCGTCTTCGGTGCTCTTTAAATAGTTCATATATCTGTTATTATTAGTAGTAGATATATTGTATCCTCTATATCTACTAATATAAATAATAAATATTTAAGAGTCAAGAACAGAGTTTAGTATTTTCATTTATCCGGAAAATAGGGTTTAGGGGCTGGAAGCTGGAGGCTGGTTAGTAGGGTGGGTTCTTGACCCGCTTTGTACGCATTCCCACGCTGGAGCGTGGGAACGAGATTGAACGGAAAATAAATAGAAAGAAGTGGGGCAGAATATATGCGGTGATGATTACGCTGGCGGGAATTATTTTAATCTGCGGGAGCTATCTGGTGGGAAATGAAGTCTTCCATAATACGGCGGCTTTTCAAATTTAACTCTCATACCGGCAAGCCGGCATAACTGAGTATAAATACATTCTTAGGGTCGGCTGCAAGGACCGCACCTACATTTACTGTTCACTGTTCGCCGTTTACTGTCAACTGTCAACCGTCAACTGTTGACTCTTTTCAGTTCAAAAATCCTTCGTCAACATCCGTATCAAAAAATCCCTCCGTTATATCCACTATTTCCGATGTTCCGGGTTTCTTCACCTGAAATTGAAAATTTCCTTTAAGATGGTTATATTCCACGAATTCCGCCACGGAAACATGACCATACCCGCCGTTTAAAGTGGTGAATTGTTCACCGTTATCATGCCAGTTGGCGGAACCGTATATCAATGTTGAATTGATATTGATTTCGCCCGGCAGTTCTATGCCCATCAGGAAGAATTCCAAAAATTGACTGCAGTCCCCATTCCAAGCTTGCACATGCACCATCCATCTTTCAGGCGGATCCACATCATCGATCTCTACCCAGACCGAATCGGCGATGAACATCGAATCCGGCATAGAGGAAACTTTGGCATAAAACGGAGCGTCAATCACTATATCCTCTGAGGTTATCTCTCCGCCCCCGCCGGTGCAGCTGTATATAACCGCGATCAATCCGGTCAATAAAATTATCCCGGCGGATAACCTCATCAGAGGCTTTATCATATTTTTCAGCATGAATTCCACCTTCTGAATTTAAAGATGAGTGTGTCGGGGTCAGGGACGACCCCGACTACATGGTGGTGACGCCTACCTTAGTCTCGTAGTCCGGGTCGTCCCTGACCCGGACATGCATAATCCCAAGCTTCATAGAATGCACGCCTCAATTTTTTCCGTATCATCGCCGGTGGCTATAATAATACGGGACAGAATTTCGCCTTTCCCTTTACAGCGGGGGCATATAATCCTGCCGGAAGAGCCGCATTTTTCGCAGACTTTCTCCATCAGATAAGCCTAAGGCTCAATAAGTGATCTTCTTCCTTGCCATCTTCAAGGGTTTATATCCCTCTTCAGTCTTTATCATTATGTAAGTGTCCACCGAAGTGGCGCTGCCGGCGAGTCTTTCCATGCCCTTCTTCAAATACTCCTTATGTTCAGGAGTATCTTTTTTTTCTTGTAATTTTTCTTTCGCAGTATCTGAAATTTCCGCACCGCCCGGCCCGCCTGATATTTCCGCTATTTTAGATTCGACATCTTCCGGAGCGACCGTCAGTTTCTCCGCTAATTGTTTGACGGACATAGTATCAATATTTTCCTTTATGAAAATGATATCATCTTCCGACCACTGTTTTTCCATTGTTTCTCCTTGTTTCAATAATTTTATCTAAAAAAGTTTGCAAGTTTACAAGTTTGCAGGTTTGTAAGTTGACTATGGATTGATCACTAATTTCTGCCTCACCAGATTAGACAGCATTCCGTACCTCAATCCTCTGTGGGTGACAAAAGCGGTTCTCTTTTCGAATAGCGCCAGCAGGGCTACCATAATAGCGGCGCCGGCGATAATCACATTCGCCCGGCCCGGATCGAATTCTAATAATTCCTTCCTTTGCTGCAGATTCATAGACAAAAAACGGTTCTGCAGATGTATCACATTTTCATATATCAGCGCATAATTTTCGATCTTGCTCCCGTTGTAGACCGTCAATCCACAGCTTAAAGCGGCTAACGCTGTGGCTGTCCCCCCGGAAAGCACTAATTTATCGATGAGCTTCAATTCGACTTTCGAAAGGATTGATATGATGTAATGCTTCATCCGGCGGAATTTTGATATATCCGGCGGATCGGAATCGATGTACCTTTCAGTCAAGTCAACCGCTCCCAATTCAAGGCTTACGGTATCAATTATTTCAGATTTTTCGATGTATATGATTTCACAGGAACCGCCGCCTATATCCGCCAGCGCCGTCTTCTCGTTGATTTCCGCCCCTCCGCTGGCATATCCCATGTAAGTCAACAGCGCTTCCTCTTGACCTGAAACAATCATCGCTTTCAGACCAATCTCCTCTTCTACTGTCCGGATAAATTCAGCGGCATTTGAAGCTCTCCGTAAAGCTGAGGTACCGCATACCAGGATCTTTTCCGCGCCCATCCTCTCCGCCCGGTGAGCGAGTTCGCTTATAAGGACGATATTCCGGCCGATAGTGTCATCAGAGATTTTACCATAATCGAATACATCCTTCCCAAATCCGCTGGAATATATAGCTTCATCGAGAGGAAATACTCCGCCCTTTTCATCGACAACACCGGTCAAAAACAGAACAGTGTTGCTTCCAAGATCAATCGCCGCCGCCCGTAACCGCTTCAGTCTTCCTCCGTATATATCAGTTCGGTTAATACCCGTCCCACCGCTTCCAAGCTTTCCTGCCTGCAATGTTCAGGCGTATCCTCCTGCGTGTGCCAATACCGGTATTCAAAATCGATCAAATCCACTGCAGGGATGCCGATTTCTATCAATGAAATATGGTCATCGATCACCGGTAACTGGATCCTCGAGGAAAACTGATCGATTCCCAGCCTGCGGGCGATTTTCCAAATCCGTTCCATTAAATCCGGACTATATTGGTAGGAATGATATTCTTTCTTGATTTCCAGATCCTCATCGCCGATTAAATCCAATAATACAGCGTAACGATAGTCTCTTGCGTCAATTGTCTTTGCGAAATGCTTGGAGCCTAAAAGATAATCCCATATTTCACCCTCTCTGCCATAGTCTTCGCCGTCGAAGAATATAATCTGCACTGGTACCGGGGGCGGATTCACGGCGAACATCCGCGCCATCTCCAATAATACCGCCACCCCTGAAGCGCCGTCATTAGCGCCCAGGATCGGCAGATGCCGCTTAGCCGGATCTGGATCGCAGTCGCTGCGGGGACGGGTGTCCCAATGAGCGCAGAGGATTATTTTTGCGCCTGTCTCGGAACCAAAATCTGCGATAATGTTGTACATATCGAAGTTTTTTCGCAAGCGGCTGTCATAGAAAGTGAAAGGCTGCAGGCGCACTCTGCCGGTGAATTTCAAAAGTTCATCCTTTAGATAATCCCGGCATTTCACATGCCCTTCCGAACCGGGATTGCGAGGTCCGAATTCACATTGAGCTAAAAGATAATTCCAAGCGGATTCACTGTTGAATACCGGAACCTCTGCCCGCAATGATGATATAGTAACCGCCGATATAAACAAGATAAATACAATAATCTGCGAGGTTAATCTTAACATTTATACTTTTCAGTCAGTTATGAAGATTCACAACGAATTAAACGGATTAAAAGGCGATTTTCTGTAACATTTTAGCTTTTTTGTCAGATACCGCTCCTTATTCGTCATTCCGGCTTGTCCGGAATCGGCTGGGAATAATGACAACACTCCGATTCCGGACGCGCTTCGCTTGCCGGAATGACGGTGTGAGTGGTTTTGTCATATAAAATATTACGATTTTCTTTATATATCAAATATCACATATCACATCTCTTCATTCTAAATTCTTAATTCACTATTCACTATTTGTAATTCTTCACGGTCTTATCCTATACATCATCCTGGGGAAGGGAATAGTTTCGCGGATATGGGGCGTCCCGCAAATCCAGCCGATGGTTCGTTCCAGACCTAATCCAAAGCCGCTGTGCGGGACACTGCCGTATCTTCGCAAATCGAGGTACCAATCGAAGGCTTCTAAGGGCAGTCCGTGCTCTTTTATGCGCTGAAGTATTATATCGTAATCATCTTCACGCTGACTGCCGCCGATAATTTCTCCCACATCCTCCGGAGCGATCATATCCATTCCCAGCGCCAGTTCCGGTCTGTCTTCATCGCGTTTCATATAAAACGCTTTCGCCTCGGCGGGCCAGCGGTGAATCATCACCGGCTTGTCGAAAGATTCGGAAATAGCCGACTCCTCCGGCGCGCCCAAATCGTCACCATAGCGGAAATTGAAGTTCTTCTCAATTAACAATTTGTGAGCTTCATCGTAGGTGATGCGGGGGAAGGGCGGTTTGATATTCTCCAGCTTGGAAGTGTCCCGCTCTAGCGTCTTTAATTCTTCCTTTCTATTCTCCAAAGCCCGTTCAATGATATAGCTTATGAAATCCTCCGACAATTCCATTAAGCCATCCAAATCCATATAAGCCACTTCCGGTTCGACCATCCAGAATTCGGTCAAATGCCGCCGGGTCTTGGATTTCTCTGCCCGGAAAGTGGGCCCAAAGCAGTAGACTTTACCGAACGCCATCGCGCCCGCTTCCATATAAAGCTGGCCGGACTGGGTCAAGTAAGCTTTGTCGTTGAAGTAATCCACTTCAAACAGTGTAGTGGTGCCTTCGCAGGCTGCCGGTGTGAATATCGGCGCATCGAGATTGATGAAGCCCCTTTGATTGAAGAAATCGCGGATAGCCGAAACCACTTCGTGGCGGATGCGCAGCGCCGCATGCTGTTTGGACGAACGCAGCCACAAATGGCGGTGATCGATCAGGAAGTTCACCCCATGTTCCTTAGGCGTGATCGGATAATCAACCGCACCGCCCACCTTTTCGATATACTGTAAAGACATTTCATAACCGCCGGGAGCGCGCTGGTCAGCGTGAATACTCCCGCGCACGATTATTGAGCATTCTTGAGTGAGCTGGTCGATTAGATTGAACATCTCTTCCGGCAGATCTTTCTTGAATGCGACCGCTTGAATGAGGCCGGTGCCGTCCCGCACTAATAAAAACCGCAGTTTGCCGGAGGAGCGGGCGTTATAAAGCCAGCCCCGGATCTCAACTGCTTCCCCATCATGGGAAGCGATATCTTCAATGTAAGTTTGTTTCATATTGAAGTTTGCAAGTTAGCAAGTTGATAAGTTAAGATTAAGAGTTAAAAGTTAAGAGTTAAGAGTTAAGAGTTAAGAGTTAAGAGTTAAAAGTTAAAAGTTCAAAAAATTCACAGCAGATTAAGCAGACAAAGCGGATAAGAGATTCACAGTGAATTGAGTAATTAAGTTTATTAATATCAATAAATTACTTAATCACTAAATCTACTGTGAATCTTTTTAGTGTCTATTCGTGGTCAATTCCCAAGCCCAGAGCCTAAAGCCCAAAGTCCGACTTATCCGGCTTCCATTTGAGATTATGGAATTGTTCTTTAGTTATACCCAGGTCACTGATAATATCCTGAATAATGCCGCGGGGAACATCGCCGCTGTGTTCAGGATAAGTAATTAGCTGTTCAGGACAGATCGGATTGCTTGTAATGCCGATGACTTCCCGTCTGTCTGATTAATTTACATCCTAACTGCCGCAGACGCTTGTCTAACTTCCTGCTGTCCCATATGGGATATTTGGGAGTCATTTCAAGCTGTAAGCACGAATTTATCTCTGAACGCTTCCGGAATGGGACGGCCTGAATCTTTCAGGGCGATCAGATGAGCTATAGCGGCTTCCTGAAAATTGAGAATCGCTTCATGTTTCGATTCACCAAAAGCGTGGCAGCCCGGCAGTAATACACTATTAGCTATCCAAACGCCGTCCTCGTCTTGACGAAGCGAGATTTGCTCAGGATCTAAAAGCATAATTAAAGTTAAGAGTTCAAAATTCAAAGTTAAAGAACTAAATTCAAAGGTCTAATGTCCAAAGTCTGACAAGATTCACAACGAATTAAACAGATTAAAACATATATCAAATACCACATATCACATTTCTTCATTCACTATTCTAAATTCACTATTTTTAATTTATTTCAGTCTTCAACTTTCAACTGCCGCTCCATCAATTCTCCCACCGCGGTCAACGGGTCTTTATCTTCAAATAAAATACTATAAATGGCGTCAACAATGGGCATGGGGACTTCATATTTGCGGGATAGTTCGCTGGCGGCGCGGGCGGTGTTGATTCCTTCCGCCACCATGATCATCTCCTGCAGTATTTCTTTAAGTTTCATCCCGCGTCCGATTTTTTCGCCGACGGTGTGATTGCGGGACATTCTTGATACGCATGTGGTGATGAGGTCGCCCATCCCTGACAATCCGGCGAAAGTGGCTTCCTGCCCGCCCATCTTCACTCCCAGCCGCTTGATCTCCGCTAATCCTCTGGTCAACAAAGCTCCTTTGGAATTATCGCCGAAGCCCAGTCCGTCGGAAATGCCGGCGGCGATAGCGATCACATTCTTCAATGCGCCGCCTAATTCCACTCCGATGATATCTTCGGAGGCGTAGATCCGGAAACGGGGAGTATAGAATACACGCTGAACCCATTGCGCAGTCTGAATTGATGAGCAGGCGGACACTACCGTAGTGGGGATACGCTTAAGCGCTTCTCCCGCCAGCGAAGGTCCGGATAATGCGGCGATTTTCGATTCCGGAACTTGAGACCATACCGATTTAATAATTTCCGATATCCGCAGTAATGTGCCGGATTCAATCCCTTTGGTGGCGGATACGATAACGGCATCCTTAACAGTTTCGCCGTCAATCTTGCTTATCACACCTCTTAGGACATGGGTGGGGACAGCGATCAGGATTATCCGCTTGCCGTCGACAGTTTCAGCCAGGTCAGAGGTCACCCGTAGTTCTTCAGGCAGTTCGATTCCGGGCAGGAATTCGAAATTCTCCCGCCGCTTCTCCATCGCTTTCGCTATCTCAGGGCGGAATTCGTAGAGAGTCAGCCGGTGTCCGTTACTATGCAGAAGTAAAGATAAGGTAGTGCCCCAGCTGCCCGCGCCGATTACGCCGATATCCAGCGGTTCCTGTCCCGTTTCACTCATGAAACAAATCCCATCTCTATCGGATATTCACCGGATGCTTTAAGAATATCAAACGCTTTCCCGCGGTTTTCAGATGATACAATCAATATCATACCGATACCCATATTGAATACCGCCCGCATCTCGTCATCTTCGACAGCGCCCCAATGCTGAAGCAATTTGAATATCATCGGCGGTTCCCAGCAATCCCATTCGATCTGCAGTTTCAATCCCTTCGGGATAATCCGCATGGTGTTATCTATTATTCCGCCGCCGGTGATATGAGATATTCCTTTCGGTTCAACTATCTCTTTCAGCGCTGTCACCGGTTTGAGATAAGAGCGGTGAATGTTGAGGAGTTCCTTACCGATAGTCCCATTCAATTCCGGTATATACTTATCATGTTGAAAATTCTGAATATCGAAGACTATCCTGCGGGCGAGAGAATAGCCGTTAGTATGCAAGCCATTAGAGGGCAGACCGAGAAGGATATCGCCTTTAACAATCTTGGAACCGTCGATAATCTTATCCCGGTCGACGATACCGACCATAGTCCCCGCCAAGTCGTATTCTCCCGGCTGATAGATACCCGGCATCTCCGCCGTCTCGCCGCCGATAACCGCAGCGCCGTTCTCCCGGCACGCTTTACAGATACCCTCTATTAGTTGAACTGCGGTTTTTTCCTCCAGTTTCCCCATCGACAGATAATCTTGAAAAAACAGCGGAACCGCCCCGGTGCACAAAAGGTCGTTGACGCAATGATTTACCAGATCCTGCCCGACAGTGTTATGAACACCGGTCAAGAAGGCGATTTTAAGTTTTGTGCCGACGCCGTCGGTGGTGGCGGCTAAAACCGGCTCTTTGAAACCGGACAAATCCGGCTGGAAAAATGCGCCAAAATGGCCGATATCGGTCAAGACTCCGGCAGTCCTGGTACTTTTGATATATAATTTCGCCTGTTTTAAAAAATCATCAGCCGCGTCAATATCCACTCCGGCGCTTTTATAGGTGATTCCGGACAATATAACTCCCATATTAATCAAAGCTATAATTTACATTTATTATTAGGAAAAATCAAGAAATGGATTAATACGGGAGTGGGTGATTTGGTGATTGGTGGAGTGAAAGTAAAAAGGCAAAAGTAAAAATATTCACAACAATTAAACTGATTAAACGAATAAGAGATTCACAGTGAATTAAATGATTAAGCGGAATAGATTCACTGGTAATTATGGCTATTAAGGCTATGGTGAAATCGGAAATCGGAAGAATATTCACTGGTAATGATGGTGATAATGGTAATATGCTTTAATTGCTTTAATAGCTTGTGAATCTCTTACCTTTAATTACCTTCATTACCTGTGAATCTTATTCCGCTTTCTAAACTCCCGCATCGACCATCTTTTTCAATAAGCTTTCCATCTGGCAAATCACTTTATCCAGTTCATCATTATTGAAAAATTGTCTCATGGCATCAGGCAGTATCGTCCCGATTTTCACTTTTCCGCCTTCTTCATATACTGCAATTCTGCAGGGCAGAAATAGTCCGGCTTTCGGGTCGATACTTAAGACTTCATGAGCAACGGGTGCGCGGCACACTTCCAAAATCTTGTAGGGACCCCGCTCAAATCCTTTGTTTTTGAGCACGGCCTGAACATCGTGTATGTGAAGCGTTTTGAAACCTAATTTTGGAACAATCTCCTCGATATTGTTCACAACTTCATCGAAGTTTCTATCGCTCTCTTTCTAGTAAAAATATTCCATACTTTCTCCGGATTATTTTCATTTTTGATACTGAATTCATCATTTCGCATTTCCGAAACCGAAAATCCCCACATGTCTTCTGAACATGCAGTCGTTCTGGATGAATTTCATTCCGGCTTCTTCAGCGATCTTTTGCGCTTCAGGGCTTATGATGCTGTCCTGCAGCCATAGGACTTTGGCTCCTTTTTTGACTGCGGCTTTAGCGGTTTCCGGGACGAATTCCGCTTTGCGGAACACATCGACCGCATCGATTTCGTCAGGGATTTCTTCTATTGCTGAATAACATTTTTCCCCCAGGACTTCATCACATCCCGGATTTACCGGTATTATCCGGTATCCCCGCTGCTTAAGGTATTTCGCCACGCCGTAAGCGGCTTTTTCCTGATTGTTGGAAACGCCGACAACGGCGATGGTCTTGATGGATCGAAACAATTCTTTCAATTCATCATCATTCATGAAACCGCCTCCTTTACAGATGTTTTTTAATGACTTGTACAATCATCTCTTTAGGCACGGCTCCGATCACACTGTCCACCATTTTACCGCCTTTGAACAGCATTAAAGTGGGAATGGAACGGATGCTGAAATTGGCGGCGGTGCCTTGATTGGAATCCACATCAACTTTGCCGACTTTGAGCTTGCCGTCATACTCTTCAGCAATCGCCAGCACGGAAGGCGCCACCATTTTGCAGGGCATGCACCATCCCGCCCAGAAATCCACCAGCACCGGCAGATCCGATTTCAACACTTCGGTTTCAAAATTGCTGTCTGTCAATTCGATTGGCTGAGACATCGTATTAAGCCTCCGGGTTAATTATTGTATTAAAAATAATGGTTCTTCGCTGAATCGGATGGGTATTGATATAATAAACAAGCTGCTTAACGCTTCATTCAAAAACACCCCCGCACCGTCATTCCGCAAGTCCGCTGAAAGCGGACGCGCCGGGAATCTTCTTGTATTACGGAACCGATTCCGGACAAGCCGGAATGACGATAAGTGGAGTGTTGGTTTAACATAGAAGTCACCCACACAAAACAGCGAAGAGCCAAAAGGCTTATATTGATAATCTGTAAGCCTTTGTTTTTTAAAGTGGGCGATGGCCGGTTCTAACTTCAGATCGTAACTGTTAAGTTCACAGAGAAATTTATATGAATACGAGTAAGATTAACAGGCAATTAAGGCTATTAAGCTAATAATCAAGTGAATATATAGCCTTTATTTAGCCTGTGAATTTTAATCCGAGCGCCAAAAACCGAAAACCGATAACAGAAAACGGTAAACAGTGAACGGTTTCAAAAATCTAAAATCCTAAATCTAAAATCCTAAATCTAAAATCATGCAAATTCTGTATATCCGTAGTTAATTCAATTTTACCAAATAGCCATAATAGCCAGTGAATCTTTTTCTGCATTCAAGCGAAGATTTTGTCTTCGCAGACAGCGATGATGAATCCGCTGAGCACCGAACGGTAGACTCCCATCAAAGCGTCCATCTCCTCCTCTACTTTAGAGGCTAATCCCTTTTCGGCTTCAAAAGCGGAATATTCGGATAAGAATTTCGCCACTGGCCTGCCTGCCTTCTTGAATAATTCACCGATGTTGACCGCTTCATATTCGGCTTCCAGCTTGCGGAAATTGCTCATTATTTTGTCTTCATCTTCGCCGGAATACAACAGCTGGTAATTCTCTTTTCCCAGATACTTCCGCCCAATGAGGTAACCTTTGAACATCAAGCTCGCCATATACTTGCGCAGATCTTTCATGTCAAAGAAGTCGAAGGCTTCGCTGTCGCCCAGGGTTTTATTGACCTGATTCTTGAGAATTTTTCCCATGAGTATCCGCACTGTCCGGTCAAGGTCGATGAATTTAATAGTCTTAGCTCCCTTCTGGAGAACGGAAGCCAGATTGATTTCATCTGTCGAAGGAATAGTAGTATCAGACATATTTTGCGTTAATTAATTCTCTTGTTACCGCAATCATCTTAGGATTAGACCCGCAGCATCCTCCTATAATATCGGCTCCGTTTTCGGCTAACTTGAATAATCCTTCGGCGAACACATTTCGGTCAATTCTGTAGACAGCTTCGCCCTCCACCAATTCCGGTTGTCCGGCGTTAGGCTGTATTATCAAAGGCGCATTCACTTCACCCCGGATAATCTTCAATAACTCCAGCATCTCATCCGGCATAAGCGTGCAGTTAGCTCCCGCCGCTTCAGCTCCGGCGTCAAATAGCCGGTTCAACGACTCAACCGCTTTGTCGCCCATGACGGTGAAGAACCCCCGCGGCGTCTTCCTGAATGTCATTGTCGCCGCTATCGGAATACCCGGCGCTGCAAGCGATACACCTTTAACCGCCGCTAAAGCTTCCCGCAAATCGAACATCGTCTCGATTAAAAAGAAATCCGGTTCTTCCAACGCTAATATCTCAGCCTGCCGGGAATAGACTTTCTCTATTTCAGCGGAGGGAAAATCACGGTGGAATTCTCCGGTAGGACCTAATCCCGCCGCTGTGAGGACATTTGAACCCCGGACGGCTTCTTTAGCCAGGCGGATGCCTTCGATATTCAAATCCCGTTCGTATCCTGACAATCCCGCCTTCTCCAGCGCCTTGATGTTCCCGGCGAAATTATTGCTGGTGATTATTTCGGAACCCGCTTGAATGTACTCCCGGTGCAGATTTATCACAGTTTCAGGATTTTCCAGATTCCAAGCGATGGTCGATTTACCGGGCGGCAATCCTCGTTTGAGGAACTC
This sequence comes from bacterium, assembly GCA_016783645.1. GTDB lineage: Bacteria > Electryoneota > Tariuqbacteria > Tariuqbacterales > JADHWD01 > JADHWD01. The sequence continues at coordinate 16,823 of JADHWD010000034.1, forward strand.
ACTGCCTAATGCGCCGTCTAACAAGCGGGGAGTTTTTTTGATGAATTCTCTGAACATCGTCTATAATTGACCGGGGTTAGTAAGCGCGAATGACAGCGCTTCGATTTCCACCGCCATATTGATGTTGCGCAGGGCGATGCCTTTGGGGACGAATATCGGCACTGGAGCGAAATTCAATATCGCCTTCACTCCCGCTTCTTCGGAAACGCACATATCAACAATCTTCTGCGCCGCATGTCCGGGGACACAGATGACGGCGATTTCAATACTATTCGCCCGCATCTCCTGAGCAAGATGCTGCATATCTTTAACCTGCAGACCGGCGATTTGGGTTCCTATCTTGTTCTGATCATTATCCAAAATGAGTTTGATTATGAAGCCCTGTTTCTTAAATTGATCGAAATTAAGCAGAGCCCGTCCCACATTGCCGGCTCCGACCACCGCCACATTCCAGGACTTGTCCAGCCCTAGAATCTTAGCGATATTACGCTTGAGATCCGGTACATTATACCCCAGCCCTCTCCGGCCGAAAGCGCCGAAGAAAGACAAATCCTTGCGCACTTGAGCGGCGGTCAGACCATTTAAACGGGCGAGTTCATCGCTGGATATAGTGCTTATTTCACGCGACTCCGCCTGCTCCAGCGAACGGTAATACCGCGATAAGCGGCGGATTGTGGCAAATGAAATTCTCGCCATTTATTTTCTCCCTGAAATATGTGATTGTCTATAATGTTTAATAATTCCAATCGATGAAGTTGACCAGGTCTATCACCGCCCGGTTCCATCCGATAGGCCCTATACCTTCAACCCGGTATATATTTTCAATATCTATCCCGCTGAAATGCCCGCCGCCGGGTCTTTCCACTATAATCGGTCTATCGACCGTTTGGAACATAGTGTAATCGTTCATATTGTCACCTAAGGCGGCGGTGGTGAAATCCAAAAATCCCATCGTTCTGTATAAAGATGTCAGTTTATGAACCGCCAGCCCTTTATCATTATAATAGCCCAGATGGCAGAAATAAGAACCCCAGGTGGGTTTCAATCCGCGGTATTTAAGCTCCGCAAATAAGAAGTCTCTATCACCTTTGCAGGTGAAATATATAGTATAGCGGCGGTCCTTTGCCAATTCCGATTCTTCCTTAGACATACCGGTATATTCCATAATCCGTTCAACCGGCATTTCGCTTATAGTTTCAACTATTGTGTTGGTAACTTTAGCCGCATCTTTCAAATCCGGCAGTAAATCCTGCGCCGGACGGGTGAATTCCCATACGAATTCCCCACCTTCCCGGCGGCATCCTTCAGGCAGCCGCCCGGTGGGAAATGAACCGGGAGGAAAATGGATAGCGCCGCCGTTTTCCACTATTAACGGATAATTAAGCGCCATACGCTTACGGTATATCTCAGTCTGCCCGCGGGTCTTGGAAGTGCTGATAATCAGCGGGATATCATACCGCCGGATCAATTCCAGCGCCTCAGAGGCATCATCGAACCGGTAATTCCGATCCAGCAGTGTATCGTTTAAATCGGTATATATTATAAGTTTAAGCGGATAGGGCATGAAAAGCCGAAATTTTTAGTCATTTTTGCGGGCGACTTTGAGAAAACATTAACAAGAGAATTTAAAAAAGGGGAGAGGTTTGACCTCTCGCCTATTGTATTGACATTTAAGGTTATATCACAGGTCTAAAAAACATCGAAAGCGTCATTGCGAAAGGCTGAAAGCCTTGAAGCAATCTCTCTAAATGTTTTACAACTTTACTGGTCAGTACAGCTAACAGCTATTTTAAAGCGCCGGCAGGTCATGCCCGCAGTTCAACGGCTTTTTCCCTCTCGTTCCCACGCTCCTGCGTGGGAATGCATAAATCCTATTTTCGGAGCGTAGGGGCGGGTTTTCAATCCGCCCGGCTACGATTTGTCGGCGCAGGTTTTCAAGGGCGACCGCAAGGGTCGCCCCTACATTTACCGTTCACCGTTTACTGTCGACTATTTTCAGATTAAACCCTCATGCTCCTTCGGCGCGCCACCAAGCATGAAAATCGGATTACTGGCAAGGGGACGCCTGCCAGCACAGTTCCTGGTGGTGTCATGCGTCCCCGCATGACACTAATACACTGTTATTATTATATATGTTGTCGACTACGGTGAGTCTACACCACATTGAACTAAACCCTAGCCAAAGATATTTGAAATTTTATATTTGCCACAGAGAACACAGAGATACAAAAGGCTAAAGATTCAAGATAATTAACAGGGATTAAGGGGATGAAAGGGATAAAAAATGCAATCTTTGGGAAAAACTAAATTAGAA
>JADHWD010000035.1 GCA_016783645.1 bacterium
TCTATCCGTTCTACGAAGTGGAATTTGATTTTAGAAGCCACTTCTTCGGGGATGTCCTTCAAATCCTTGCGGTTCTCTTCGGGGAGGATGATTTCTTTGATTTTAGACCTGACCGCCGCGGTAACTTTTTCCCGCAGACCTCCGATGGGCAGAACTCTTCCTCTTAATGTGATCTCTCCTGTCATCGCCACATCGTTGCGCACTTTCCGCCCGGATAATAGGGAGGCCAATGATGTGAGCATAGTGACTCCGGCGGAGGGTCCATCCTTAGGCGTAGCGCCTTCGGGGACATGAATATGGATATCGATGTTCTTGAAAAAATCCTTCTTGATGCCGAATTTTTGGGAATTAGCGCGCAGGTAGGATAATGCGATTTCCGCCGATTCCCGCATTACATCGCCTAACTGCCCGGTGATTTGCAGGGATTTGCTACCGGGCATCATTGAGGATTCGATCAGGAGCACTTCTCCTCCGACCGGTGTGTAAGCCAGCCCGGTGGCGACGCCGACTAAGGGCGGGTGTTCGGTGATTTCACCTATAAACTGCGGCGTCCCCAAATAATCGGTATAATTGCGAACGCTGATATTCTCCGCTTCCGATTCGCCGGCAGCTATCTTGAAAGCCAATTTACGGCAGACCCGGGCGATAGTTCTTTCCAAATTCCTCACACCCGCTTCCCGGGTATACTGCGAAATTATGCGCTGTAAAGCGCCTGTGCTGAAGCTTATCTGCTTGCGGGTCAGACCGTTCTCTTCTATCTGCCGGGGCACTAAATACCGCCGGGCGATCTCTATTTTCTCTAAAGTGATGTAGCCCGGTAGAGTTATAGTTTCCATCCTATCCCGCAGGGGCGGCGAGATGGAATGAACTACATTGGCGGTAGTGATGAACATCACCTTGGAAAGGTCGAATTCCAAATCGAGGTAATGATCCTGGAAGGTGTTATTCTGTTCGGGATCTAACACTTCCAACAGGGCGGATGAAGGGTCGCCGCGGAAATCGGCGCCGACTTTGTCTATCTCGTCCAGCATGAAGATGGGATTATTAGCGCCAGCATTGCGGATGGATTGAATGATTCGGCCCGGGAGGGCTCCGATATAGGTGCGGCGGTGCCCCCGGATTTCCGCCTCGTCATGCATACCGCCTAACGACATGCGGACAAATTTCCGCCCCGTCGCCCGGGCTATCGATTTGCCTAAAGAGGTCTTGCCCACTCCCGGAGGGCCTGCCAGGCATAATATCGGGCCCTTTATCGATTCATTCAACTTCCTCACCGCTAAATATTCCAATATCCGCTCTTTAACATCCTTCAAACCGTAATGGTCTTCATCTAATATTTTCTGCGCTTTTTTGATATCGATAGTGTCCTTAGTTGAAATCTCCCAGGGCAGTTCTAAAATCCAATCGAGATAAGTGCGCACAACGCTGTATTCCGCCGAAGCGGGGGACATCATTGCCAAGCGGGATAACTCTTTTTTCGCCGCCTCTAAAGCCTTTTCCGGCATAGGAGTTTCCAAAAGACGCTTTTCCAATCCTTCCACTTCCTCGCTGTAAGCGTCCTCTTCACCCAACTCTTTCTTTATCGCTTTTAACTGCTCCCGCAGGTAGTATTGTTTCTGCGTCTTATCCAATTCCTCATCGACTTCGCCGCGGATTTTATTGCTCAATTTCAGCAGTTTCAATTCCTTACTCACCAGACTGGACACTTTAGCCAGTCTCTGTTCAAGATCGGTCATCTCTAATACTTGCTGTTTTTCCTCCGGAGGTATGTTCAGGTTTGATGTGATAAGGTCGGCTAATATCTCCGGGTCTTTGATATTCAATAGGGCGACCTTGATATCATCGGAAAGGTAAGGGGCTTGTTCGATGACTTGTTTGAATTCATCGGTTAGAATCCGTGTCAGCGCTTCCACCCGGCGGGGACGGCGGCGGTCTAATGGAAGTTTCTCTATCCTCACATTTTTATAAGGCTTATCTGACACCGTTTCCAGATATTTCACCCGCAATAATCCCTGCATTAAAAGACGGATAGAACCATCCGGCACTCTGAACATGCGGATGATCACGGAAACAGCGCCAACATGAAAAAAATCGCCCTCCTCCGAGTCTTCAGATTTTTTAGCGGTGAAGGCGGCTACCAGTTTGTTCCCCTCCAACGCGTCGTTGATCATCTTGATGGTGGTTTCATCGGAGATAGAGAGGGGAAAAACTACGCCTGGGAAAACTACATTTTCCTCTAACACTAAAAGCGGCAGAGTTTCCGGCAGTTCCGGCTTGGATTCTTTATTATCTTCGTTCTCTAACATTTTATATATATGAATTTTTATTATTTACATAACAAGTTGCAAATAACAAGCTAAAATGGCAGCCCGGTCTAATGAAACCGGGGAGAAGAATTAACTACGGATATACAGGATATTCAGGATAAACCCTCATGCGCCTTTAGTGCGTCCTGAAGCATGAAAACAGTCTCAGGGGCGAACACACGGGTTCGCCCCTAAAAAACCGGATATTTATTTGTAGGGGCAGACCTATGTGTCTGCCCTTCGTTCAATTATATTTTGGCGGGTCAAGAATCCTCCCTACAACTACTATTTTCATATTAATTTCTTCGCTTTAACGCGCTGGGCTCTACTTTATCTGTATCTTTATTTCGCATCTTTCCGAAATCATCTTCTGCAGGCGGATTTCTAAAAAACCGTTCTTGTACTTGGCTTTAACTTCTTTATCAGCCACTAGGCAGGGTAGTTTGATGACTCTTTCAAAGGGACCGAAATCGATTTCCATCTTGTGGTAATGCCGCTTTCTGAAACCGGATAATTCCCGCCTTATCCCTCTGACTATCAGCGTATCGTTTTCCAAGGCGATGGACAGGTCTTTTTCGCTGATGGAAGCAATATCGATTATCACAACCACTTGGTCTTCGGTTTCAAATACATCGGCCGCCGGCCTCCAAGCCTGCTCCTGCATCGCCAATGAGGGCCTCTTGATATAAAAAGAATGAGAGAACATGTAGTCGAGATCGTCCGACATATTCCCAAATATATAGATCGGTTTTTCTTTAAGGCAATACATCACGCATTCCCCGGGCGGATGCCCTGAATAATTCGATATTTTTTATTTGAATAGTTAATATTACTCTGAAAATAGGGTATAGGGGTTAGGGTCTAGGGGTTAGTTCAATGTGGTGTCGACTCTCCGTAGTCGACACCATACATAATAATAACAATATCTTAGTGTCATGCGGGGACGCATGACACCACCAGGAACTGTGCTGGCAGGCGTCCCCGCCTGCCAGCAATCCGATTTTCATGCTTGGTGGTGCGCCACAGGCGTATGAGGGTTTACTTTGAAAATAGGGTTTAGGGTCTAGGGTTTAGTTCAATGTGGTGTCGACTCTCTGCAGTCGACACCATACATAATATAAACAATACCTTAGTGTCATGCGGGGACGCATGACACCACTCAAATATCCTGTATGTAGGGGCGGCCCTCGCGGTCGCCCTCAACACTATTTTCATGCTTGGTGGTGCGCCGAAGGCACATGAGGGTTTAGTCTGTTCAAAGGAGTCGGACTGAAGTCCGGCCTCCTATTGATTGGATAATGCCGCACTTCCGGACAGACTAAAAAGCCTAAAGCCTTTTGTATTTCACAAAAAAAATCTGCCGATTTCTTCTGTCACCGGTTCCGGTTTTTCCAATGTCATCACTTTCCGGCGGAATTCATTAGCGCCGGGGAGTCCTTTGGAATACCAGCCCAGATGCTTGCGCATCTCCCGCACGCCGGTATATTCTCCTTTGTCCGCCAGTATCAATTTATAATGTTCAATCACAGTCTGACGGATTAAAGCGGCCGGCGGCTGAGAAATTTCACCGGCGATTTGAGCGAACAACCAGGGTTTTCCCAGCGTCCCGCGTCCGATCAGCGCTAAATCACATCCGGTTTGCTTCATCATTTTGTGGCAGTCCTCCGGTGAATTGATATCGCCGTTGCCGATGACTGTGATTGACACCGCTTCCCGCACTTGTTTGATTATATTCCAATCCGCTTTACCGCTGAAACCCTGGGTGCGGTATCTGGGATGAACTATAACCGCGTCGAAACCGCAAGCTTCAGCCGCCCGGGCGGCTTCCACAGCCTTCATTGAAGCGGGATTATCACCGGCGCGTATTTTAACAGATAATGGTAATTTAACCGCAGCGCGCATGGTATTTAATATTTTCTCCAACAAGGTTAAATCGTTCATCAAAGCCGCTCCCGCGCCTCTGCGGACGACTTTTCGCGCCGGGCATCCCGCGTTCAAATCGATGAAATCGGGATTCAATTCCTCTGCGATAACCGACGCTTCTCCCATGATAACCGGATCATTTCCGAACAGCTGGATGCCGAAAGGGCGTTCCTGCGGTATGAAACGCATGAGTCTAATTGTTTTTTCTCCTTTACGGACCAGACCGTCAGCCGATACCATTTCGCTCATAGTGAAAGCCGCGCCCATGCGGCGGCATATCGTCCGAAAGGCGGTATCCGTAACGCCCGCCATCGGAGCTAATCCCGCCGGGCAGGAGATATTTTCATTTTTAAAGAACATTAGGCAATCTATTAACTGCGGATACACAGGATATTAAAAAAGTTTTCAAGTCTGCAAGTTAGCAAGTTATTATGCGCTGTCGACCCTCTGCGGTCGACAGTATTTCCTTAAAACACAAATAATTGGTGCCGACTGCGGAGAGTCGACACCACATATATTATTCGCAGGGTACTGCCATACTGCATCCCAGCCGGCGCCAGCCGGAATGACGATGTTTCAAATTATAACAAGGCTAAAATGCCGCAATAAATTGCAATTTATCCGCTTTTTTATTAAATTACAAGTTCCTAAATTAACACTGTATTGAAGCTTCATCCGAAATATTGAGGTGAATATGTCACGCAAATGCGAAATATGCGGTAAAATTCCAATGACCGGTAATAATGTGAGTCATGCCCATAACTTGACCAAACGCCGTTTCCTGCCCAACCTGCAGACGGTGCGGGCGCAGACTCCGCAGGGCAATCGGCGGATGCGCGTCTGCACATCATGTATTCAAGCCGGTAAAATTGTCAAGCCGGTGAAACGCCAGATTACTGTAGCCAGAGCTTGAATGGAATATAGATACTTGTTATGATAAATTCCGCCTGCTGTACCGGCGGAATTTTTTATTTCAAATTTAATCCTCACTTACTATCCAATTCCTGCAAAAAATCCCATAGCTCTTTCATCATCCGCCGGGGTTTGCCGTCGAGATCAGTGAAGCAGTGTAAAGTGGAACCTATGGCGATTAATTTGCCGTCCTCCCGCGTGATTTCATACCCGAATGTCAATTTCACTCTATTGTAATCTTTCAGGATGGTCTTGATGGTTAAAAGATCATCGTAGCTTGCGCTGCCCTTGTATTCCACCGAAGCTGACAAAGCGGGCAGAACATAACCTAAAGATTCGATTTCGGCGTAAGGTTTCCATACTTGTCGGATGAATGCGGTCCTGCCGACTTCAAAATAGACCAGGTAGTTGGCGTAATAGACGATGCCCATCTGGTCGGTTTCGGCATATCTGACTCTTACACTGGTATCAACCGCTATTTCTCTTTCCAAAATCCCATCTTCCTGTATTTTTCCCGGCGGTTTTCAATTAATGTCCCGCTGTCCACTCCCCGTAATTCATCCAGTGATTTCAACACCGCTTGTTTCAGCAAAACTGCTGCCAAGTCATAGTCATTATGCGCTCCGCCTAAAGGTTCCGGAATGATTTCATCTACGATTTTCAGTTTGATTAAATCCTGCGCGGTGATTTTCATCGCCTCCGCCGCCTGCTTATTCTTCTTGGAATCGTTGAATAGGATGGAAGCGCATCCCTCAGGGGATATCACCGAATAAATCGAATGTTCCAGCATCATCACTTTATCAGCTAATCCCAGCGCCAGCGCTCCTCCGGAACCGCCTTCGCCGGTGACGAACGCAATGATAGGCACGGGGATAGTGGACATGACGAATAGATTATGAGCGATGGCTTCAGCCTGCCCCCGTTCTTCGGCGCCAATTCCGGGATAGGCGCCCGGGGTGTCGATTAATGTGAGTATGGGGCGGTTGAATTTTGCGCCTAATTCCATAATACGCAGAGCTTTGCGGTAACCTTCAGGATTCGGCATACCAAAGTTGCGGCGGATATTCTCTTTTGTGCTCCTCCCTTTCTGATGTCCGACTATCACGATTGGCTGTGATTCGATTTCACCAATCCCTGCCACAATCGCCGGATCGTCGGCGAAACGGCGGTCGCCATGCAGTTCGATGAATTTTTTAGTTATCCGGCTTATATAATCCAGGGTATAAGGGCGGTGAGGATGGCGGGCGACCTGCAGTTTCTCCCAGCTGCCCAGTTTGCTGAATATGCTCTTCTTCAGCTTTTCAACTTTGGATTTCAATCGCTCCACTTCTTCGGACACTTCTAATCCGTCTCGGTGTTCCAGAATGATGAGCTCGTTTATCTTCTGTTCCAGCTCATAGACCGGCTTTTCAAAATCTAAAATGTAACGGTTCACCGGATATCCCCTGATAATTTCCTAATACGCGGCAGTAAACGCGGCTTTTTCTGGAAACCCAATTCCAAGAAGGGCGCTTCACCATTGGGTGACTGCAAAGCGCTCTCCGGAATCACTTTGAATCCGACCCTGCCGCCAAGAAGGCTTATATGTTTCAATATATCCTCGTATTTCATACTCCCGGCGCTGAAAATCACTTCTTCAATCGCTAATGATTTCACCAGGCGCGGCAGTTCCTCCGGCGCGCCTAATACTTCCCTGTCATGGTACTCTCCGCCAATCTTTTCGCCGGTTGGATCGATGAATCCGATGATATTAAAATCGAAAGACGCGTCTTTCTGCGCTTTCGCCGCTATTCTGCCGGTCAATTCATCCACTCCCACTAATAAAGTCCGCCGGCGGAACCACTCCTTCAATCCGCCCGCAGAAGGCAGCCTGAACACTATCCAGCGCCATAAAGGTGTGAAGATTATTATGAACATGGAAGCGGATAACAACACAAAGCGGGAATAGGCGTACTGCTTGAAGAAATAAGTGAAAGCGGAACTGAACACTGACCCGGCTATAGCCCCGATTAAAGCCAGCTTAATGGAAGTTTTCCGATGGCTGTATATTCCGAAAGAGGCGAAAATCGCCAGCCAGCCGATATTATAAATCAGATAAGGCACGAACACATCGTTTAAATCCAGTCTGCCGAACTTCACTAATCTGCCGGCGAATAATCCGGTGTTCACAATAAGCAGGTCGATCATCGGGGCGCGGAAACGGGTGATTAAATTTTTAATCCGGCTGGCGGAGGCTGTCAGTGAAACCCCTATTCTAAGTAAGATGTTTTTCAAAGGGAATGCGCCGGAATAATGTTTTTTGATGAAAAGAAACATTGCGTCATAGAACATCCGGCGGGTGTCGACATCAGAACGAAGCGAGCTTTCGCCCCCATAGTGTATCACTTTAGCATCCGGCAGGTACCATATTTTCCAGTCCTTCTGTTTGATGCGCCAGCACCAGTCCAAATCTTCCCCGTACATGAAAAAGTCTTCATCGAAACCGCCGGTTTGTTCATATACTTCCCGCCGGATCAGCATGAAAGCGCCGCTTAAAGAATCCACCTCCGAAGGCACATCCGGATCCAAATAAGTGAGGTTATAGCCTGCGGTGAATCGGTTGTTAGGAAATATATGCGCTAATCCGGTGATCTTGCAGAATGCGGCTGTGGGAGTGGGAAAACCCCGGCGGGAATTCAATTCAAACTTGCCCCCGCGGTCGATGAGTTTGGGACCAACGGCTCCAATTTCAGGATGGGTATCCATGAATTCTATTAATTTCCTAAGAGCCTCCTCGCCTACGAGGGTATCCGGATTAATCACCAGGATATACCTTCCTGCCGCCACTTTCAAACCCTGATTAGTAGCTTTGCCGAATCCTAAATTCGTTTCATTGGCTATTAATTCCACAGCGGGGAATTTGTTTCGCATAAATTCGACGCTGCCATCCTGGGAGGCGTTATCGACTACAATGAACTGCGTCTCATACCCCTGCGTGGATTTCATCAATGATAACAGCGCTTGTTCCAGGAAATACTTCACATTGTAATTCACTATGACAATTGAAAGATCCATGCGAAATCCCGGCGGTTCATTTCAACATACCAAGCAGACGCTGCAGGCGCAGTTTCCAAACCATGAACATAGCCTCATAGATAATCCTTTTAGACATTTTCGATTTGCCTTTTACGCGGTCGACGAAGATAATGGGTATTTCAACGACTTTGAAGCCTTTAAGCCAGATTTTATACAATAACTCTATCTGAAAAGAGTAACCGTTGGATTTAATACCTCTCAAATCCACCGATTTTAGGGCTTCCCGCCGGATCAGCCTGAATCCTCCGGTGCTGTCTTTGGTGTTCAAACCCGTGATGATTCTGGTATATAGATTCGCAAAATATGATAAAAGCAGGCGGTACAGCGGCCAATTTATCACATTCACACCGTTGAGGTAACGGGATCCTTGCACTAAATCCGCATCTTCCGCCGCTTTCAGAAAATTAGGTATCTCTTTTGGATCATGGGAAAAATCAGCGTCCATTTCCATCACCGCATCATATCCGTTTTCCAAGGCGTATCGGAAGCCATCGCAGTAAGCTGAACCAAATCCGCGTTTACCGGGTCTTTGCAGTAAAAACACGCGGGGCTCTTTTTCGCTGATCTCAGCGGCTATTTTTCCGGTGCCATCAGGCGAATTATCATCCACCACCAGCACATCGACTTCATCAGTCTGTTCCAAAATGCGCGGTATTAAGGCGCCGATATTCTCGCGCTCGTTATAGGTGGGTATAATAATTAGAGTTTTCAATGCGTTCCCTCATTTAGTACTTTAATTCTGATTTTCTTGCTTTTTCTGGCAGAAAATCGTGTATCAAGATATTTTTTAAAAGTTTCGAGCTACGAGTTTCGAGCTGCGAATCAAAAACTGTCAGTTTCGAATTTCGAGCTTCGGATTTTGTACACTTTGCTTTTACTAAAGTCCAAAGTCTAAAGTCTTGAGCCTTTTTGGTTCCGGCTCGTCCGGGTTAGGTATCTTACAACCGGCTTTGATAAATTCATCCAATCGATGCGATATCCGCTCATCATTCAGCGCCAGGATTTTAGCGGCTAACACCGCCGCATTGACCGCAGCGTCAATGCCCACCGCCGCCACCGGCACTCCCGGCGGCATTTGCACAATTGAATACAGCGCATCGACGCCTTTCAAAGGTGAAGCGTCCAGCGGCACTCCGATGACCGGTAAAGGAGTATGCGCCGCTATCACTCCGGGAAGATGAGCCGCCATACCGGCGGCGGCGATTATAATTTTCACTCCCCGCTCATGAGCTTTCCGCGCCAGTTCCACAGTCAGTTCCGGATTACGGTGCGCGGAAGACACTTTTAGCTCGTGAGAGATACCGAACCATTCCAGCGCCGGAGCCAATTTCTCTATCCGTTTATGGTCCGATTCGCTGCCGATGAGTATCAATACTTCTATTTTATTCTCACTCATTATCTTCTTCTCTTAGATACTTTCATATTCACTGTAAGAGTTCATCCCTTACAGTAACATTTCCAATTATTAAAATTTACAGGGATGAAAGGGATAAAGGGGATGAAAACATTGGATTTATTCAATCTTCGATGAAATCCTGTTATCAAATATCCGATATTCTAATTGGATTTTTCCAAGGCAGGGGTGAAGCATTTAAACTGAATAGTATCTTCCAATTTCATCGCTCCTTTACAAATGATTCGCCCCTACAATAAATTATGTTTTTGTAATATCCTCATATTGCATTATTAATCCCTTTTATCCCCTTAATCCCTGTTAATTATCCTGAGTTTTTACCCTTTAGCCTTGTGCATCTCTGTGTTCTCTGTGGCAAATTTCAAATATCTTTGGCTAGCCTTATTAATTCAAGAATTTAACAGGGATGTGCAGGATAAACAGGATAAGTCTCCTACTTTTAAAATCATATAGTCTAATTTTTCAGATTTGGTTTTTGAATTTTAAATCCTGTGAATCCTGAATATCCTTGTTAATTTATGAATAATTCAAGTTAATAGTATTTATGGTAATTTGAAAGTCTGCGCCATCACTTCTAATTGTAGTAATAAAGGCACCTTCTCCCGGTCGGGAGCGAAAACAGCGCCATCGATGAAATAAATCCGCTCCGATAGCGAATCATGCGCCGCATAGGTGAAGAAAGGTCCTCCGCCGATTGATGATTCGGTCGCCCACATACCCCGCAGAATCATCCCGCCGGGGACGATTTCATCATTAGGATAAAATCTATTCAGTTCGGGATAAATATACACCGGATCCAAAAAGCGCTTTCCCGCCCGGATTCTCTCATTTAATAAGAGTTCTTCGGTCAAACTGTCTGTATCGATCCAGAATATTGTGAGCCATCTGTCAGGCATACACCTGCGCAGCCGCAGTATCCGTTCCTCCGGTGAATCGATTGTAATTGAGAAGTCATGAGGAATACGCAGTTTGAAGCCGTATTCATTAGTTATCTCCTCCGCAATTTCTTTACGCTCGGCGGTATAGTAAAGTTGATCGTGAAGTCTTTGCATGACAGAATTACGCAGGGTCCGGTAAATATCCCCGCCGTTCTCTATCAATTTGCCCGCAAGCGTTTTTTGATCTTGCGCTGTCAGGATGATTAACATCTGTTCCCGCGACCAGGTGTTCTTTTTAGCGAAAAGCCAATAATCATCCTGTTCTACACCTTCAAGCGCTTTCGAATCAAGCATACCTCTTATATATTCTGATACTTCACCACCCCCGTCAATCGTTCCCATAAGTATAATATTCCGCTGATTGACTATGCGGTTAAGATTTTCAAAATCGGTCCAATGCAGATAGAATAATTGTTCGGGCTGGGGAGTATCGATGGGAATTTCCAATAAATTCGCCATCAAGGGGGCGGAAGCGAGCCGGACTTCATCATCCGCAAAGACGAAGACTTCACTGTATTCACCCTGCGATTTCGGTTTGTAATCACAGGAGTAGAAGGCTAATAAGAATAATATACAGACGAGCGCTGTAATGAATCTCATCTTTTCACCGCAATATACACAATTGATGAACCGCGCGCCGGATTAATAGTTCCTAATAAATAAGACAGGAATGATATTATAGGAAATCTTACGATAAATTTCCACAATTTTGATCCGCTGAGAAATTCGCTGTGCAGACAATTATAGAAGGGATCAAAGGGCATCGCTTTCTTTTTCAATAGTTTAAATCCCATTTCATCAAGCAGGCGGCGCATAACATCGGGTTTGAAATGCCACAGATGCCGGGGGGCGTCCCATGCCACCCATTTAGCTTTATATATTTTAGCGTCTAAGGAATCAGGATTAGGCAGAGCGATAATCAACAAGCCTTTTTGTTTCAATATCTCTTTTACTGTCTGCAGGTTTTCTTTGAGTCGGTGAATATGTTCGAGCGAATGCCAGAAAGAGATGACATCGTAGGCGGGTTTTTTTAAGACAGCATCAGAAAGATCGCCTGCATAGATATTCACGCCGTATTTACGCTGACCGTATTCGGCGGTATCGGTACTTTTTTCAATACCGGTAGTTTTCCACCCTCTTTTTTGCATAGCGTATATAAAAGCGCCGGCGCCGGCGCCTGCATCTAAAAGATTCCCCGGGGTTTTGATGAACCGGTTTATCAATCCCGCTTTCCAGCGTAAAGCGGCGGGTCTGATTAGGGAATACAGCTTCTGGGAAATCGTATGCGCCGATTCGTCTTCAAGGTGCGGATCATATTCCTTTGAAGTATAATGCGCCGCCATCTCCTCCTCCGGAATTATCGGATGGAGAAAAATGAAACCGCATTTGCCGCATCTGTAAATATGGTAAAGCTCCCCGTCAGGGTCAAACCTGTCGGGGAGCTCCATAAAATGAGATACTACCGTAGAGCCGCAGAGCGGGCAGGAAGTCTTACCAGGGGGATTATAATTCACCTACCAGTTGTCTTTAGGCGTGAGATAGAATCTGAAACCGAATTCGGCGAAAAATCCGGAAAAATCTATAGTGTAAGAAGACGGGGTTACAGCGCCGGCGGGGGTGGTCCACATCACATCATGTTGCTGTTCGTTGCTGTCGACGAATCCCAAGTTGCTGATGCTGGCGCCGCGGAATCCCGCGCCCAATTTGATTCCAAGATCATTTCTTAGCAGATATTCCAAATTCGCCATAGCCAGAATACCTATACTTTTACCGTTAGCGCCATAGAATTCCCGCAGTGTGCCCGCCGCAGGGCTGATACGGTCCATAGAAGCTATCGTCAGAGTAGGACCTGTTGTGAGCGAAAGATTTAATCTTCCGGAAGGATTAATAATGAATCCCGCCATAGCGTATATTTCGCTGGCGGACACCGTCTCCTCATAAGCTGTAACGCCTACAGTGTAATTGGTGCTGGAACTTAACATATAATTATATCCTAAATTCCACACAAAGTTATTATGAGTGCGGTATAGTACACTGATTCCGAAAGCCGGAGAGTATAGCATTTCATCGCCGACATTGGAACCTACAAAGGTTTTCGGCCAGTCGACGGGATCGCCGGCGTCGAGGAAGTAAGCTAATCCGCCTTTGATTTCAATTGCGCGCTGGTGATAGATTTCTTCCGCTTGGGAGGCGCTGAACATCAAGATAACAATAATCGCTGCCAGTGCCAATGTGAGTTTTCGCATCATTTTCCTCCGAGAGGTTTGATAGTTTATCTGTTTATTTGAACTTTGCTTGGGGTTTCACATTTATGGTATGGTACCGCCGCCGGAAGCGCTTGGCTGGTATATCTCTTACCGAATAAATAATATTGGAGAGCGATAGAGCCTTGGTACAGCCGCCGCATGATCTCCCGGTCGGACTTTATACGAAGTCTTTTCACCTGCCGGCGCGCCTTTAAAAGCAGGGGCAGATGAAATATATTCCAGAATCCCGCCCTGAATATGGCTAAAATCCTGAGAAAATCACCCTGCTTCACCGCCAAAACCGCCGCCATTATCTCCAATATTAATCTTATAGGCAATATCCATAGAAGGTTGCGAAGCTGGTAATTTTTCAACAGAGTGTAGACGCTGTTACGATGATTGAAGTATTTTTTATTGAAATCCGCCGAAGATAATGTCCCGCCAGCATAATGATATACCAGCGCCTGGGGAACGGCGGTGATTTTATAGCCCATCAACTGCAGACGCCAATTTAAATCAATTTCTTCCTGATGAGCGAAATATCGTTCATCCAAGCCCCCGGCTTGCATGAACAAACTGCGTCTCGTCAGTAACGCCGACCCGGAAGCCCAGAATATATCACGGACGCCGTCATACTGCCCTTCATCCGTTTCCATTGTTTCAAACATCCGTCCGTAACAGAAGGGAAATCCGAATATATCGAGCATGCCCCCTACGCCGCCGGCGTAATCGAATTTGCTCCGGTCTAAAAGCCACCGCAGTTTGGGCTGAACCACCGCTATACAGTCATCCTTCAATAAGGCATCTACCAGCAGTTTGAGCCAGCCGGGATCAACCTCGGTGTCATCGTTTAAAAGAGCGATCAATTCCCGGCCGGAATAATTCACTCCCGCATTGCATCCGCCTGCGAAACCCAGATTTTCATCGAGCCTTATTACGATGATTTCCGGAAATGCGTTTTTCGCTGCGGCGACCGAACCATCGATGGAACCATTATCCACCAATATCACCCTGAAATCAGGGTAATCGGTTTTAAACAGGGTTTCCAGGCAGCGCATAAATAGTTTCTGCCCGCGCAGATGCGGTATAATAATATCTACAGGCTCCGGCATCCACTCCTACCCGGCGGACAGTATATTTTTATATTCCTGCAATCTTTGCTTTGCTTGTGCATCATTTGGATGCAGTTTAAGCCATTCCTCCAGCAGATTGTGAGCTTCTTGTATTTCACCCATACGATGATATACCGATAACAGCCCTCCCACAGCTTCTCCGTCGGCCGAGTTAACGGCGACAAGTTGTTTATACAAATTCCGCGCCAATGTGTCCCGGTTCATCTGATAATAAGCCGCCGCTACCCGCAGTTTGGTGTTGAAGGGAGGATTTCCCGCCAATATTTCCTGCAATACCGTCATCGCTCTATCCGGCTCGCCGGCTTCACTGATAAGTGTCGCAATCTCGATTATCATCTCTTTATCAACAGCTTTTTCCATGGCCTTGTCAAGCAGACGGGAGGCTTTCTCTTTATCATTGAGCCACTTGGAGTATAGGACGCTGTAGCGGATCATCTCCTCTACATTATCCGCGGCGGATAATCGGTCCAGCCGCTTGGATAATTCATCGGGCCGGCCGATGTCATAATACATCCGGCCGATTTGAACGGTAATCTCGTTATTATTCAATGGAAGCACATCTTCGGGCATTATATCAGACATCTTATCCAGTATCAATTCCACTTTTGATTTGGAGGATAGACTGTCAAAGTTAGCGTAACGCTCTTCAATTGATACTTCCGGGCCCGGCTCCCACCCCGGTTTATTACGGGTATAATAGTGATAAGCCAGCTGGAGGAAGGCGCTGCGGTAATTCTGCAGTAGTTTCACGATGTTATCATCGTAATGTACCTTGGGATTATCCAAATTGCGGTAATGGTCAGCGTAGGTTTCAAACAGGTTCACCCGCATGAGATCGGGGTCGATTAACTTGCCTTTGTCGGGATTGAGTCTGAAGACCAATCCTTCCATGGTCAGATAATCCTTCAATCCGGTCATATTACTATTGGATACGGTAACCGCGAAATATATAGGTTTCTGCCCCTTATTAGTGGCGATAATGTTCAATATCATTAAATCCTGCACCCGCAGGAAATTGTTCTTAGTATCGGCTTGGTCAGCGACAGGGATATACATAGTTGCGGGGACGAACCATTGATAATTTCCCTCTGGCGATTCGATTATGATTTCCCGCCCGCCGTTGGGCCAATAGCGTTTTTTCAAAGCTTCGATATCATGCCCGTCGATATAGCGGTCAATATAATCATCGCTGAAACTGATGAGAACTTTAGGTTCCCAATTCTTCAACTGCTTGATGTACCAACCCGTATTCAATAATGAGAGGTTGGCCACTCTGACATCCGTGCGTATTTTCTCGACCTCCTGCAAATACCACAGGGGGAAAGTGTCATTGTCTCCGTTAGTGAATATAATGCCGTCAGGCGCGCAGCTTTCCAGAATATTATAAGAATAATCCCAGGCGATATAATTGCCGGTGCGCTTAACCGTATTATAATTTTGCAGGAGCATGTTGAAGGGGACTACCGCCAACAGCAGAGCCGCCGTGCCGAATACTCCGGCTTTCTTCAAACCGGGAGAAGCTCTCGAAGCAACCTTTCTGCCCGTCTCTATCAGATGAGAGGCTCCTATCCCTATCCATAGTGCGAAAGCATAGAAAGAGCCGACATAGGAGTAATCCCTTTCCCGCGGCTGTGGATCCTCCTGGTTTAAATACAAAATTATAGCGTACCCGGTTATGAAGAACAAGGTGAGTACTGTAAAAGCCCTTTTACCGTCCCGCTGGAAATGATGCGCCATTCCGATAAGACCTAACAGCAAAGGCAGCGCCCAGAACTGTTTTACTGTAACCGGCGCATCCTGATAAGTGCCGTCTCGGCCTACGAACTGCCACAGGAAGTAGCGGGTGTACATGTGATGCACCTGATAACGCCAGAAGAAATCCCATTTGCCGGTATATTCGGGATTGTTATTCCAGCGGCGGTTTAAAATCGGAGCGTCGCCATACTGTTCGCGGTTTAGATAATAAACTAAACGGTCAAGATTATCGGGATTGTTCTCATCTATATTAGGATCGTGCTGGGAACGGATATATATTGTGGCGTAAGTGGAATAGCCTAAAATGACCAGCAGAATAGACATTAAAGCGATAGATACAAATCTCCGCCGGTTCTGATGCACCCATCTTAAAGCGGCGATTAGAGCGAAGATAACTATAAGAGGCGCCCAGGGAGAAATCTTCTGCATCATCTGAGGTATGTATTTCACTACACCGGGATAGACTACGAAGAATCCGGCGGCGGCAAGCGCCATGGTAATAAGAAATCCCTGCCATTTGAATTCATTCTTGTGGAAATAGACGATCAGAGCCAGGGCGAATATGGCGAGCAGGTTGAGAAGGTGAACGCCGGTGGCGAGCCCGATGATATAAGCGATGAAGAGGATTATCTTATCGCCTTTGGGCTCATCGGCATAGTCGGTCCATTTCAAGATAAGCCAAAATACTAATGCGGTTAAAAGCGTGCTGGCGGAATAAACTTCAGCTTCAACAGAATTGAACCAGAAACTATATGAAAACCCCAAGGCTAAAGTGCCAATCAATCCGCCGCAGCCCACTATCAATGAGTCGTAAATATTCTCATCTCTGCCTCGGAAAATTCGTATTAGGCGGACAATAGTCAGGTAGGTGAATAATAGGGAGAAGGAGGAGCATAGGACAGAAATCATGTTCATCCTGTAACCGATATCAGCGGCGAAGGGAAGTAAAGTGAAAAACCTGCCCCATAGCAGAAACAGGGGAGAACCCGGTGGATGGGGCACAGCCATAGTGTAGGAACAAGCGATGAATTCTCCGCAGTCCCAGAAAGAAGTCGTGGGCGCCATAGAGGACCAATAAGTGATGAATCCAGCTATGAACACTATGACGGCGAAATATTTATCCACCTTATTTTCTTGAAGCATTCACCTTCTCCGGTTAAATTGATAACTTGAAAATTTAAAGAAAATTATCTATAAAGTCAAATTGTGAAATTATTTTCGAACATCCTTGGATTTATTTATATTGAAAATAGTATGCATTCCCACGCGGGAGCGTGGGAACGAGAGGGAAGGGCGGGTTATAAACCCGCCCCTACGAAGGGCGATGTAGGGGTGGGTTTTTAACCCACCCAAAAATTCACCGGTTTCGTAGAAACAAGTTGCCTAAAGCCCAGAGCCCAGAGCCTAAAGCCAAAAGCCGCTATTTTCATGCTTGGTGGTGCGCCGCCGGCGCATGAGGGTTTATCTTGAAAATAGCAGTAGGGTGGGTTCTTAACACACCTGTGGTACGCATTCCCACGCTGGAGCATGGGAACGAGATGGAGGGGCAGACGCAAGGTCTACCCCTACAAATAAACATCCAATAGCGTAGGGGCGGCCCTCGCGGTCGCCGCAGTTAATATTTTTTATACTATAAATTCACACAAGGGTTTCCGGCAAAGCAAAATTCAACCTGATTTGTGAACTTGCTAACTTGTTGACTCTATATTGGTGACAATATAGAATAATAGGCAAAATATTCCGCTTATGCTTGCTTTTTTTGAAGTTTTACATTATATTATGTATTGATAATAATTTCCGGTATCATTCTATAGAAGATTGTATATGGCCCGGGATAAAAAAGACAGCAAGCATTCCGACGAGGAAATCCTCGACCTGATCGACGCCTTCAAGTACTTCGATAAAACTACCACCGCTTTGAATCAGGCTTATCGCAAGTTAGAGCGCAAGATCGAAGAACTGCGTTCGGAACTTGAAGAGAAAAACCGCCTCCTGTCTGGCAGCGTCGCTGAAACTACCCGCATCAAAAATTTCCTCGCTCAGATTTTAGATAACATGTCCTCCGGTTTGATTGTGATTGACAATCAAGGTGTTATCACGTTTTTCAATAAGACCGCTGAAGCTATCACCGGTATTCCGGTGGAGGAAGCTGTCGGCCGAAACTTCGATGATCTGTTCGGTGAACCTAAAGACCTCTCCCATTCGCTGTCCGCACTGCTCCGAACTGAAAAAGCTCAATACAAGAAGGAAAAGAATATAATCACCCGCGGCGGTTCCGCCAAACCTGTAGAATTTTCCAATATGGTGGTGCTGGACGAGAAGGAAGAGGTGATGGGAGCGGCGGAGATATTTGAAGATTTGACCGAAATACGAAGTCTGCAGGAAGAGGTGCGCCGCCGTCAGACTTTAGTGGAATTGGGTGAAATGGCGGCTAATATCGCCCATGAAATCAGAAATCCACTGGGCGGCATCGGAGGATTCGCTACTTTATTGGAACGGGATTTGGAAGACGATCCTGAAAAACAGAAATTGGTCAAACGGATACTCGAAGGCATCAACAGCCTGAATAAAATCACCTCCGATGTCTTGATGTACACCCGTAAAATTGAACCGGAAATCCGCCCGGTAAATATCAAAGACTTAATCGAAGAAACTTTATCTCTGGTGCGCATCGAAGCGGAAAATAAAAACATTCAATTCTCCTTCAAACATCCCAAAGAATCCATCGATGTGGAGCAGGACCGCAATCTGTTCAAGCAGATGCTGTTGAACCTGCTGAAAAATTCTATCAACGCTTCCAAGAAGGATTCGAGCATCGTCATCGTTCTGAAATGGAAATTATTAGACAACCTGATGGAGTTATCGGTCAAAGATAACGGGTGCGGTATTGAACCTGATGTAGTTGATAAAATCTTCAATCCCTTCTTCACCACCAGTTCCAAAGGGACGGGATTGGGTTTAGCGATTGTCCGGCAAGTGGTGGAAGTGCATAAGGGGAGTATAACGGTTGACAGCGTTCCGGGAAAAGGCGCTGAATTCAAGATCACCCTGCCCATCCTGCAGGATGGCGCGATTTCGTGAATATGGGGATTAGAATATCGAACAAGGAACAAGGAATATCGAATGACGAATCATTAATTCTAACCAAAGATATTTGAAATTTTATATTTGCCACAGAGAACACAGAGATACAAAAGACTAAAGATTCAAGATAATTAACAGTGATTAAGGGGATGAAAGGGATAAAAAATGCAATCTTTGGGAAAAACTAAATTAGAATATCGGCGGTTTGATAATAGGATTTCATCGAAGATTGAATAAATTCAATGTTTTCATCTCCTTCATCCCTTTCATCCCTGTAA